>NZ_CABSIF010000017.1 GCF_902477725.1 uncultured Desulfovibrio sp. | reverse complement strand
CGCGGCTTTGCCGCGCCGTCAGCGACTGATATCCGTGCCTTTCCGCCCGGCGGCCCTAGCGCCGATGGCGGCCCAAACCCGCGGTGCGGTGTTTGGCATTAGATTGGCGGGCGTAGCCCCATAACAGGCCCCACCTTGCCGCGCGCCGCGCAGGCGTCCCAAACTCCGCCTGAGGGCGGAATAGCGTGCCCGAAGGGTCGCAAATCCCCCCCCTCGCCGCATAGGCCAAATCCCTCCCCCTCACCTCTGGGGAAATCCCTTAGTCATTTTTTCACAATTCAGGATTCTCCTGATAGCACCCAACCCCTTTCCAACCTACTTTGGGCTGACCGTAAATAAACTTGCGTCGGCAAAAGGCCGCAAGGGGGAAACAATGGCTTTTGATTTCCAAAGAACCTTGAAGAGCGGGGCTGAGAAATCTGTGGTGAAGTTCATTCTGCTGCCCGTGGCACTGTGTCTGTGGCTTGCCTGTCCGATGTCGGCACAGGCCGCTGAGGCCCTTCCGGCTGCTCAGGCCGCCGTAACAGCGCAGGCTGAAAATGTCGCTCAAACCCAGCCCCAGTCTTTTGTGGCCGTGGCTGCCGCCGACACGGCGGTTCAGGCCGCGCCCCCCGAAGCCGCTCCCGCTGCTTCGCAAGCACCTGAAGCGGTGGCTATAGACAACCATCCGTGGTGGTACTGGCCGGTTGCCCTGCTGTTCTTCTGTTTCATTCTTGGCGTCATCGCCGTTATGGCCGGTGTGGGCGGCGGTGTTCTGTTTGTGCCGCTGGTGAGCGGGTTCTTCCCCTTCCACCTCGACTTTGTGCGAGGCGCGGGCCTGCTGGTGGCGCTTGCGGGTGCTCTTGCCGCTGGCCCCGGTCTGCTGCGGCGTAACTTCGCCAACCTGCGCCTGGCTCTGCCTGTGGCGCTGATTGCCTCTGCCTGCGCCATCGTGGGCGCCATGCTCGGCCTGGCGCTGCCTACCAACGTCATTCAGACCTGCCTTGGCGCGACCATCCTTGGCATTGCCGTGCTGCTGCTGCTTTCCAAAAACTCAGTACGCCCGGTGGTGACCAAGCAGGATGCCATAGGCCTTGCACTCGGCATGGACGGTGTTTTTCTTGAACCCAGCACCGGCGAAGTGGTCGAGTGGAAAACCCACCGCACCCTGGCTGGCCTGCTGCTGTTCATCGCCATTGGCATTATGGCCGGCATGTTCGGTCTTGGCGCTGGCTGGGCCAACGTGCCAGTGCTCAACCTGCTCATGGGCGCGCCCCTCAAGGTCGCTGTGGGCACCTCCAAATTCCTGCTTTCCATTACCGACACTTCTGCCGCCTGGGTGTATCTGAACCAGGGCTGCGTTATCCCGCTGATGGCTGTTCCTTCCATCGTTGGCCTCATGCTGGGTTCTGTGGTGGGTGTGCGGCTGCTTGCCAAGGCCAAGCCCAAGTTCATCCGCTACATGGTTATTGGCGTGCTCTTCTTCTCCGGGGCCAAGGCCCTCATGAAGGGCCTCGGCTGGTAATCCGCATCGGATACGCTTGAACTGAAGGGAGAAAACAATGACCACTGATCTGAAGAACGACATAAAGGCCTCCCCCGCGCAACTGCGCTATGCAGACACCTTGTTCTACGGCGCGCTGCTGGGTTTTGTGGCAATGCTTGTTACCTACGCGCTCTATGTTTTTGGTGTGCTGACGCCGCAGATTCCTCTGGATCAAATGCCGCACCTGTGGACGCAGAACGCAGCCGCCTACCGCGCTGCGGGCAATATTCCTCAAGGTTGGGGCTGGCTTGCCCTTGTGGGTAAGGGCGATATATGCAATTTCATTGGTATCGCTTTTCTTGCGGCGCTTACTATCATCTGCTTTGTGCAGCTTGCGATCAGTCTTGTGCGCCAGAAGCAGTGGATTATGACGATTATTGCCGTGCTTGAAGTGTTGGTGCTCAGCCTTGCGGCTTCGGGCGTTCTGGTGGCTGGCGGCCATTAGTCGGGGTTTTGCCTTACGGGGCCGGGGAACGTGCCGCCGTGGAGCTGAACCGCACCAGCGGGCTTGACGGCGGCGCAGACCTTGGAGGGCACATGTTTGCCACGATAAAAAACTACTTCGCGCATTTGCTGGAAGTTCCGGAGGCGGTGTCTCCGGCCCGGTACCGCTCACTGCGGCGGCTGATGACAGTGCTCATGGTGGCCGTTTCGGTTACGCCGCTGCTGCTGCTTTCGGCCATCAGCCACGTGCAGTACATGCGTACCCTTGAGCGCGAACTGGAAAGCCCGGTATACGCCCTGGCCCGCAAGTCGCAGGCGGCACTGGAACTGTACCTCGGCGAGCGTGTCTCCACGGTGAGTTTTCTGGCCCACGCGTATACCTTCAAGGATTTGCTGGACGAGCGAACTCTCAACCGCGTGTTTCTGGCCCTCAAGAGTGAATATCAGGGCTTTGTGGATATGGGCCTGGTGGACGCGGACGGCCAGCAGGTTGGCTATGTGGGGCCTTACAAACTCAAGGGCGTGGACTATGCGGGCAAGCCCTGGCTGCGTGATACCGAGATAAAGGGGCGCTACCTCAGCAATGCCATTCTGGGCTATCGCGGGTATCCGCACCTTGTTGTGGCAGTGCACAGGCTTGAAGAAAACGGTGTTTCATGGACGTTGCGCGTGGCCACAGATACCCTGCGCATCCAGCAGGTTGTGTCCACCGTTGGGCCGGAGCATGATACTGACGTGTTTCTTGTAGACACGGAAGGCGTACTGCAAACGGATTCCAATCTTTTCGGCAAGGCGCTGGAGAAACTGCCCATGGATCTGCCCCCGGCCTCGCACGAAACAGTGGTGCGCCGCATTACAGACCCCAAGGGCAGGCAGCTCATGGTGGCCTCGTGCACACTGGCGGGCACGGATTTCATGCTGCTGGCCGTCAAGCCCACAGAAGACGCCATCCGCCCCTGGCTGGCCCTGCGCACGGAATTGCTGCTGGTCTTGTGCGGCGGCATTGCCCTGATATTTATGGTGTCGAATCTGCTCATGCAGCAGCTTATCAATCGGTTGCAGGCCAGCGATGAACGCCGGGTCGCTGTTTTTGCCCAGATGGAGCACAACCAGAAGCTTTCGTCCATCGGCCGGCTGGCTGCGGGCGTGGCCCACGAGGTCAATAATCCGCTGGCCGTCATTTACGAAAAGGCGGGGCTTGCCCAGGATCTTTTGAGCATGGGCAAGGTGTGCGGTGATGGCAAGGACAAGGAAAGGCTCTGCGCCCTGCTGGAAGGCATTGAAAGCACAGTGGAACGCGCGCGCGGCATTACCCACAGGCTACTGGGCTTTGCCCGCCGCATGGAAGCCAACCGTCAGGCCCTGCACATAGAAGAAGTTATTTCAGAAACCCTTGGTTTTCTTGAGCGCGAAGCCAAAAACCGGGGCGTCAAACTTGAAGCGGAACTGCCGCCCAACCTGCCGGAAATTGTGTCGGACAGAGGCCAGTTGCAGCAGGTGTTCCTCAACATCGTGGGCAACGCGCTGGACGCGCTGGCCGGTGGCGAGGGGAGCACGCAGGCACCGCAGGGCGAAGAGCGTTTTGTTAAAATACGCTGTCAAAGCCAGAACGGGCAGATGCTGGTGAGTGTGCAGGACAACGGCAAGGGCATGTCGCCCGAAGTGCTCCGGCATATTTTTGAGCCGTTTTACTCCACCAAAAAAGACAAGGGAACCGGGCTCGGCATGTTCATCACCTACGGCATCGTGCGCAAGCTTGGCGGCGAAATTCACGTGCAAAGCGAAGAAGGGCGGGGCAGCACCATAAGCATCACCCTGCCGCTTACTCCGCCAGATGTCGCGGTGGAGGTGTAGAATGTCATTACGCATCCTTCTGGCTGACGATGAAAAGGAATTTGTCGATACCCTGGCAGAGCGTCTTTCGCTTCGCGGATTTGCGCCCTATGTGGTTTATGACGGCATCAGCGCACTCCAGGCCGCCACGCCGGAAAAACCCGATGTTGTGGTGCTTGATCTCTTTATGCCCGGTTTGTCGGGCGATGAGGTGCTGCGCCGCCTCAAGGTTCTATACCCTGATTTGCCGGTTATCCTGCTCACAGGGCACGAGGCCGTGGACGACAACGGCACAAACCCCGTGGCGCAGGCCTTTGCCTGCCTCACCAAGCCGTTGAGCTTCAATGTTTTTCTGGAAACACTGCAAGCTGCCGTGCGTGAAGGCAAGGAATGCTCAGCCACCGGAGGCAAGTCATGAATGAAAGTCAGTGCATGGCCCGCTTGCTGGCTTCCGCCGTTCACGACATGCGCAACGTGCTGGCAGTGATACGTGAATCTGCCGGGCTGGCCCAGGATCTGGCAACTCTGGCAGGCGGCAAGACTGTTGCCGCGCCGGGGGCAGAGCGGCTTTCATCGGCATTGAGTGAAGTGCAGCGTTCCATCATTCAGGGGGCGGCCCTTTCCGAAGCCATGGACTTCATGGCGCAGGCTGGGGGGATGGAACCCGGCGGTGCTGGCCCCTGCGATCTTGCGCGGGTAAGCCGCAGTTTCTGCCTGCTGGCGGCGCGTCAGGCGCGCGCGGCACAGATACACCTGACCAGCGGCGAAACTGAAGAACCTGTGTGGGCCAATGTGCCGCCTTTGGCCGTCCTGCGGTCGCTGCTTGAAGTGTTTGACCTCTGCGCCTCGGTGGGCGGGCAGGTGAACCTGCGCCTCACCGCCGGACGGCGGCAGAAGGAAGAAGGCATTATAGTTGAGGCTCTGGAAGGGGCCAACCGTGAGATGGCCCTGGCGGCCATGACCGGCAGCCCCATGCTGGACGGCATGCGCCCAGGCTGGCGCGCCGTGCTTATGCCCTGGCGGGATGCCGGGCCAAGATTTTTCCTTTCCATTTCGGCCTGCGATAGCGAAGGCGAATAACTGGCACCGGCATGTTGCCGGGCCTTCAAGGAGTATTCCATGACCAAGGAAGACATCAAAATCCTGCTGGTAGACGACGAAAAGCAGTTTGTGGACACGCTCTCGGAACGCCTTGCCATGCGCGGCTTTGAGGCGCGGGTGGCCTATGACGGCCCCGAGGCCCTCAAGGCTGTGGAGCAGCCTACCGACGTTATCGTGCTTGACCTGCGCATGCCCGGCATGGACGGCTTTGAAGTGCTGCGCAACGTCAAAAAGAGCAATCCGCAGGTTCAGGTCATCATTCTTACGGGCCACGGCGGCGACGCTGAAGAGCAGACCGCCTATCGCATGGGTGCGTACAACTTCCTCAGAAAGCCCATGGACATTGACGAATTGCTCAACAGCATTCGCATGGCCTACCGCGACAAGCTTGAGAACGCCATGGTGGCAGTTTCCCTGGCCGAAGGCGGGGATTTTGATTCGGCCCGCGATGTTATGAACGAAAGGGACGTGCTGGAAGAGCACGGTAAATAAGCGCTGGTGCAGCTTTGGCCGGGGAGGGCCGGATGGAGCGCATCCGGCCTGCGGCAAGGGTATTTCTGCACGAAATGCTCTTGCAGGAATTCGCCCTAACCCCTGCCATAAAAAAGGCGTTGGCTGGTCTTGCCCGCCGCAAGGCGGCTGGTTCAAGCGTTAATTGTCCTGAAGCGGTTTTTTGAAACTGCCAGGGCGGCAGCGGTTCGCCATAGGAGTTCGCCATGCGTGTGCTTGTTGTGGATGACGAACCTGCCTTTTCGGAGCCTTTGGCCGAGCGTCTGGCATTGCGCGGTTACGAAACCGCAACCGCGCAGGATGCCGATGCGGCCCTGGCCGAACTGGCGAGCGGCCCCCGCGACCTCATATTTCTTGATGTGGGTCTGCCGGGTATGGACGGCGTGGATCTGCTGAAAATTCTGCGCGAGCACTACCCACAGACCGATGTGGTGATGCTTTCCGGCGCAGGAGATATGGGCAAGGCCGTGCAGGCCATGCGGCGCGGCGCGCTGAACTGGCTTTCAAAGCCCGTGGGCATGGACGGCATCCTTGCGGAATGCCGCAAAGCGGCGGAGCGCGCAGGCGCACGGCAGGAAGCAGCACGTCTGGCCGAGGCAGCCCGCTGGCGCAGCCTTGGCAGGGTAGCGGAAGGTGTGGCCCATGAGGTCAACAATCCGCTGAATATCATGGTGCAGGCCGCTGGCCTGATCCGTGACTGCCTGGAAGAGCCGGAAGCCAAAGCTTTGCCGGATATCGATGAAGTACGCGAAGCTGTGGACACCATCAGGACGCAGAGCCTGCGGGTGCGCGAGATAACGCGCAAGCTGCTCATGGTGGGGCACGGGCTTGACCCTCGCGTGGGCGCGCTTGATGTGGCTGCGGATGTGGCCCAGGTGCTGCGCCTGCTTCACGAACGCATGGAAAGCGCCCATGTGCGCTGCAATGTCCTTGTGCCGCAGGGCGAGGGCGCGCCCCGCCCCTTGGGTTCCGCTCCGGAATTGCAGCAGATATGCCTGCACCTGCTGGAAAACGCGCTGGATGCTCTCAGTGATGCTGAATCGGCATCAGGATTGGCAGAGCGCCCCGGCGGTCTGGTCACCCTGACTGCCAGCACCAGACGCGATGCGCAGGGGCAGGATTGGTATGACCTTGTGGTGCGCGACAACGGCCCAGGCATTGCGCCCGACATCATGCCGCACATATTTGAGCCTTTTTTCAGCACGCGCGCACTGCAAAGCCCCGTTGCCGCGCATGCATCCGGCGGCAAGACACTTGGCCGCTATGTGGGGCTGGGGCTTGCTGTAGCCCGCTCGCTGGCTCACGCCAGAGGCGGTGAACTTACGGCAGTCAACGCGGCGGATGGCGGGGCGGAATTCTGCCTCAGCCTGCCCTTGGCGGAGTCTTTGGGAGAACACCCAACGTCCAAGACTCAAGCATAGGATTTTGAAATTTTTCATATTGCGCGCAAGGTTCTGTATCTGACGTTTGCGCCACTCATCACCTCCATGCGCCCCAAGCGTTTACGGTGGAAGCCCCTTGCCAAGGGTTCGGCAAGGGGCAATTCTTTTATTGCAGGCCAACACAAAGCCCCTGCCGGAGGACAACCTGCGGCAGGGGCTTTGTGTTGATGTCGTTGTGCGCATTGCCCTTGCCCGGTCAGGATTGTGGGGCGGGGACTCTGCGTGATTAAAAAACAAATTAATCAGGCAGTGGTACGTCGGTCTGAAAACCGGCGGCAACGCACTTGGCAATAAGATCGCCTGAACCGTCGTAAATTTTTACGTCATAATTCAGAATATGCTTGCCGTTGCGTACCACAAAGGCCTCCGCCGTAAGGGGAGACACCTTGCCGGGGCGCAGGTATTCAATGGTGGTATTCAGGCTTACCACGCCGTAATCCTTGCCCGCATTGGCGGCAGAGCCAAAGGCCACATCGGCCAGGGCAAAGATGGCCCCGCCGTGGGCCATGCCCATGCCGTTTTTGTGGTTTTCGGTGATCGGCATGGTTACCTTGGCGTATTCCGGTGTGGCGCTTTCAATAGTCATATCCAGATAGCGCACCAGCTTATCGTGCTTTTCCACGTAGTTTTTCATTTCCATCTCCGCACGTATCCCTTGCTCTGGCGGCTGCGTGAGTTGGCTTTGCCTCAAGGCGCATGCCTTGTTGCCGTACCACCCCGCCAGAGTTGGCGTTTAAAAAACCTTGAGAATAGGTATTCTCAAGGCTGTTTTGCTCTTGTGAAAGAAAACGGGCTGAAGGCCTTGGCTCTCAGCCCGCGTTGCTAGAGCATTTTAACTTTGAAAAAGGTTAAATTCTCTAACGCTGCACAAGCGTGCAGCGCGCCGCAACGTGGCGTGGATTCTGCCGAAAATTGCATTTTTCGGCAGAATGACAACGTTGAAATGTGAAGCATTTCAACGTTGATCTGGTCTAGTACAAATGCAGATATGGTTTATTCTACCTGCTGGATGCCATCCAGTTTCCAGTTGCCACCTGTCGCAGGGCGCATAAAGTGCCACACTTCGCGCGCAGAGGACGGCGTCTGCTGGTCTGGGCTTTCACGCAGGAGCACGTCAAAGAACACCTGGGCATACTGTTCCTGGCCTTCATCGGTCACACCGAGAAGCTGGGCATTGACCAGCAGAATTTCTGTGGTGCTCGGCTTGGGGTCAGCTTCCATCTGTTCGCGCACCGATTTCTGAACCGCCTCGGTGGTGAACTGCGAAATATCGTTCATGTCGCGCTTGTCCCAGGCAGTCTGCAAACGGGTGTAGGCCATCTTGGCCCCGCGCAGAAATTCATCGGCATCAAAACCTGGAGGCATGGGAATCTGCGGGCCGGGGGCTTCAGCCTCGCCAGCGCCGCCCTGGCCACGCAGGGCATCCCATCCATTGCTCGCACCGTCATTACGCATCATGCCCGCTTCGGGCTGCGCGGCCTGTGCGCCTTGCGCGCCTGCGGAAGCTTGGGCGGGCTTTTGCGAACCGCGAAAGGCGGCAAAAAGCTTGAGGCCAAGGAAAATCATCAGGCCGATGAGCAGGATATCCATAAAGCCGCCGCCAGCAAAACCATGACCACCCAAGAGCGAACCTATGAGCGTACCGGCAAGCAGGCCGCCCATGAGGCCGCCCATGCCGCCGAACATACCGCCGGGGCGCGCGGCTGGGGCCGCCTGAGCCTGAGGCTGTGCGGCGCTGGGTTTGTTCTGAAAGGTAGTCTGAGGACGGGGCGCAGGCGTGCTCATAAAGGGCTTGCTGCCAAAAGAACCACCGCCGCCAAGACGAGCGGCAAGTGCGTCATCAGACAGGGTGAACATGAGCGAACAGCAAAGCAGAACAAGAATCGTCAAAAAAGCTTTTATTTGCATGAACATCTCCCATAAGGGCGGTGTTGGTCATCTCCTTGAGTGGCGATATGACCGGATAGTACTTTCTGTACAAGCCTTATCTACTATAATCATTATACAGATTAAGGCAAGTCTGGGGAAAACGCGGCACGGGGAGCAGTTTTTTGCTCCCTGCGGCGTGGCCGAAAAAGTATTGTGGCAGGGTTGAAATCAGCAAATCCGGCGGCTTGGGGCGTTATTTTTGCAACGAGGTCAGACCGTCAAGAATTGTCCACGGATTGGGCGGGCAGCCGGGAATATACAAATCTACGGGCAGCAGTTCGCTCACGCCTCGGTTGCACTGATCACTCTCGCGGAACAGCCCGCCGGAAATGGCGCAGGCCCCCACGGCAATAACAATGCGCGGCTGCGGAGTCGCCTTGAAGGTATCAAGCAGGGCCAGCCGCATGTTTTCCGAAACCGGGCCGGTCACGGCAATGCCGTCAGCATGGCGGGGCGAGGCCACAAAATCAATGCCAAAGCGGCCAAGGTCAAACACCAGTGTGGTGAGCACGTTGCTGTCGGCCTCGCAGGCGTTGCAGCCTGCGGCGCTGACCTGCCGCAGTTTGAGCGAGCGGCGGAACAGGGAAAACCGGGGCGGCGTAGGCTGCTCTGCAAATGCCTGACCGGGAACCACTAGCAGGCCCTCGCGGGTAAAGGACGCCATGCGGTGCTGCCCGGTAAAGGTAAAGGCCCTCTTGGGGCAGGCGGCACGGCATGCGCCGCAAAATGTGCAGCGCCCCATGTCCAGCGTTGGGGTGCCGTCATCCGCACCAGCGGTGGGCAGCAGGGCGCCAGCGGGGCAGGCCGCGTAGCAGGCGCGGCACGAGCCGCAGGAAATCTGTGCAAGCTCGGGTCGGCCCAGATACCGGGGCGAGAGCGCAGGCTGGCGTTTGGGGTAATCCAGCGTGCGGTATTTCTGGTGCAGGCGTTCCTTGATAATACGCAGCATGTCAAAGCCTCACAGATCGTGTCCGCAGTACGAGAGGTTGAAACTCTTGTTGCAGAGCGGGAAGTCGGAAATCTGGTTGCCGCGCAGGGCCATGGCAAGGCCGGACCAGTTGTGGAACGAAGGGTCAATGACCTTGTAGGCCAAAAATTTGCCCTCTGGCCCGGTAACTGCCACATGGCAGATTTCGCCGCGCCAGCCTTCAACCTGTGATACGGCGAGGGTATCGGGCGGGAGGGACGCAAGGGCCTCGGCGTCTGGCTGTTCCGCAAGGGGGGGCAGGTTGGCGAGGGTGGAAATATCCGCCTCGAGCAGGCGCAGGGAATCGTCAATCTCCTTGCTGCGCACAAGTGTGCGGGCCAGAACGTCGCCCGTGGCTTCAACACGCGGCGCGCAGTCCCTGGTGGGCAGATCGGCAAGTGGAAAGTGAAAACGCGCGTCAACCTTGAGTCCGCAGGCCCGCGCGGCCATGCCCACCAAGCCCAGATTCTGGGCGCTTTCCCTGCTGACGTAGCCTGTGCCAGTGAGGCGTTCGAGCACGCTTTCGGTATGCAGCATCACATCCACAGCGCCGCGCACGTCGCGCCCTGCCGCCTTGATGCGCGCAAGCATGTCTGCGCAGCCTTCCGCGTCAAGATCGTAGGCCGTGCCGCCGGGGCGCAGCAGCCCCCGGCCAAACCGGTTGCCGCACAGGCAGGCCGTGGTGTTGAGAAAATCACCGCGTATACGGCCATTCCACGAGGCAGTGGGCAAAAAGCCCGTATCCCCTGCAATGGCCCCAAGGTCGCCCGTGTGGTTGGCAAGGCGCTCAAGTTCAAGGCCCACCCTCCGCAAACGGTGAGCGCGGGGGCCGACCACACAGCCCGCCAGGCGTTCGATCAGTACGCAATGGGCGGTGGCATGGCCTATGGTTGTATCGCCTGCGGCGCATTCCAGCAGGGGCAGGCAACAGGCAAGGGGGCCGCGCACAATCATGCGTTCAAGTCCACGGTGCTGATAACCCAGAGCAATCTCAAGGTTCAGCACGTTTTCGCCGTGGCACTGAAAGCGGAAATGACCCGGCTCAATAACCCCGGCATGTACGGGGCCAACGGCAACCTCATGAATTTCTTCGCCTTCAACCCTGTAGAAGGGGTAGGGCTGGGCAGCCTGGCCGGGCGCTACGGCAAGCGAGCCGCCTTCGGCCTGTGTTCTGGCATTGGCTTCGGCGGCGTCCGGGATGCGACGCACAGGCTTGAGCCAGGGATGCCCCTCAGGTCGGATGCCCCATTGCTCAAATATTTCGCGTTCAAACAGATGCGTCTGAGGCGTGGTGGGCGTCATGGAAGCATAAGACTGCAAGGGAGCAGTGCGCATGGCGGCAAGATAGTGCGAACTGTCCTGAGCCAGTATACAGCACAATCCCGCAGGGGCGTTTTCGTCCGAAGATTCCGGCAGGCCGAACAGGGCCAGCAGACGCCAGCCTTCGGCAATGTAGCGGCGCACAAATGCTCCCAGTTCTTCAACAGAAACCGGGGGCATGCCCGACAGCGGCACGGTATCGCGGTAATCGAATAGCATCAGCCCTCTCACCGTTGGCAGCGCAAAACCCGGCGGGTTTTGGCAGCAGCCTTTGGCGCTTACGCGCCTATGAGCGCAGCGGCGCGGTTAAGAAAATCCCACAGCCAGTCGGGAATCCACAGGCCCAGAGTCAGCACGGTCAGCCCTAGCACCAGAGGCGGCAGGACGCTCAGCACAGGCTCGGAGTTAGCGGGCGGCAGGTCCACAGGGCGGTTGCCCTGCACCATGCGCAGCACCGACACGGAAAGCCCCACAAAGATGATGGCCAGCAGCACCAGATATCCGGCGGAAAGCCAGGGCAGGTCTGCCGCCAGCATGCCCTTGAAGATGAGCAGCTCGCTGACAAAAAGCCCAAATGGCGGCGACCCGGCCACAGCCAGAAATCCGGCTGTCCACAGCGCCGCCGTGGCGGGCATGATCCAGCGCATGCCGTGCACGTCGTAGCTGGAATAGGTGTGGTAACGGGCAAGGATGTTGCCAGAAAGTAGAAAGAGCATGCATTTTGTGAGCGAATGGCAGACCGCATGCAGCATTGCGCCGGGCACAGCCACGCCGCCCACGCCAATGCCCAGGGCCAGAATGCCCATGTGCTCAACGCTGGAATAGGCCAGCATGCGCTTGTAATGGCCTTGCCCCACAATAAAGATGGCGGCTGTCATGAGCGAAAGAATGCCGAAAAACATGAGCATGCCGCCCGAAAGCCCGCCAAGTCCCGCGGCCAGCATGATCTGGTGCCCGCGCAGCATGCCCAGCATGGCGCAGTTGAGCAGAGCGCCCGAAAGCAGGGCCGAAACCAGCGAAGGGGCCTGACTGTGCGCATCGGGCAGCCAGTTGTGCAGAGGGGCGAGGCCCATTTTTGTGCCGTAGCCCACCAGCAGAAATATAAAAGCCGTCTTGAGCCACGTGGGTTCCGCAAGGGCCGCGTTGCGCACAAACCAGCCCACCTGATCCATACCGTCTGCCGCGCCAGCGGCCCCTTCCGCACCGTGAAACGACACGGCGAGCAATATGTTGCCCAGCAGGGCCAGGGCAATGCCCACGGAGCATATGATCAGGTACTTCCAGGTGGCTTCCAGCGAACTCTTGTGACGGTGAAAATAAATGAGCTGTGCGCTGGAAAGTGTGGTCGCCTCAATGCCCACCCACTGCGCGCCCATGTGCGGCGTGATGGTCACAAGCGTCATGGCCCCGAGAAAAAAGCACAGGCAGGCTGTGAAGCGGCGCTCCGGCGCATTGGTGAAGCGCCCGTGATCCAGAATATTGGTGTGTTCGCCGATGCGTTCTTCTTCCCGCAGGTAATGCACGGCATAGAATGACGCGGCCAGAAACAGCAGGCTCGCCAGCATCAGAAACAGCACGCCCAGAGCGTCCGGGGCCAGCAGCCCGCCAAGCTCTGAGGGGGATTCTCCGCGCGCAACCCTGACGGCAATTACGGCGGCAAGGGCAGTGTGCACCAGTGCCGTGAGCGGCAGGCCAAGGCGGCAGATGACGGCGCGGCCCCAGAGCAGCATAATGCAGCCTGCGCACAGGGGTATGAAAAGAAGTGCTGTCAGCATGCGCTCGTCCTAATCCCTGAGGCTGCGGAACCGCGCCACGTCAATGGAGGCGAAGGAATCGCTGATATGGTTGATGGCTATGCCCATAACAAACACGGCCACAAAAACGTCCAGCAGGAGGGCCAGTTCAAACCACACCGTGCCGCCTGTCATGAGCGGCACGCCCAGCAGAAAGATACCGTTTTCCGCCACCAGATAGCCGATGACCTGGGTGATGGCCTTGATGCGTCCCACAATGAGGATAAATCCGCAGAAGAGCGTTGCCAGCCCGGTGGGCAGCAGCAAGGGCGGATAAAGCCCCAGCGGCATGACCAGCTTGCCGTCCAGCCAGATGGAAAATACCAGACCGGCCATGCCTGCCAGTACGCCAAAACCCACGCGGCGGGCCGGGCAGATCAGGGCATCAGCGGGCAGCCGTTTTTGGGTGCGCCACAGCAAACCGGGCAGCAAGGCACCCTTGATCAGCAATACGGCCCCGGCCAGCAGGGCGTGGTCAAGGCTCAGCAGCAGGGCAGCCAGCAGTACGCCCTGAAAGGCAGTCAGCCGGGTCATGCCCGCAACGCGGCGTGTTCCGAGCAGCAGAAAGTTGCTTAATACCAGAAGGAAAAGACAGGATTGCAAAAGCGTGGTCATGGCAACCTCGCCTGGGTCAGAATGAGCGTGAGCATGCCCATGCCCGCTGCTGCGCCCAGCAGGTAGGGCACGCGCTCCATGCGCAGGCGGGCCATGATGGATTCCACAATGCCCACAACCACGGCCAGCAGCAGCACAATGCCAAGACTCACGCCCAGTTGTTCCCACAGGGGCAGCGCTGGAGTGATCAGGCCCGCGATCAGCGCGGCGAAAAACCACAGCTTGAGGGCCGCGCCGTAGAGTATCAGGGCCAGATTGGGGCCGGAATGGTCAAGCACCATGACCTCGTGGATCATGGTCAGTTCAAGGTGCGTGTTGGGGTCGTCCACCGGGATCCGGCAGTTTTCCACCAGCAGCAGCACAAAAAAGATCACGGGCAGGAGCAGTAGTTCGCCCTTGCCTGTC
Source organism: uncultured Desulfovibrio sp. (assembly GCF_902477725.1). Taxonomy (NCBI): domain Bacteria; kingdom Pseudomonadati; phylum Thermodesulfobacteriota; class Desulfovibrionia; order Desulfovibrionales; family Desulfovibrionaceae; genus Desulfovibrio; species uncultured Desulfovibrio sp. The sequence goes on along the minus strand of NZ_CABSIF010000017.1, from coordinate 60,140 downwards.
AGCCATGCCCCGGCGGTCTGCCCGCCAAACATGGTGGAGAGGCTGAAGGCTGTTTCCGTGCTGTGCCCAAGGCCGAGACACAGACTTGTGAGCACCATGAGCGCAAGAAAAAATACGGGTTCCGCAAGGGCGGAGAATGTGGCCTCGCGGCTTGCGCCCATGCCTTCAAATGCCGAGCCTGTGTCCAGCGCGCCAAGCATGACGGCAAAGCGCCCCATGCCCAGCAGATAGGCTGCCAGCACAAAGTCGCCCGCAAAGGCCAGGGGTGAAACCGCGCCGCCAAGAGGCAACAGGGCCAGCGCACAGATTGCACCTGCCAGGGATATGGAGGGGGCTGCGGCAAATATCCATGTGGATGTGCGGCTGATCACCTCGCCCTTGCGCAGCAGTTTGGCGATATCATAATACGTTTGCAGCACTGGCTTGCCGTGGCGACCGGCAAATTTGGCCTTGACCCGGTTGATGATGCCGGGCAGCAGGGGGGCCAGAATCAGGGACAGGGCAAACTGCGTAAAATAGACTGCAAGCCCGGCTTTCATGAGTGCAGCCCCCATACAAGCAGAGCCACCAGAGTGGCGAGAATATACAGAATATACAGGTGGATTTTGCCGTGCTGGATAACCTTGCAGGCATTGCACAGGTTTTCCACCGCCGTAAACAGCGGTGTAAACAGGCCGCTGCGCAAGCGATCGGGCGCGGTGACGCTCAATTGTCCGCCTTTGGGGAACAGCCCTTCATCCAGCTGCAGGCGGGTCTTGAGGCCCATGACCGGAGCAAATATCTTTGCCGTGGGTTCGGAGAAAGCCGCGTCCGTATACTGGATGCGGGCAGATCCGCCCTGAAAGCCACAACCCCATGTGGGCATGGATTCCACAGCGCGCTTTTTAAGCAGGCAGCGGCGAACAAAAAGGATAATTAGGGCCAGTCCAAGCCCGGCTCCGCCGATTTTTGCCACGGCTGCAAGGCTTGTATGCGCCTGTGCCACGCCAGCCAGACCAGCTTGCTGAAATGCCGGAGGCAAGGGCAGGGCGCTTTGCGCCGCCCCTGCTGCCAGATCAAAAAAACAGGGGGCAGCCAGACCGCCCACCAGGCACACGGCGGCGGACAGGGCAAGGGGCCAGAGTGTGCGCCAGGAAAGCGGATGCACGCTGGCGGCAAAGCCGGAACGCGGCTCGCCCAGAAAGGCGATGCCATAGGCCTTGGCGTACAGAGCTGCCGCAAGGCCGCTGATGCAGGCAAGACCCGCCAGAGCCAGCAGCAGGCCTACCTGACGCTCCACGCCAAAAAGCGCGGGGCCGTCCAGCAGGGAAAGCCCCATCACGAGTTCGCCCGCAAATCCGTTAAAAGGCGGCAGGCAGGCAATGGCCGCTGCGCCTATGGCAAAGGCCGCGCCAAGCAGGGGCAGGCGTTTTTGCAGCCCGCCCAGATGCTGCATGCGCACGGTTCCTGTGGCGTGCAGCACTTCGCCTGCGCACAGGAACAGCAGCCCCTTGAATGCAGAGTGGTTGAGCATGTGCAACAGCGCGCCGGAAAATCCCAGAACAGCAATCCACGCGTTGCCGCAGCTCTGACCAATGAGTCCCGCGCCCAGTCCCATGACCATCAGGCCCATGTTTTCCACACTGGAATAGGCGAGCAGCCTTTTGAGGTTGCTTTGGGCCGTGGCCTTTAAAATTCCCATGAGGCCCGTGGCAAGGCCCAGCAGAAGCAAGGTCCAGCCCCACCATTCAGGTGCCGCGCCCTCAGGTGCCAGCATGCCCACGCTACGGATTATGCCGTAAAATCCTGCATTGATCATGGCCCCGGAAAGCAGGGCCGAAACATGGCTTGGCGCGGCAGGGTGCGCCTCGGGCAGCCATACGTGCAGGGGCGCAAGGCCCGCTTTGGCTCCAAAACCGACCAGAGCCAGCACAAACAGAGCCGTGAGCAGGCCGGGGCCGGAATAGCCTTGCGCCTGTTCAAGCACCCGCGCAAGCACAGCCCCGCCTTGGAGGGCGTCAAGCGAAGTGTCGCCCGTGACCTGCCACAGCAGGGTAAAGAAGGCCATGAGGGCCACAGCCCCCAGATGTGCAGCCACAAGGTAGACCCATGAGGCATCGCGCACCTTGCTGTCGCCGTCATTGAAATCGATAAGAAAGAAGGGCGCCAGCGACATGATTTCCCATGCCAGCATGAACAGCACGGCATCGCGCGCGGTCATCACCAGGGCAAGGCCTATCAGCAGCATATGAAAAAAGAACCAGTGCGCCGCAAGATTGTGGCGTTCCGGTTCTTCATGCCGCAGGGCAATGCCGCCCGAGGCGGCGCAGACAAAACCCAGACCAAACACTGGCAGCAAAAACAGGCGGCTCAGGGCATCCATGCCCAGGGCGCAGGATCCCACGGGCAAGGCCAGAGGCAGATGCAAGCTCTCCTGCCCGGTCCATGGGCCGGAAGCAAGAGCGCACAAGCCAACAAAACAGCCCGCAAAGGCCCCGATAACGCCAGCCGCATTGGCCGCGCGTCCGGTTGCCTTTGAGGGCGGGCGCACGGCCAGGAGTGCGCACAGGGCGGCTGTTGCCGCCAATATGCCGATGGCCGTGATAAAAAGGAACATGACTGCCGGAATACCTACGCCAGGCCGTCTTTCAGCTGTTTTTCAAAGTAGGCGATGGTTTTTACCAGGCCTTCTTCAAGGGCGACCTTGGGTTCCCAGCCAAGCTTTTCGCGGGCCAGAGTGATATCAGGCTTGCGCTGCTTGGGGTCATCGCCGGGCAGGGGTTCGTAAGAAATCACGGACTTGCTGCCGGTCATTTCCACAACCTTTTCTGCCAGTTCGCGGATGGTGAACTCGCCGGGGTTGCCCATGTTCATGGGGCCCACAAAATCATCGGGCGAAGCCATGAAGCGGATCATGCATTCCACAAGATCATCCACATAGCAGAAAGAGCGGGTCTGGGAGCCATCGCCGTAAATAGTGATGGCTTCGCCCTTGAGCGCCTGAATGATGAAGTTGGAGACCACGCGGCCATCGTTGGGGTGCATCTTGGGCCCGTAGGTATTGAAGATGCGTCCCACCTTGATGGGCAGGCCGCCTTGACGCCAATAGGCAAAGAACAGGGCTTCGGCGCAGCGCTTGCCTTCATCGTAGCAGGAGCGGATGCCGTTGGGGTTCACATGGCCCCAGTAGCTTTCCTGCTGCGGATGTATCTCGGGGTCGCCGTACACTTCGCTGGTGGATGCCTGATAAATACGCGCGCCAAGCCTCTTGGCCAGCCCCAGCATATTGATGGCGCCGTGAACGCAGGTCTTGATGGTCTGCACCGGGTCGTGCTGATAATGGATGGGCGAAGCCGGGCAGGCCAGATTGTAAATTTCATCCACCTCTACATAGAGGGGAAATGTCACGTCGTGGCGGATAAGCTCAAACCTGCGGTTATCCATGAGCGCTTCTACGTTGGCGCGTGCGCTGGAAAAGAAATTGTCCACGCAGAGCACTTCGTGCCCTTCGTTGAGCAGGCGTTCGCACAGTTGCGAACCCAAAAAGCCGGAACCGCCGGTGACAAGAATGCGCTTGCGGAGATGCATGATTCCCCCGAAAAAAGTATAGGAAACCAGTAAAAACTGGCAAATCCCCCAAAGCATAGCCCCATTGTCCGGGCTTTGCAATGGCGGTTGGGTACGGGGGTGTCTGCTGGCCGGGACTTGCCCCTTGCCTTTCGCCTGCGCCCGTTGCTATGTATCGGCCGCGAGGTAAACCATGTCGAAAAAATCAGCCGTCCGCATTGATCCCCTGACTCTGGCCCTGCCCCTTGCCGGGGTGGACAGCCACGCGCACCTTGATGGTCAGGAATTTGATGCGGATCGCGATGCCGTGCTTGAACGCGCCCGCGCGGCAGGCTTAGCCCAGGTGGGCAACGTTTTTTTGGGGCCGGAAGAATACCATGCCCGCCGGGCTTATTTTGATGCCCACCCCGAAGTGTTTTTTCTTATGGGCGTGCACCCGTGTGACGGGCAGAACTGCACGCAGGAACGTCTTGCCGCCATGCGCGCCGCCTTTGACGCGGACTCCCGGCTCAAGGCCGTGGGCGAAATCGGTCTGGATTTTTACTGGCCGGATTGCCCGAGGGAAATCCAGTATCAGGCCCTGCGCGATCAGCTTGCTCTGGCGCGCGCCGTGGAACGTCCGGTGGTCATTCACTGCCGCGATGCAGAGGAAGAAACACTCATGACGCTGGAGGCCGAGGGCTTTGCCGGGTATCCCCTCCTGTGGCACTGCTTTGGTCAGGGGCCGGAAATTGCACGGCGCATCTTGGGCAACGGCTGGCACATCTCCATTCCCGGCCCGGTCACCTACAAGGCCAATGAGGCCCTGCGTGAGGCTGTAGCTCTTATTCCCGCCGACCGTCTGCTGCTGGAAACCGACGCCCCCTATCTTGCCCCACTGCCGTGGCGGGGCAAGCGCAACGAGCCGTCCTATACGGTGTTTACCGTTCGGGCCATGGCCGAAGCGCGGGGAGAAAAACCCGAAGATCTCTGGCGTACCTGCGGCAACAATGCCCGCCGGTTTTTTGGACTGCCAGCGCAGGAATGATGCTGTGTTAGCCCCTGACAGTCCCGCCCGCGCGGCTGCCCTTGCACGGGTATGTTCTTGTGTCCACATGGCAGAAGTGATACCATGTCCAAAGCCGCTCGAAACGGTGGCTTGGTAATGTTTTTGATAAATATTTTCGGTGTTTGTTCGCGCTTGGTCCGGCTTGCCGCAGCGCATTGCAGCGGCAGGGCAGCCTTGACGCGTCCTCTATAGCGTCAGCGCAAGCTGTTTGCCCAACTTCAAGGAGATTCCATGTCGGATCTGCGTACCCCCCTCACTGCCTGGCACGAGGCGCATGGCGCAAAAATGGCCCCTTTTGCCGGGTGGGTTATGCCCATCCAGTATGAGGGTATTATTGTCGAGCATCAGCACACCCGCCAGCATGCAGGTCTTTTTGACATCTGCCACATGGGCGAGTTTCTTATTGAAGGCCCCGGCGCAGACGAAGCCCTGAGCAAGGCCGTGAGCCACAACCTCCAGACCCTTGCCCCCGGCAAGTGCCGCTACGGCTTTTTGCTCAACGAAAAGGGCGGTGTGCTGGACGACGGCATCATCTACCGCTTCGGCCCTGATTCCTTCATGGCCGTGGTCAACGCCGCCTGCGCCGCCAACGACTTCGCCGTGCTGCGCGCCCGCCTGCCCCAAAGCGTCAAGATGACCGACATTTCCGCAGCAACCGGCAAGATCGACCTCCAGGGGCCGGAATCCCTGGATGTGCTCGAAAAGCTGCTGGGCCAGAATTTTCATGATCTCGGTTACTTCGGCTTTCGCGAAACCACCTGGCAGGGCACGCCCCTGCTGGTGAGCCGCACCGGCTACACCGGTGAGCTGGGCTACGAACTGTACATTGAGAGCTCCGTGACCGAGGCTTTCTGGAGCGCCCTGCTGGCTGACGAACGCGTCAAGCCCATAGGCCTTGGCGCGCGCGATACCTTGCGCCTTGAGGCTGGCCTGCCTTTGTACGGGCACGATCTGGACGAAAATCACAGCCCCGCCGAAGCCGGTATGGGCCGCATGATGACCAGCACCGCCGACTATGTGGGCCGCGAAGGCGCGCAGAGCATTGCCGAAGTGCTGGTGCCCCTGCGTATTGACGGCCGCCGCGCCGCCCGTCACGGCGACGTGGTCGCCCTTGCTGACGGTACGGAAGTGGGCCACGTGACCAGCGGTTCGTTTGCGCCCTCGCTGGGCTATGTGATTGCCTTTGCCTGGGTGAAGGCCGCGCATGCCGGAGCCGAGAATTTTGTGGTTCGCGCCGCCAGAACGGAACTGCCCGCCGCGCGGGTTGAAGCGCCGTTCTACACTGAAGGCACCGCGCGTAAAAAACTGGCCTGATACGGTCGTTGACCTGTGGGGGCCGCATCGCACGGCATACCCCGCAAGACAGCGTAATTTTTATAACGATTGAACCCAATTTTTCAGGAGTTTGCACATGGCTACCAATCCCGCCGATGTTCTGTACAGCACCAGCCACGAATGGACCCGCATTGAAGGGGACGAGGCCGTCATCGGCATCACCAGCTTTGCTCAGGAATCCCTTGGCGATATCACCTACGTGGAACTGCCCCCCGTGGGCGACCAGCTTTCTGAAGACAAGGAATTCGGCTCTGTGGAATCGGTCAAGGCCGCCAGCGATCTGATTTCTCCCGTTACGGGCGAAGTGATAGCCGTGAACGAAGCTCTGGAAAACACCCCCGAGCTTTGCAACAGCGATCCCTTTGGCGAGGGCTGGATTGTGCGCGTCAAGCTGGCCCACAAGCCCGGCGGTCTGCTGGACGCGGTGGCTTACGAGGCTCATTGCGCCACCGAAAAGCATTAAACAGGGTAACGCGGACTTGCGGCTTTTTTGCCCCCTGCCTGCGTCTGGCTTGCTTGGTGCGGCGCTCATGTATGTCTGAATACACTTCGCGCCGCCCAAACGCGCCATCCTTGGCAGGAAACAAAAATTCCCGCAACTCCACGTTACCCTTGTATGATTTTGGGCTGCCTGCGCGCTGGCAAACTTTTGCACCGAGTGTGTAAAACAGCCTGAAGTTTTTTCTTTCGCACCGGCTGGAGCAGCGTCGTACAACGGCGGGTTCCAGCCGGAGTCCCTTTCACAGCGGCTGCCGTCGCACAAGCGGTACAACGTGTCCGGCGGCAAGGAGCTAGTATGCCATACATTCCCCATACGCCGGAAGAGTTGCATGAAATGCTCTCCGTAGTTGGTGTGCGCAGTCTGGATGAGCTTTTTTCCGACATCCCCTCCAGCATGCGCCCCCAGAGCTTTGATCTGCCCAAGGGGCAGAGCGAAGCCGCCGTCTGCGGACACCTTGAAGAGCTGGCAGCCAAAAACTGCCCCGGTCATGTGTCCTTTCTCGGCGCAGGCTTTTATAACCACGACATTCCCAAGGCTGTGGACGCACTTTCTGGCCGCAGCGAATTTTACACCGCCTATACGCCCTATCAGGCAGAATGCTCGCAAGGCACCTTGCAGGCCATTTTTGAATTCCAGACCGCCGTCAGCCGCCTGATGGAAATGGATTGTGGCAATGCCTCCGTGTATGACGGCGGCACCGCCATTTTTGAAGCCGCCATGATGGCTGTGCGCTCCACGCGCCGCCGCGTGCTGGTGGTAGACGAAACCGTCAACCCCATCTGGCGCTCCATGCTGGATGCCTATGTTTCCAGCCTTGATCTGGAAATCAAGACCGTACCCCAGCAGAATGGTTGCAGCGACATGGATGCCCTCATGGCAGCCGCCGACACTACGTGCGCTGCCGTTATTGTGCAGAATCCCAATTTCTTCGGCGCGGTGGCGGACTACACGGCCCTGTTTGCCAAGGCCCGTTCCAACAAGGCCTTTGGCGTCATCTCCGTGTATCCGGTCATGCAGTCCGTGCTCAAAACCCCTGGCGAAATGGGGGCTGACGTGGCCGTGGCCGAAGGCCAGAGCCTTGGCATGAACCTCTCATTCGGCGGCCCTTACCTCGGGCTCATGGCCTGCCGCAAGGAACACATCCGCCAGTTCCCTGGCCGCATTGTGGGCCGCACCACCGATGTGGACGGCAAGACCGGCTACGTGCTGACCCTGCAAGCCCGCGAGCAGCACATCCGCCGCGCCAAGGCCACCTCCAACATCTGCTCCAATCAGGCTCTCTGCGCCCTGCGCTCGCTCATCCACATGAGCCTGCTTGGCCCGCAGGGCCTCACCCGGGTGGCCGAAAACAACATGGCACTTGCCCGCTACGCCGTTGAGCGCCTCACAGCCCTCAAGGGCGTGGACCTGCTCAACAGCGCCCCCTACGGCTCGGAAGTGGCCCTGCGCCTGCCCATGCCCGCTGCTGAAGTGGTCAAGGCCATGACGCAGAAGGGTGTTGTGCCCGGTTATCCGCTGGGCCATCATTATCCTGGCATGGAAAACGTGCTGCTGCTCTCGTGCACCGAGGCCAACAACCGCACCCAGATAGACAAGCTGGCCGAAATCATGGGAGGTCTGCTGTGAAAACCATTTTCGCCAAATCCGTTTCTGGGCGCACTGCCTACTGCCTGAACAGCTCTGCCCCCAAGGCTGAGGCCATGTTGCCCGCAGACCTGCTGCGCAAAAAGGCTCCCCGTCTGCCCGAATGCTCGGAACTGGACGTGGTGCGCCACTTCACCCAGCTCTCGCAGCTCAACTACAGCGTGGACGCCAATTTTTATCCCCTTGGCTCCTGCACCATGAAGTACAACCCCAAGTTCATGGAATATGTGGCGGCGCTGCCGGGTTTTACCCACCTGCACCCCATGATGGCCCAGCTTGAGGGCGGTGCCGACTGCGCCCAGGGCGCGCTGGAATGCCTGTATGAAGCCGAAAATCTGCTCTGCGAACTCACGGGCATGAAGGCCTTTACCTTCCAGCCCATGGCCGGGGCCAACGGCGAATTCACCGGCGTCAAGCTCATTGCCGCCTATCACAAGGCCAAGGGACGCAACCGCAAAAAGATGCTCATTCCCGATGCGGCCCACGGCACCAACCCTGCCTCCGCCGCCCTTGCCGGATTTGACACCATCAACATCGAATCGCGCGACGGCATGGTGGATCCCGAAGCCATCGTGGCGGCCATTGCCGAACACGGCGAGGATGTGGCGGGCCTCATGATGACCTGCCCCAACACCCTCGGCCTCATGGAAGTGCACCTGCCCCGCATCGTGGCCGAGCTGCGCAAGGTCGACGCCCTGCTGTACTACGACGGCGCGAACATGAACGCCATCATGGGCAAAATGCGCATGGGCGATGTGGGCTTTGACGTGGTGCACCTCAACGTGCACAAAACTCTTGCCACCCCGCACGGCGGCGGCGGCCCCGGCGCTGGCCCCGTGGGCGTCACTGACCGTCTGCTGCCCTTTATGCCCGCCCCGCGCGTGGCAAAGCACCCTGACGGGCGTTTCTTCCTTGATTACAATCTGCCGCAGACCATCGGCCCCATCGGCCCCTTCTATGGCAGCTTTGGTGTGGTTATCAAAGCCCTGGCCTACATGCTGCGCCTCGGGGGCGAAGGCCTCACTCGCGCATCTGAATATGCTGTGCTCAACGCCAACTACCTCAAGAAAAAGCTTGAGAACGTGCTGGAGATTCCCTTCAAGGATCGCTTCTGCGCGCACGAATTCGTAGCGTCCGCACCGCAGGGTCTGCGCGCTCTGGATATCGCCAAGGCCTTGCTGCAACGTGGCATCCATGCGCCCACCATCTACTTCCCGCTTATCGTGCACGAGTGCCTCATGGCCGAACCCACGGAGACGGAAAGCAAGGAAACCCTAGACGGTTACGTTGAAGCCCTGAAGGAGATCGTCCTCACGGGCAAGGCTGATCCGCAGTCCCTTCAGGAACTGCCCACCAATCTGCCCGTGCGTCGTCTGGACGAAACCGCCGCCGCGCGTCAGATGGTGCTGACGGAAGATATGGGGTAGAGATAATTGGGGGCAGGGGGCTTTTTGTAAAAAGCCCCAAACCCCCATCCCGCAAAAACTTTTATTACGGGCCTTGGCTGACGCTGAGGCCTGTCTTTTTTGTTATCGGGTTGAGGCGAAATTTTTTTGTTTGAATGCCCTTTGAGTGCGATATTCCGCCCTCAGGTGGAGTTTGGGACGTCTGCGCGTCCAGAGATCATGCTTATTTTTGCTGCCCTTCGGACATGGGGTTCCGCCGTCCGGCGGAGTTTGGGACGCCTGCGCGGCGCGCGGCAAGGTGGGGCCGGTTATGGGGCTACGCCCCCTTCTCGGCCCCCCTTGCATCCCCCCCGAAGCACCCCTTTGGGAAAGGTTTCCAATTGTCGTTAGGTGGCGAGGGCAATGCGGCTGTAGCTGTGGGAGCTTCCTTCCCTCGCTCCGCTCGTTCAGGTGATCTCCCTCCGCGCCGCGTAAATGCCATAGTCCGTTTTCGCTTTGGATGATTTTCCGTTTCAGCCGGATACCATTGTACAGTTACTGGTTCAGGTGCTGGCTTTGTATCATTTTTAGTAACTTGTGGGCGTTTGGTGATCACTGAACTGTTAGGTCTATAACTTTTTGTCCACTGTTTTTTGAAATACGTAGACGAAAAAAAGCTCTTGGGATGACCATGCATAGTCCAGATAACAAAAGAAGCGCTTTTTTCACTTTTACTTTATTTTCGGTAAATCTGTGCTCCATTCAACCGTAATCAGACGAATACCTCGCGAGTTGTATAGATATTCTTCGTCATCAGGAGCTGGTCGTGAAGTCGCCTTCCTTAGACTCGCCGGAGCGTAGCGGAGGCGATGGTTAGTGTTGGGCGAATTTGCAAAATACGGTTTTAGCGGTCTGAAAAGGAAGCGCCGGGATTTTGAGCGCAGCGTACTCATGTACGTGAGCATCAAAATCCCGGCGCTGACGCATTCAGGCCGTAAAAGTCGGGTTTGCGTAAATCAGCCTGACAGGCTCACCCACACCCATCATAAAGGAAACATACCTGAGTGAATTTTCAGGCCATCTCCTCCACAACACCCGCAGCCAGCACGCGGCCTTCTTCGTCATAAACCGCTGCCACCTGACCGGGAGCCGTGGGAAACTGCGGCTCAGCCAGCACTATACGTAGACACGCATCCTCAACCTGCACGTTCGCCGGGCATGGCCGCTGCCGATGCCGCAGCCGTACAAGCAGCGTGTCAGGCCAAAGATGAGGCGGCAATGCGATATTAGCTGGCCCGGTCACGCAGGTGCGTATACCCAGCAAAGCACGCGGCCCAACCACAAGGGTGTTGCTCGCGCTATCCTTGGTCAGCACAAAAAGCGGCTCAGTATGGGCAATGCCAAGGCCCTTGCGCTGGCCTTCCGTATAGCGCCAAAGCCCTTTGTGTTGGGCAATTTCGCGCTTGTTGCCCGCCGCGTCCAGCAATAGAACAGGCCCCGGTCCCGGCGCGATGGTGCCAGCCGCCTGCCAGTGCCGTTCCAGAAAGGGGCGGTAAGCCTCGGCAGCCGATATGCCAGCCTGCGCTCTGGGCGGGGCAAAACAGATATCCTGACTCTCTGACGGCAGGGGAACAGCCAGCCCTGCTGCCGCCACAATGGCGCGAGTTTGCTCTTTGTTCTGTCCGTAAAGCGGAAACAGGGCGCTGTTCAGCCGTTGACGCGGCACGAGACTGAGAAAATAGCTTTGATCCTTGGCGGCGTCCACAGCGGCGGCAAGCAGGGGATAGGTTTCGAAAGTTTCACCTTCGCCCGCAGCTGTTGGCGCGTCCGGGCCGGGAACAAGACGGGCGTAATGCCCGGTGGCAAGCTTGTCCGCACCGAGAGCAAGTGCGGTATCGAGCAGCACGCCAAACTTGATGGCCCGGTTGCAGTAGGCGCAGGGGTTGGGTGTGCGGCCCTGTGCGTAGGCTGCGGCAAAGGGACCCAGCACTTCGCGCTGAAAGGCTGCGCGCAGGTCTGCCACATGCAGGGGAACCCCAAGCGTGGCGCAAGCTTCGGCCAGTCCTGCGGGGGCAATGGTTGGGCCGTCTGGCAAAAAAAGACCGTGCAGGGCCAATACTTGATAGCCCGCATTGTGCAGCATAACCACTGCGCACAGGCTGTCTACGCCGCCGCTTACGGCAACGGCCACGGTAAGGCTGTGTGGGTGTGGGGCGTTCATGGGCTTTGGTCACTCCCTTGCTGTTGTCGCCGTTGAGGGCGAGGCTGCTGGTGCAACTCATAAGGGATGGAGGGAATGAGGGCGGGGGGAGGCATGGCAGGAGGGGCCTTTGCCCGCAAAGGCCCCTCCTGAGCAAAAGCGGACTACAGAATCTGATTCAGAAACTGCCGCAGGCGCGGATGGCGGGGGGCAGTGAAAAGCATTTCAGGCTTGCCCATTTCCACAATCTGGCCCTGATCCATAAAGATGAGGCGGTCGGCGACAGTGCGCGCAAAGCCCATTTCATGGGTTACGCAAACCATGGTCATGCCTTCTTCTGCCAGCTTCACCATAACGTCCAGCACTTCGCCCACCATTTCGGGGTCAAGGGCTGAGGTGGGTTCGTCAAAGAGCATGATGGAGGGCTGCATGGCCAGAGCGCGCGCAATGGCAACACGCTGCTGCTGTCCGCCCGAAAGCATGGCAGGGTAAACATTGGCCTTGTCGCTGATGCCTACCTTTTTGAGCAGACCCAGAGCGCGGGCATCGGCTTCTTCGCGAGACAGCTTGCGCAGGTGGCGCGGGGCAAGAGTGAGGTTTTCCAGTACCGTCTTGTGCGGAAAAAGATTGAACTGCTGGAAAACCATGCCCAGGTTCTGGCGCATCTCGTTGATGTTGTTCTCATCGCTCTGGATATCCTGCCCCTGAACAATAATGCTGCCCTGGTCGATCTGTTCCAGCCTGTTGATGGAGCGCAGCAGGGTGGACTTGCCGGAGCCGGAAGGGCCGATAATGACCACACGTTCGCCGGGAGCAATATCCAGGCTTACATCCTGCAAGGCAGGCAGCGAGCCAAAGTACTTCCAGACGTGATTGATGGAGATAATTGGGGCGGCGCTATTTTCCGTCATAGTAGTTCAGCCTGGATTCCATGATGCTCACAGCCTTGGAGAGCACAAGGGTGATAATGAGATAAATGATTGCCACCATGGTGTAGGTTTCAAAATACAGATAGGTGGTGCCCACAAAGCTGCGCGCGCGCTGCATGATGTCCGGCACGGCCATGATGGATACAAGCGAGGTATCCTTGAGCATGGCGATGCATTCGTTGCCAACGGGGGGCAGAATGGTGCGCATGGCCTGGGGCAGCACCACAAGGCGCATGGTCTGGTAGCGGTTGAAGCCCAGCGAGCGCGCGGCTTCCGTCTGGCCCTTGTTGATGGCCGTGATGCCCGCGCGGAACACTTCGCCCATATAGGCGCCGTAGCAAAAGCTGATGGCAACCACTGCAGAGGTAACGCCGCTCACCTGCACAAAGCGCGAGAGGGCGTAGTAGATGTAAAATATCTGCACCAGCAGAGGGATGCCGCGTATCACTTCCACATAGGTGGAGGCGATGAGATTTATGAGGCGGTTGTCTGAAATGCGGCCAAGCCCCGTGAGCAGCCCCAGCGGCACTGCGCAACAGATGGAAAGCATGGTGATCCTGAATGTGATCAGTACGCCGTCCGGCAGGTAAAGCAGAATGCGCAGGTATGGCTCGGGCCAGATCGTGCAGAGGGTAAACAGGGTGCCGAGCGCGCCCACCAGGGCGATAGACCATGCGTTTATCAGGCGCCATTCACGTGGGTCGGGGATGGACGCGCCATCCGTGACCATAATGATGTTGCCTTTGCTTCCATCTTTTTTATCGTGCATCGCAGTCCTTCATGACAAGGCGTTTGAGGCTGGCAGCAGGCAACGGCTGGGCCGTGCCGGGGTGCCGTGGGTTATAACGGGCTGGCCCTGTGGTGTAAGGGATTGCCCTGGTTTATGCAATGGCTTCCGGGCAAAAGCCCGGAAGCCACCAAAATATCACGAAAAAAAGCAAACTACTTGGAGGCGCCCATCCACTTCTGGAGCAACTGGGCTTCCACGCCGGAAGCTTTCACATCCTTGATGCCCTTGTTCAGCTTTTCCACCAGGTCCTTGCGGCCCTTGCGCACGGTAAAGCCGTAGTATTCCTTTTCTTCGGTCTTGAAAGAAATGTTCAGCTTGCCAGCGGTGTCGGCCTTTTTGTTGACGTAGTAGAGCGCAACCGGATCATCGCAGATCACGGCGTCAAGGCGACCGCCCAGCATGTCCTGAATGGCCAGGCCCACGTCGTCGTATTCCTTGAGGTCAACAGTCACGCCAGCCTTGCGGATAACAAACACGCCGGTGGTGCCGATCTGGCCGCCGACCTTCTTGCCCTTGAGGTCAGCCAGGCTCTTGATGCTCTTGCCAGCGGGCAGCACCACGGCCTGTGCAACTTCATAATAGGGATCAGAGAAGTCAAACTGCTTCTGACGTTCTTCAGTGATAGTGGTGGCGGCAGCCACGATGTCGTACTGTCCTGTGGCTACGCCACCGAAAATGCCGTCCCAGGCGATGTTGCGCACATCAACCTCAAAACCGGCGGCCTTGCCAACGGCAGTGATGAAGTCCACATCAAAGCCAATGGGCTGCTTGTTGGCGTCCAGCATTTCCATGGGGGGCCAGGTGCAGTCAGTGGCCACAATGAATTTTTCAGCAGCCATGGCTTGGCTGCACAAAAGAGAAACGGCAACCAGGGCCAGCAACAGACGACGGATCATGTCCACTCCTTAAAATACGGCGGGGCGCCCAGGACAAGCCCGAACGCCCCGCGAAAACGGAACGTTAGTTGGATTTACCAAGCCACTTTTCAGCAATTTTGCGGTCTTCGCCAGAAGCCTTCACAGCGGCAATGCCCTTGTTCAGCTTTTCCACGAGGTCCTTGCGGCCTTTGCGGACGGTGAAGCCATAGTATTCCTTTTCGTCGGCCTTGAACGAAATGTTCAGTTTGCCAGCGGTGTCAGGCTTTTTGTTCACATAGTACATGGCAACCGGATCATCGCAGATAACGGCGTCAAGACGGCCGCCCACGAGGTCCTGAATAGCCAGGCCCACATCGTCATATTCCTTGATGTCCGCGCTGGCATTGGCCTTGCGCATGACAAAGATGCCGGTGGTGCCGATCTGGCCGCCGACCTTCTTGCCCTTGAGGTCGGCCAGAGTCTTGATGCTCTTGCCAGCGGGCAGCACCACGGCCTGAACCACTTCATAGTAAGGAGCGGAGAAGTCAAACTGCTTTTCACGTTCGGGGGTGATAGTCACCGAGGAAGCCACGATGTCGTACTGTCCGGTGGCCACACCGCCAAAAATGCCGTCCCACGCGATGTTGCGCACTTCAACCTCAAAGCCGGCGGCCTTGGCCATGGCGCGGAGGTAGTCGGTGGAGAAGCCTTCAGGCTGTTTGTTGGCGTCCAGCATTTCCATGGGGGGCCATGTGCAGTCGCTGGCAACAATGAATTTTTCGGCGGCAGCCGCCGGCCCGCAGAGCAGGGCAAGGGTAATCAGGGCAAGAATAACACGGCGAAACATAGGACCTCCTAACCAGGTTTTATGATTCAGGCCCGCCGCTGTATGCGTCATGGGGGACGCCTGCGCCGTAAACAAGTGGCCGTAATCACTGAAAACGGCAACAGGCTGCGGCGGTCCGTGGTTCGCCGGTAAGCGCGGGGTGCACCAGTAGGGCGGGCTACCAACCAGAAAAGAGCGTCTCACTTTTTAGCGTTGGCGGCTCCCGGCGTCAAGCGCTTCGGGCCGTTGGTCTGACAGATTGCGGGTAGTTACCACGCATTTCCGGGGGCTGGGCCTTCGTCTTCATCGTCAGGGGTTTTTTCAGGGGCGGGCGGCGCGGCATGCGCGGTGCGGGCAATGGGTGGTGTGGGCGCTACAGGGATGGGCTGGTCGTCCACCTCATCGGCGCGCTCGTCGCGCAGGGCCTGCTGCAAAAACCAGTCTTCGCGGATGCGCCAGGATGCCGCAGCCGTGTATGCGGGCGAAGAATAGCCCACAGAAAGCACCAGGGTGCGGCGGGCGTGTTCCTGCAAGCGGATGAGCAGGGGGGTAAAGTCCGCATCGCCGGAAAGAATGATGAATTCATCAAAGTGGGTGGAGTGCGAGAGGTCGTCCATGCAGTCCATCACCAGATGGATATCGGTACTGGTCTTGCCGCGGGTGGTCAGCGGCGGGCAGTCCACCACCTGGAATGCGCTGCGGATGAAGGGATTGCGGTATTCCTGATAGCGCTGGGGGTTCAGGTAGCACATACGTTTAAGGATGCGGCGGCGTACGCCTTCGCCGTACAGAATGCGTAGCGCATGGTTTTCAATCCAGCGCACCCACCGGTATGGAACAGAGCCAAAGGCCCTGGCCGCCTCGGGGTCAATTTCAAGAAAGCGGGTGTAAATATTGTCGAAGTCAACGTAAAGTGCACTGAATACTTCGTCAAAACCGGTAAATCTGGCCATATTGTACCTCAATGGTGAAATAATTTATCGCAAAAGTATATTTTGCCTGTTTCCCTAATGCAAGGACTTTACTGCTACTTGAATTTACGCCCGTCAACGGATACATCTTGCGCCATAATCTGTATCCAAACAAAGGGCGCATGAGCTGTGCTGAATATATTTAATGAAGCAAAAAACCGGGGATTGCACGTGCGGGAGCGCCTGCTTTGCGCACTGCGCAATCCGTCTGATGTGCAGTGGAGCCGTTGTCTTTTCTGGTCGTTCTGGATTTCGCTGGCCTCCTTTCCCATAGGGTACGGCGCGCGTGAGGTTTTGCCAGTAATCTGCTTTGTTTTTCTGTTGCTCTATTATCGCTACAGCTGGACAGAAAGCGTTTTGCACAGGCTTGATGCGCGTCCGCTTTTTTATTGCCTGTGGGCCATGATCTGCATTGGCGTGTTTTTTTCAGAACACATATGGACTTCGCTTCTCCACGCGGGCACAGGCATCAACAAGGGTTTTATTTTGCCGTTTATCGGCATGGAATGCGTGCGGAGCGAAAAAGACCTGCGCCGCCTTGTGTGGGCCTGCGTGCTGGCCTGCTTCTGGGAAGGGCTGGACGGCCTGCACCAGGCGCTGACCGGCACGGATTTCATCATGGGCTACGCCCTTAATGCGGGCAGGCTCACGGGGAGCCTCGGCGATTATACTGTGGGCAACTACATAGCCCTGGCGCTCATTCCTGCCTTTTCCCTCTGGTTTATCCTGCGCCGTGCCCTCACGCCTGCGGCTTCGGCCCTGCTGTGGTTTGCAACGCTCTGGCCCGCGTTTTTCCTGCTGATTGGCGCAAGCAGCCGTAGCGGTGCGCTGGCTGTAGCTGTTTCTTTTGGGTTGTGGGTGCTGCTGCGCGGGGGCCGTGGACGCTTCAAGCTTGCCGTGGGCTCGTTGGGCATTCTGCTGGCTGTGCTCGTATTACAGGGCCGGGCCGGGCTGGGCGCGGTGGAGAGCGATGGCCGCTGGAGCCTGTGGCATCTGGCATGGCAGGTGTTTTGCGAACATCCCTGGCTGGGAGCCGGAGCGGGCCGTTATAACGAGGCCTTCCGCGCGCTCGGCCTTGCGCCTGAAAAAGACGTTATCACCATCAGCCATCCGCACAACCTTTATCTGGATATGCTGTACGCGCACGGCATTGTTGGCTTTGTGCTGGGCATGATTTTTTTGCTGGGCTTCATCTGGTGGGGCTACAAGCGTATACGCCCGCGCCTGCTGGCAGAGCTTGAAAGCAAAAGCCCCAGCATCTACTGGCGCATGACCGCCTGGTTCTGGATCGGTTTTGGCGGCTGGCTGGTCAACGGCATCTTTGGGCATGATTTTTACCGCATCTGGTGGCTGGGGCTTGCCATGAGCCACCTTGGGGTCATGATCGGGGCTGTGGTCAACGGTCTGGATGCCGCCCCCGAAGATCTGGCCGATCAGGCACGTCAGGATGAGGCCGCAGCGGTGGGCAAAACTTTTTTTTAAAGAGCCCCATACGAGCAAAAGAGAATGCGGTTACGCGTACAATGTGCGCGTAACCGCAAAACTTTTCTACACGCCTTTTGGGCGAGTCTTACTGATCGGTAAAGTCTTCCGCGCTGGTCTGCTGCCCGCCATGCGAGCGCAGCATTTCAAGCGCCTGTTCCTTGGTGAGCACTCGGCCCACGCATCGGGCGTGCTGGCGCTTGTTTTCAGGGCAATAGCCCATCTGCACGCAGCTTGGGCCTGCACCGGCAAAGAGGTCGGGCGCGGCCTTGCGGCTGAGGCGCAGCATCTGCCACGCCAGATGGCGTATTTCGTGCTGTGCATTGCGGCAGCAGCGGATGGCAAACCAGTCGAGCAGGGCGTGGGCGTTCATGCCGATGATGGCCTTGAATTCCGTGGCCTGTGGCTTCAGGTAGCGCAAATCTTCTTCTGGCAGACCCGCGTCAAGGCCTGCATCATACCACTGCCGTGAAATGTCAGCCAGATCGTGCCCACTGAGGGTTGCCGTGTGCCCGTCGGGCAGGGTCACCTGCGCGGAAAATTCGGCCACGCTGCGCGGATACACCACGGAATAGCGGCGCTTGCCGCCCAGTTCCGCCCGTCCGGATTTGATGAGGTATGAGGCCAGCCGCTTGCGCACAAGCTGGGTTTCGGTAACGCGCGAATAGCCTTCAACACCAAAGAGAAAAAAGTCGAACTCAAGCGCGGCCCTGTGGCCGGAATCGAGAATATTCTGCACTATCTGGCGCGAGTAGGGCGAGGCCACAATTTCTTCCAGCTCGCGCTCGCTGCGCACAAATCGGGCGGCGATATCCGTATAGATTTTTCCGCCGCCTGCCAGCAGCACAACCTTGCCGTTGCCAGTGTATTTTTCGTCAAGCATGGATCCTCCGCCTCACATCTAGAGCATTTAACACTTGAAATGCCCGCTTACGGCAGGCAAAGCCTGCCCGCGCTCATTTCGTGGCAAGGATTTTCCTGAAAATCCTTGCAGAGCAGTTAACGCACTTCATGCGTTAACTGCTCTCAGGTCTGTAAAAGAGAGGCAGACTATAGGGCAAAGCGCCTCTGCGGGCAAGGTTGCGGGCTGTGCCGCGCAAAGCGCGGATAAACCGAAAAAGTCCCGCCCTGCGCGGGTATTTGGGGCGGCATCTTGACATGGCACGGGCAACACGCCAGAGTGACGAAGTTTTTTGAAATGCCGCCGCCGGATGACCTTTCATAGGCTGAAAACCGCGCAGGCCGCAGATATTTGCAGAAACTCAGCATGAAGAAGGAGATCGCATGAGCCAGCATTCCGCCCCCTACGGCATTCCTGACAGCAAGGGCTTTTTTGGGGCCTACGGCGGGCAGTTCGTACCCGAGCCTCTCAAGGCCCGTCTGGACGAAGTGGCCGGAGCCATGAAGGCCGCCGAGGCGGATCCGTCCTTCCAGAAAGAGCTGGATTATCTTTGCTCCCACTACACGGGGCGGCCCAATCCGGTATTCCACTGCGCCAATCTGAGCCGTCACCTTGGCGGTGCGCAGATATGGCTCAAGCGCGAAGACCTCAACCATCTGGGCGCGCACAAGATCAACAATACCCTTGGGCAGTGCCTGCTGGCAAAACGCATGGGCAAGAAGCGCGTTATTGCAGAAACCGGTGCAGGCCAGCACGGTGTTGCCACTGCGGCCACAGCGGCTCTGATGGGGCTGGAATGCACCATCTGCATGGGTGAAGTGGATATTGAGCGCCAGCACCTCAATGTTATCCGCATGGAGATGCTCGGCTCGCGCGTTGTGGCGGCCAAGAGTGGTCAGCGTACCCTTAAGGAAGCCGTGGACGAAGCCTTGGGCATGTGGATTGAAGATCCGGAAATGTTCTATGTGCTCGGCTCTGCCGTTGGCCCCCATCCGTACCCCTATATGGTGCGCGTTTTTCAGTCGGTGGTGGGGCGCGAGGCCCGCGCCCAGATGCTGGCCGAAACTGGCCGCCTGCCCAACGCCTGCCTTGGCTGCGTAGGCGGCGGTTCCAACGCCATTGGCCTGTTTGCGGGTTTTCTTGACGATACGGACGTGCGCCTTTTGGGCGTGGAACCCGGCGGTCGCGGCAACAGCTACGGCGAGCATGCCGCATCCCTCTGCCTGGGCGAACCCGGCGTCATGCACGGTTTCAATTCCTACATGATCAAGGACCCTGCGGGCGAGGCGGGCGAAGTGTATTCCATTTCCGCCGGGCTTGATTATCCCTCAGTGGGGCCGGAACACGCACTGCTCAAGGATATGGGCCGCGCCGAATACGTCAGCGTGACAGACAAGGAAGCCCTGGACGCATTTTTTGCCCTTTCGCGGCATGAAGGCATCATCCCGGCGCTGGAATCTTCCCACGCGCTGGCCCACGCCATGAAGATGGCCCCCGGCATGCCTGGGGACAGCATTTTGCTGGTGAACCTCTCTGGCCGTGGCGACAAGGACGTGGCCCAGGTTGCCGAAATGATGCAGAAGGGTCTGATTTAGGGCAATTCTTAAAATTGCTCTGGCGGCTGCGGAAGCAGACGCCCGCCAGTTTTGCAGGAGGAGCGCGGGGGATGGAAGCCTTTTGGCTTTTTCCCCCGCACTTGCTTTTTTTCTTTAACTCCCCATTCTTTTGTCATGCAGAAGCCCGAATCATCCAGCATTCCCCTTACTCCTGGCGTTTACCTGTACAAGGACGCCAAGGGCCGCATTATCTATGTGGGCAAGGCGCGTGTACTGCGCCGCCGGGTGCTCTCCTATTTTCGGCCAGAAGGCCTGCCAGCCAAGACGCGGGCCATGCTTTCGCATGCCGAGAGCATCGAGTACCTGACCACCACCACGGAAAAAGAGGCCCTGCTGCTGGAAGCCAGTTGCATCAAAAAGCACAGGCCGCACTACAATATCGTGCTGCGCGACGACAAGCAGTACGTGCTTTTTCGCATCAATCCAAAGCATCCCTTTCCCCGGCTGGAAATCGTGCGGCAGGCGCGGCGGGACGGCGCGCGTTACTTTGGCCCGTTCACGTCCGCTCTGGCGGCGCGCGAAACGTGGAAACTCATCCATCGGGCCTTTGCCCTGCGGCGCTGCACCGACAAGGCCATGAAAAACCGTGTGCGCCCCTGCCTGTATCATTTTATGGGGCAATGCCCCGCGCCCTGCATGGGCATGGTGACATCGCAGGAATATAACGAAAACGTGCGCAAGGTGACGGATCTGCTCCAGGGGCGTTCCGCCGAGCTGCTTGGCGGGCTACGCGCCGCCATGGAACAGGCCGCCGAAGAACTGGAATTTGAAAGGGCCGCCAGCCTGCGCGATCAGATACGCGCTGTGGAAAGCACTGTTGAACGGCAGGCCGCCGTGCTGCCCGGCGGTGGCGACATGGACGTGGTGGGCCTGTTCTCTGCGGATAAGGGGTTGGCGCTGGGGCTTATCTTTGTGCGCAACGGGGCCGTGACGGACGGTCGGGCTTTTTACTGGTCGGGCCTGACCTTTGAAGACGCGCCGGAGCTTTTGTGGTCGTTCATGGGGCAGTATTATAGTCAGGCCACGCCGCCCCCGCGTATCCTGCTGCCCTGGATTCCCGCCGATCAGGAAGAGGAGCAGGGAGCAGAGGGCGACAAGGCAACTGATGAAAACATTCAGGCAGGTGAAAACGGCGCATCGACCCGCGAGACGCTGGAGCAGACTCTTGCCGATCGCCGGGGCGGAGCCGTGCGCATTGTGCCGCCGCAAAATGCGGGGGACAACCAGCTCATAGACCTTGCGCAGTCCAACGCGCGGGAGGAAGCCCGCCGTCAGGAACAGAAAACGGATCAGAACATTCTGGAGCGTCTGGCGAAAGCTCTGCACCTGCCCGGCCCGCCCATGCGCATTGAATGCGTGGACGTGTCCCACACCGGCGGGCAGCAGACCCGCGTCGGCATGGTTGTTTTTGAGGACGGCAAGCCCGAACGTTCGCAGTACCGGGCCTATGCCATGCCTGACAGCGGGGATGACTACGCAACCCTGTATGCATGGGTGGCGCGCAGGCTTGAGAGCGGCCCGCCGTGGCCGGATTTGCTGCTCATAGACGGCGGGCGCGGGCAACTCGGCTCCGTGCAGCGCGCCCTGCGCGAGGCAGGGCAGGAAGACCTGTTTGCCCTCGCGGCCATTGCCAAGGCCAGGGATGAGGAAGGCCATGCCGACCGCCGCGCGGGCAATGTGGCTGACAGAATTTTTGTGCCCAACCGCGCAAATCCGTTGCCCCTGCGCGAGGGCGGCCCGGAACTGCTGTTTTTGCAGAACGTGCGCGATAATACCCACCGTTTTGCCATTGGCCGACACCGCCGGGCGCGTCAAGGTGCAGCCCTGTCTGGCGAGCTGATGCGTCTGCCGGGCATCGGCCCTGCCACGGCGCGTTTGCTCTGGGACAACTTTGGTAGTGTTGAGGCCATGCGGGCCGCAGGTGTGGATGATTTGTGCAAGATTCCTGGCATCGGCCCTGCCAAGGCCGCTCTGCTGCGCGAAAAGCTGCGCGGTCTGGATTGATTGCCGCCGTGCAAGCTGGCGACTGCTCACAAAAAAAAAGCCCCGAAAGGGGCTTTTTGCATATATGAGCGCGCGACGGCGAGGGGTGTTATTTGCCCCAGAGCAGCATCAGGGGATGCGCAGGCTGGAGCTCTTCAATGGGGATTTCCACCTTCTGCGCGCCAGCCATGCCAGGGGCCACCTGATAGGGCTGAAAGTTGATGCGTATGCCCGAGGGCGTCAGGGTCAGGCTGGCGAAGTTTTCCGGCACGGGATTAAGGCCTGTGCGCAGGTACTGCTCCTGGCGCATGCCGCCGAGGCGCTGGAAAAGCTCCCTGCGCGACCATGCGGACATGATGGCAAGGGCCGCGTCCGGATCTTCAAAAATATCCACCAGCCCCAGGCGCTGGCCTGTCAGCAGGCTGTAGTTCAGGGTCATGATGTCCAGATTGCCCTGTGCGCCGCCCGTGTACGTCCAGACTTCAAAGGTGATGCTCAGCGCCTTGTCCGAAGGATGGCTTAGAGAATAGGAACACCACAGTTCAGGAACGGGGCGGTTTTCATCCGGGTACAGACCGGGCGAATTGAAGGTTTCTTCAAAGGCGTCGGCTATGCCAGTGGCCCATTCGCGGATATTGGCGTCCACTGCGCGGATGCCGACCGAGGGATAGCTGAGATTGATATCCGGTTTGTCTTCCCGGTTGGTGCGCACGATCTGGTGTTCAATGATGCCAGGGCGGCGAGAACCGGAAATGATGGCTGCCGCGGTTTTCTTGTCGGCTTTTTCCACTGCTGCCGGCGCTGGTGCGGCATCTGCCGCGACAGGAGTGTCCGCTACGGCAGGGCTGTCTTTGTCCACATTAGTCGGGTGCTGAGGGGGCTGGCCTGAACCCGCATTGGGGTCGGCAGCGGCCAGCGAAGTGGGCGGCGCGTCCGCGGAATCCTTGCGGGCCGGTATTATTTTAATGCCCTGAACAGGAGTTTCAGCTTTCAGTGACCCCGCTGCCTGCACTTCGGGCAGACGGGCGGCAAGGGCGGCTTGCGCGCATGCCAGCAGCGGCAAAAGCAGAAGCAGAAAAAAGACTAGGCGGGGCATATTCATCCATTGTAGCGGTCAGAAAATCTGACCGACGGGGTTTTGCGGCAAAGCCCGCATGTGCTGGCACAGGAACACATGCGGGCGGTAAATACAATAGCTTTAAACCTTGAATCCTTCACGCAGGCGCAAAAGGCCGCGCCAGTTTCTGAGCAGCAGCACCGCCGCCAGCACCAGATACACCTGCGCAAAGAAATAGTGCAGGCGTAAAGGATCGTGCGCAAGCCCCAGCAGGGCTTCAACCTGGGTGTCGTAGAGCGGCGAGAGCAACTGGGCTGCAAACAGGATGAACAGCCACAGGGCCTCGCGGACATGCAGGCGCAGATCCACCAGCAGGGCCACGGCAAAAAGTGACTGCCCGGCGGTCAGTAGTATTTCCTGAAACTGGTGAGTGTCAAGGTTTATGGAGGGTGAAAGCGAGCCGGATGACGCGGCGTAGACACCGGGGATCATGCCCACAAGCAGGGTCCACTGGTTGAGCTTGGACGAAAGCAAACTGCCCAGAGCCAGCGAAGCATTGCCCCGCGAGGCAAACATGAGGGCAATGATGAATTCGGGCGACTCCGAGGCAAGAGGCGCAAGCCACTGCACCAGCAGGAATTCGTTGATGCCAAGCAGCTTTCCGCTGGCAACCAGACTTTCACTGAAGGGTTCGGCATTGCACAAAATGACCAGCGCCGAAAAAAGGAAAATAAGAATAACGCTGCGCAGGCGTACCTTTTTGGCAAAATGGGCCAGCAGGGCTGCGGGGCCTTCGGGTTCTTCCTCTTCCACGGGTCTGCGGGCGATAATACAGATGTACCAGATATAGATGCCCAGCAGCACAACGCCGTCAACCCAGGTGAGCGAACCCTTGAGCGGAATAAACAGGGCGTAAATGGTCGCCAGGCCGAGAAAGAGCACGTCCGTGCGTTTGTCGTCCGGCAGGGAAACGCCCGAATGGAACCGTTTGGCAAAAACAAGCACAATGGCCGACCAGCCTAGGCCGATGAGCAGCCTGTTGGCCCCGGTCATATTGGCAATGGCGTAGTGGGAGTATGCGCTCTCGGGGTGCTGGCCCGCCATCCATGTAAAGTACATGTCCACGGCGTATTCGGGCAGCACGGCGATAAAGGCCACCACAGCCACGGCCACAGCCTGCGGAATGTCCATCTGGGCGACTTCACACGCCCAGGTGAGCAGAAATGACGCGCCCAGAATAGCCATGCCCGAGAGCAGGGCCACCAACAGCGGCGAAACGTCAGGGTGCAGAAAACGCAGCCCAATGCCGGGCAGGGTCATGCCCACGGCAATGATGTAAGGGCGTAATGCGCGAATGGTCATGCTGTTCTCCTTAAAAAATAAAAAAGACCTTGGCGATGTAACGCCAAGGTCTCACTAATCGGCTGTACCGACGGCGACACCAGGCCATAAGGCCATGCTGTTGATGTCGCCCGGGTTTCAAGAACCCAGTTACTCCCCTTGAACCGCCAAAATAGACGTTGTTCACGGTGCTGTCAACAATTCCACCCGGCATTCTGCGGCTTGCAGCGCTGCAAAATCCGGGGCACAGGGCTTGCTGCCGAATCCTGCGCCGCAATGTTGCAAGAGGGCAGGCGGCACTTGCCAGTATGGGTGCCTGCGGCTAAAGTGACGGTGAATTATGTGCCGGTGTTACCGGCCAGCCTAGGAGCTCTTTGTGAATATTACTTGCCCGCGTTGCGGCTTCAGCCGCGAATTGCCCGCCGATCGTCTGCCCTCCAAGGCAGTTATAGCTACATGCCCGCACTGCGCCTGCCGGTTCCGTCTGGTTCCCGGCGTTGGCGTGATGGATGTGCTGTCCGAACCGGAACACCCCGTTGAAAATCCTCCGCACAGTGAAGATTCCGAAGTCGCCGCTGCGCGGCCTGAAAATTCGGGTGCGGAACCGCATGGGCGGGGAGCCTGGCAGTCGGGCGATGATGATCCATTGCCCCCTGGGGCCATTGTTCCCGGTCATTCCGTGCAGAAACCTTCCTATTCGGATGACGAGCGGAGCGAGAGCCCCGAACCCGCGCAAAGGCCGCAGTCTGGCAAAAAATTTCCCCAGGCGGATACTGGGGAAGAAAGGCATATCGGTAACTTGTGGGGGCTGCTGGGCGGCAAAAATATTTTTGGTCAGCGTGACGATAAGAGCAGTGAAAAACGCGCTGGCGACCGGGATGACGACAATCAGCAGAATCGTAATTCGCAGCGCGGACTTTTTGGCCCGGAAGACGATGATGCTGATGACAGCCGTAAGGCCAGCGCGGCCTATGCACGTGAATCCGCGCGGTTTGAAAACGACCGCGAAGACAATCAGGACGATGGCCAGCACGGCCCAGCCAATCCCTGGGATGCCGCGCCTGAGCCGGATGGCTGGATACCCGCCTTTTACCACACCTGCATGCGGGTCATGTTTGGCGCGCACAACTTTTTTGCCCATATGCGGGCCGAATCCTCGCAGGTGCGGCCGCTGGTGTTCTATCTGATCATCAGCGTCATTCAGGTTGTTATCGAAAGGGTGTGGTCGGGCATCTTTCTTTCGCTCATGGCACCCAGCGCCGCTTCTGACCCCGAGCTGGAAAAAATGCTCATTCTGCTTTCGCCCCAGCTCAGCCTGCCCATGACCATCCTGATCAAAACAGGCGTTTCTGTGGTGCAGCTCTATGTGCTGACGGCGCTGATGCATTTTACCTATGGCTTCATAACGGGCAAAAAGCCCGAATTCTCGCTGGTGTTTCAGGTGGCGGCCTATGCGGCAGCCCCCTCGTTGTTGTGCGTGGTGCCTTTGCTGGGTTCCATTGTTGGCTTTATCTGGATGGTCGCCTGCGTCCTTGTGGGTTGCCGCACGGTTCTCAATCTTACGTGGCCGCAGACCTTCATGGGCTTTGCCCCTGTTGTGCTGCTGCTCGCGCCGCTGTTGTTGCAGGTGATGAAGGCTGCCCAATTCTGAGGAGTGCCATGGCCCGCTTTTGGCGAAAAATTGCGCTATTCTGGCATGAATTTCGCAATTGTCGTAAATATGGCGCAAGCATCAGGCCAGACACCATTCGCGCCAAGGCCGAAGACCTTGGGCACCTGGCGGAACTGGCCGGAAGAAGTATTGCGCTGACGGAAGCGGAATCGCTCCATCTGGCCCAGTTGGAGCGGGAAATGCGCAGCCTTGTGCAGATGACCCGCCAGACCTCGTTTTGCACCATCCCGGCAGAAAAACGCCGCGATCTGCACGACAGCCTGGCGCAGGCCAGGGAAAAGCTGCTCGATTCCATGCAAAATGCATGTCTGGCCTCGGAGAAAACGCAATGAACCATCTGTATACCCGGTTTTGCGGCTTGGGCGGCGCGGTGTCGCGCCAGCGCGGGCCTCTTGCGCTGGCGCTGGTCGCAGCTACAATTCTGGCAACGCTTTTGTTTACGCTCCTCGGCGGCTGCTCTTCGCCGCCAGACGACAGCCGCAGGTCTGTGAGCGTCACTGGTGATTTTGGCACGCCTTTTCAGTTTCAGATAAACAACTTTGTGCGCCGCCAGCCTCCTGCCATTTACGTGGCGCCGCAGATGGTTCTGGGGCGGCGCCCCCGCGCCCTGTTCGTGCCCTTGCGTGCCACGCAGCAGATAGCCAATGCCGTGAGCTTCAGCGAGATGCTTTCGCGGCAGGTTTGGCAGGTCTGGCTTTCGCTCAATGCCTTTCAGGCCCTTGAGTATGCGCCGCAGGGCGCGCCGTACGAACCCTCCCGCGCCATAGCTCTGGCCCGCCAGCGCGGTGCGGAAATGGTGGTCGGGGGGTACATCAATCACTACATGGACGGCGGCAGCACCGGCTCCAGCTCGCTTTCGCTGGCTATGGAGGTGTACGACGCGCGCTCCGGCACCTTGCTCTGGTCCATGGCGCAGGGTGGCTTGATGGAAGCTCGACAGGTGCATGATTTTTATCTTTTCTCCATCAGGGAACGCAACCCTGGCGACCCCTCGGGCTTTATCGCCCGCTCTCTGGCGTGGGATATGGGCCGCGAAGTGCTGGCCTGGGTTGATCCTTCGTCCAAGGAAAAGTCGTTCTGGGATACGGTGTTTGGCACTAAGGCCTTTTAGGTGTAGAGTAATCCGTTGCCGTCCCTCACCTGACGCAGTGGTTGTACTTTTTTGAACTTTCTGCGGAGCGGGCAACTGTAGCATCAGGTTTGCTTTGTGGGCGGGTTTGCCGTGCAAAGGCGAATACTGTCAAAAATATTGAGCAGATAAGCTTTGAGTCGCGGTTTTGCCATTCTGGCTTTTGATCTTTTCGGTAAGGCCGTTTTGCCGCCGCCGATATGTTACAGCCCGTCATGCGGGTTTTGCCGTCAAACTGGAGCGGGGCAGGATGCCCCGCTCCTAACTTTTTGAGTGGTAAGGAAAAAGCTCTGTTTGACGAAGCCATTGTCACAGGGTAAGTAATAAGAAATACTAGGGCTGTTCACTCCGTCACAAGCAGTTTGCGCGTTGCGTCACCGCTGCCGCATCCGTGCTTGGCTCCGGCCTTTTGCCAGCAAAAGGCCGTGAAAATATGCGGGAACAGTTCCTTGCCGATCATTCCCCCAAAGGATTTGGCTGAATGGGAAGCGGCAGAAAGGAGATCCGCCGTGTGCGCGAAGATGCAAGGTATTTATTTTGACAAGCAGGACAGGGACATCCTGGCTCTGGTCAACCGTATTCTGGAATCCGACGGCAAACAGTCGGACACATTTCTTTTTGATCCCAGCCTGCATCCGCACGGCATCAAGGAACTGGTGGCCTCGCCTGTGTCGCGCATGGCATATGCCGTCATAAACCTGCTGCGCAACCTTCAGGCGGGCCGCACACAGGCTCGCGACCGGCTGCTTGCCCTCAAGACCCTGTATGATGAAGTGCTCAACAGTGCCCACTCGGCCCTGCGGCGCAACACTGCGCGCGCCCTCATGCAGATCATGAAGAGCATGGTGCGCGCTCACGGCAGCCAGCTTGAGCAGCTCAAGCTGGCTCACGATTTTCGACGCACCGTGCAGGGTACGCCGCGCGTGGTGCGCCGCATGCTTGCGCGCTATCACCTGCCTGAAATGCCCGAAAGCTGGAATCAGCTTGCCTTTGACGACCATGTGTACGACGCCAACACCAAGGGGCGCAAAACACCCACCCATCTGATCATGGACGCGTGGATCAAGGGTATGCGTTCCCTTACTGTGGCCTATGAATACTGGGTACAGCCCGATGCTGCGCGCGAAATTCTGCGCGCAGCGGAAATCACCGGTATCGGCGTGCGTATCGGCCTGGAATTTCATATGCCTTTTTACGGGCGATTCATCAGCCTGTTCTGGATTCCCCGTGGCTTCAGCTCCAACGAGGATTTTCTGGAGTTTTTGCACAGCCCCAAGGTTGCCGAGCTTATGAAGCGGGGCCGCGAGGTGCTGCGCTGGCGTCGTGAACGCGTGCTCGAAAGCCTTGCACTCTGGAACGAAATCCAGCGTCCGCAGCTTGAAGCCCAGTGGGGAGTGACTGTGCCGGAACTGACCGGCGAGGGTTTTTCGCGGCATGTGGGCAGGGGGCAGGCCTCTGGCCTGCATCTTGCCGAGGCGCTGCATGCGCATGTGCAGCCATCGTTGCGTGAACGAGCAGCCCTGCTGCGCGAGAGCGATAGCGAGGAGGCCAGGGCCGAACTGGTTTTTCTGGATAACCTGAGCGCTGAATACATCGCCGACCACTGGCTTTCACCCCTGGAACACCCGGAAATGCCCGACCTCAACAAGCCCTGCGCGCACGGCGACCTGCCGCCGCTCATGCAGCTTTCTGTGGGCGACATTACCCGCGAACTTTCCGAACTGAACCCCGGCTACCGCCTTGTGCTGACCACCAAGGGGCTGAGCGTGGAAGACGTGGCGGAACTTTTGTGGGACAGCCGGGGCAGCATCAGCCATCTGGAAATTTTCAACATGCGCGGCTGGATGGAAGGCAAGCACTCCTGCCTCAAGGCTATCAGCGAGTTGCAGCAAGCTCTCAATGAAGGGCTTGGCCCGCGTGTGAAGCAGATGATCCGCACGATGGTGCGCCGCATGAGCACCCAGGACGAGGAGCGCGCGGCGAAGTTCCGCCATATTCTGCACAACGTACCGAAATTGTGGGAGCACTATCGCAACAAGCCCCTTGGTTCACGCCTTGGCACAAGCTCGGTGAGCCGTGATTCCTATGGCATGGGTTTTGTGCTGCGCGAAACCCTGCCCGCACGCAGCCGCAAATTCTACGCAAGGGATCAAAAACAGCCGGATATTCCCGTGTGTTCGCCGGTTGAAGAATGCGTGCGTTACAGCAAACCCCGCAATCCCTCGCCCTGGCAAAAGGCCTTGCGGTTGCTGCGCCATCTGCCCGGCTGCCGCCATATGGGTATGGAACGCCAGTCTGTCTGGAAGACCGCCAGCGTGGACTTTCGCATCTGCACCAAGGGCAACGTGCTCAACCTTGGCGGCTTGAGCCTTGCCTGCGGCAACGGCCTGCTGGACAAAAACTGTGAAAAGGGCAGCAGCGAACCTCTGGGGCCAGCCTATTTAAACAGTTTTGTGAGCAACTGCCTCAAGGTGCTCATGGGCTTCTGCCCGGCGTTTTTCTCCTTTATGTACACGCAGAACTGGTGGTTCCTCGCCTGGTGCGGCACCTTTATCTGGTTTGGCATTACGGGGTTCCGCAACGTGGTGCAGATGGTCATGGCTGCCAAGGGGGCAACGCGTTCCACGCTCATTCACTGGAAAGATCAGGTCAACGTGAGCCGCTTGTGCGATTCGCTCATGTTCACGGGTTTTTCGGTGCTGCTGCTCGAAATGCTGGTGCGCGTGCTGCTGCTTGATAAAACACTCGGCATTACTGCGGCGCAGAATCCCTGGGTGGTGTTTGGCGTGCTCAGCCTTGTTAACGGCATTTATTTGTGCGCGCACAATGTGTTTCGCGGTTTTCCCAAAGAAGCGTCCATTGGCAATCTGTTCCGCAGCCTTTTGGCCATCCCGGTGTCGTCGCTGTACAACTGGGTGCTCTATCAGGTGGCCTTTCTGCTGGGTGTGGATAATCCGGCCATGTATCTTGTGCCGAGCGCTGCGGTTATTTCCAAGATGGCCTCGGATTCGGTTGCCGCTCTCATTGAAGGTTATGCCGACAGCCAGGTGAACCTGCGCATGCGCAGATGGGATTATCGCAGTAAGCTTGCCAGTGTTTTTGACTGCTACACGCGCCTGGAGCTGTTGTTTCCTGACGAAGACGCTCTTATCAAGCTGGCGAAACCCGGCGGCTTGCAGGGCAGCGGCGGGGTGATGGGCAAGGAGCTTGAACGGGCTTTCATCATTAACGCCCTTGACCTCATGTATATATGGTTCTACCAGCCACGTGCGCAGGATGCATTCCGGCAGATTGCCAGAGCCATGCCCGAAGCTGACCGCAACGTGCTTGCGCGGGCGCAGCTGGTGCTGACGCGAGAACGCGAGGTCAGTCAGATGCTGGTGGACGGATTGCTTGGGCGCAATTTTTCCCGGCCGCTGGCTTTTTATCTGGATAAGCGTAAAGAATATCTGAGGCGGCTAAGCCGCCTGTGCCGCCCCGGAAAGATGCGGGAGCCGGGAACCTTCTGACAATCGATCGTAACCGATGCCGGAAGGCCAGACGTAGGACAAAGGATAGCAATAGAACAGGTCTTGCCTGCTACGCAGGCGTCATCTGAATAAAATCATACAGCGGGCGCGGGCATTTGTCTTTGCGCCGGGCACAGGGCGCGCCTGCCTGACAGGCAACGCCAGTACACACCGGAAGTATGGGAACGACGCGGTTCCCGTCTTCAAACCACCGTTGCAGGTTTGCCTGCTCCGGTGGTTTTTTATTGTTGCAGCAAAAGTACAATGCAAAACTGTTAGTTATTTGTTTTTTCACGGTTTTATTTTAAGCGAGTGCATTGTGTGGTCAATCAATCAAAGGTGCGCTTGTGCAAAAAATAATTTTACACTCTAGTTGCTTGTGCAAAAAATAACATTTGAATGTGAAACTAAAAGGAAAAAAAGAACTAACTAAATGCTGTGTTATGCTTGCATTGGTTTTTTATATGGTATATTTTTTTCCACAGGAGTCTTTCATACTTACGACAGAGCATTTCGCACTGATATCGTTCTGTATAACAAAAGGAGTTACGAATGAGTACGGATCTTAAGAGCATGCATATGGGTCAGATCACCTCGTTCTTTATCCCCAACGTCACACTGGTGGGCGAGGGGTGTTCCAAAGAGATTCCTGCTCGATTGAAGAGCATCAATGGTGCGAAGCCGCTGGTTGTAACTGACCAGGGTATCGTTAATGCCGGTATCCTTAAAGTGATCACCGACATCCTTGATGCCGCCAAGATGAAGTATGCCATATACGATAAGACCATCCCGAACCCCACGGACAAAAACGTTGCAGAAGCTTTTGAACTGTACAAAAAAGAAAAGTGCGACAGCATCGTTACCCTTGGCGGCGGCAGCTCGCATGACTGCGGCAAGGGCGTAGGCTTTTTGGCAGGCAACGGTGGCAAGATTCATGACTACGAAGGCGTGGACAAGTCCAAAAAGCCCTTCCCCCCGTATGTTGCAGTGAACACCACCGCTGGCACCGCCTCTGAAATGACGCGTTTCTGCATTATCACCGACACCTCGCGTAAGGTGAAAATGGCCATTGTTGACTGGCGCTGTACCCCCAGCGTGGCCATTGACGATCCCGTCCTGATGATGGGCATGCCCCCGGCCCTGACCGCGGCCACCGGCATGGACGCCCTGACCCACGCAGTGGAAGCCTACGTTTCCACCGCCGCCACGCCCATGACTGATGCCTGCGCTGAAAAGGCCATGGAATACATCAACCGCTACCTGCGCCGCGCCGTTGCCAACGGCCGGGACAAGGAAGCCCGCGAAGGCATGTGCTATGCCCAGTATCTGGCTGGCATGGCCTTCAACAACGCCAGCCTCGGTCACGTGCACGCCATGGCTCACCAGCTGGGCGGCTTCTATGATCTGCCCCATGGTGAATGCAACGCCATCCTGCTGCCCCATGTGTGTGAATACAACCGTATCTCCAGCCGTCGCCGCTTTGGCCGTATTGCCCAGCTGCTGGGTGAACTCACCCAGGGCATCAGCTCTGACGAAGCCTCGCGCAAAGCCATCACCGCCATCAACATCCTGTCTAAGGACGTGGGCATCCCTGATGGCCTGGTCGCCCTTGGCAAAAAGTACGGCAAGGAAGTACGCGAAGCCGATATCCCCACCATGACCGCCAACGCCCAGAAAGACGCCTGCGGTCTTACCAACCCCCGCTCCATGACGGATGCGGCTGTGGCGGCTATCTACAAGGCGGCCCTGTAACACAGTGTCCTCCAGAATGTAGGCCGTTTGCCTGATGCCCCCCGGTGGGACAGGTCTTTGGCAGACATTGCGGTATGAAAAACGGCGCGGGCTTTCCGCGCCGTTTTTCTTGCTTTTGCGTTGTGGTTTACGCCCCGCCCCGCTCCGTGTGCCGTGTTTCAGCTCTACGTATCTGACAGCAATATGAAATGAAAAACTGCGTGGCTTTGCTCCATAACAAAAAAAGCGGCATGGAATCCATGCCGCTTTTTGCGTGTTAAGGCAGCCCATGCCCGAGGAGCGGTGGCTCAGGGACGGATGACTTTGTCCGCCAGATCAAGGCTGGTGACAATATCAAGCATGTTTGAGGTGTCGCCAACTTCCTTGGCCTCCAGCAGGCCAAAGTGCGCAAGGCAGGTGCCGCACACAAGCACAGAAACGCCATCGGCTGCCATTTTTTTCAGGGCATCCAGCGCAGGGCCAGGCTGGGATGCCAGTTTGACGCCGCCGTTGATCAGCACAATGCGCCACAGGCGAGGTCCAAGTTCTGGCAGAGTAGCCACAAAATTGCCCATGAGTTTTGCACCCAGCCCGTCGTCGCCACGGCCAATGGTCTCAGTGGTGATGAGCACCAGCGTCCGGTTGGTTTCACCCAGGGGGCGGGATGCTTCCTCGGCCTGCTGCGGGGCGGATGCCGCAGATTCCACAGCACTTGCCGTGATGCGCCAGCAGTCGGGGCCTTCCTGGCTGGCGGCAACAGTAAAGCCGCGGCCTTCCAGAAAACGCCGCACGTTTTCCCGAGCAGGCTCGTTGTCTACCAGCACTTCAAGGGCATTTGCTCCTGCTGCCAGAGCATCGCGGGTGCGCATGACGGGCTGGGGGCAGGCCAGCCCTCTGCAATCAAATCGTTCCATGAATATCCTCCTGTTCATGATATCTGCGATTTACAACTATTAGGGGTAAGGGTAGTTAGAAAAAAGCCGATAAGCAAGATAAACTAAGGTAGGCATATATGGGCATTGCGCTTCAGGTAGTAATCATTGCCGCTTTAGGCGGTTTGGCCGTTTTGGGCGGTATACAGGGAATAAGCTGGCTGGTGGTCGGCATTATTTTTGTCTGCGCCGGTGCAAACATCTGGCTCTGGCTGAGCGGGCGTTCCCGTGCTGCCCGTCTGGCGCAGTATCTGGACGCTCAGGCCACATCGCCATCTGCTGATGGCGATGTGGAACAGCGGGCCATGCAGTGCATTGAAAGCCTGCGTGAAACGCTGAAAACCAAGGCGGACGCTCAGGTTGTGGAATCCTTGCAGGCGCAGAACAGCGAACTTGCCAAGCAGCTCAAGGAATCTGAGGAACTTGTCGTAACCTTGCGTGGGCGGCGCGAAAAAGGTGTTATCGCCCTGCACAAGGCCCATGCGGTGTGCACCAGACTTTCTGGCGACATGCGCAGGCTTGCCAGCCTCATTACGGACGTGAACGGCGGCGTTGCCGTGCAGCGCGACAGGCTTGAGGAAACAGGCGCGGCTATGGGGCGCGTGGCCGATTCTGCCAGTCAGGCCTCCCTGCGTGTGCGTGAACTCTCGGAGAGCGCCCAGAATTCAAGCGCCAGCGCCGCCACGGGCGAGCAGGAAGTGGAAGGTGCAGTTGGCTCCATTGACAGTGTGCGCGACACCATCGTGCAGCTCAAGGAAGCCATGGCGGGGCTGGGCGAAAAAGCCAGCAATATCGGTCAGGTCATGAGCGTCATCAACGAAGTGGCAGATCAGACCAATCTGCTGGCCCTCAACGCCGCCATCGAAGCCGCGCGCGCAGGCGAGGCCGGGCGCGGATTTGCCGTGGTGGCCGACGAGGTGCGCAAGCTGGCTGAAAAAACCATGGGCGCCACCAAGGAAGTCGAAGAGGCCGTAAAGGCCATTCAGGATGAAACTCGGCGCAACGTGCTGACTGTGGACAAGGCCGCCCAACTGAGCGTGGACGCGGCAGACAAGGCCAACAACGCCGGTGATGTGATGCGTGCTATTCTGCAAAGCATGGCGGATACAGCCGGGCACCTTGCCAGCATCGCTGCCGGCGCCGCTGAGCAGTCCGAGCAGAGCTCCGGAACCAGCGGCGCGCTGGAAGAAGTGCGTTGCGTGGCGGAAAGCACCTCCAAAAACATGGAGATGTTTACGGCTTCGCTGCTGACGTTCCAGAGCGGCATGGAAGAGCTGGATATGATCGTCAACGCGCTTGTTTCAGGCGACTTTGATCAGGCCCTCTCCGACAAGTTTGTGGAGTGGACGCCCAAACTCGAACTGCACGTGCCCCTGGTGGACAGGGAACACAAGCTGCTGGTGGAGTATATCAACGAACTGCATCAGGCCATGACGCATAACAAGCCCGTGTCTGAAATGATCACGGTGCTCAAGAAACTGCGCGACTACACGGCCACCCACTTTGGCGATGAAGAAAGGCTGTTCAATGTTCCCGCCTACAAGGCCGCAGCGGAACACATGAAGATCCATAAGAAGTTTGTTGCCAAGCTGGATGAGGTGGAAGGGCAGTTGCGCATGGGCACCGCCACCGTGAGCATGGATCTGCTGACCTTCCTCAAGGATTGGCTGGTACAGCACATCATGGGCACTGACCCCACCTATTTGCCCTACCTCAAACCTGAGGACAAGGAACCCGCGAAAAAGCGGTAGTCATAAAATCAAAGATGTTTTGTGCAAGCAAAGAAGCCCCGAAAGGGGCTTTTTGCTTGTGCGCAGAACCCTACAAAAAAGAGGCCGTCACGCCGGGCATGCGTGATGGCCCCTGTGCGCAGGTAGCGCGTCAGACTACTATCTGTTGTTGGCCCGTTTCACTGGGGTTTACTGCCATCGTTTGAAGCTGGGATAAAATTTCAGGGCAGGACGGCGAAAGGGCCTTCCCTCATAAATACCTGATGCTCGTCTGTCCTATGCGGGCCAGCTGCCTTCGCGCAGCCTGCGCATGCCTTCTTCACCCACATAGCGGCGCAACTGTTTGTCGGGTGCGTTGAGCAGATCCACCACCAGCAGGGCATCAAGGGTGCCAAAGGATCTGTCTTCGTGAAAGGCGGCAATCCGCCCGCCCAGTTGCAGGTAGTGCTTAAAAAGTATGGGCAGGGTGCGCCCGCCTTCCATCTGGCGCACCAGCGCGTTGACGGACTTGTAATCAAGGTGCTGGGCAAAGGGCAGTTCTTCGCGCAGTTTGCGAGGCTGTTTGCCGCGCACCAGACTTGCCAGAGGCGTATCCCAGTGGCGCAGGCGCAGGTGCCGCCAGAGCAGGTCTACCGATTGCGGGCGATAGTTGAGGCCAATGCTGGCAGGGCCAAAAAGAGTACGCACGTCATTGCGCAGGGCCATTTGCCCAATGCCCTTCCACAGCAGAAGCAGGGGAGTGTAATCGCGCTGGTATTCGGGGCAGACAAAGGCGCGTCCCAGTTCCAGCGCGTTGCCGCACTGGCGGAAAAATTCCGGATCGTACTCAAAGAGCGAGGCAGTGTAGAGGCGTTTTTTGTCATACTGCCAGGTTCCTTCTGGTTGCACCACGCGTGCCCGGTATGAACCTGCAATGTTTTTGCCTTCTTCGTCCATGAGCAACAGGTGTGAATACTGGGGGTCGTAGCGGTCTGTATCCCGCGCCTGTCCCGATCCTTCACCCAGCGCGCGGAAGGCCTCTTCGCGCCTTCTGCTCAGTTCGTCCAGCAGCAGGGGCGATTCGTTGCCCTCAAGCAGATAGACGCAGTAGCGGCCTTCGCGGGCCAGCATGCGGTTTTCCGGCAGGGCGGCAAGGCTGACCATTATATCCATCTTGGCAGCGGCAGGGGCCAGAGGCTGACAATTGGCTGCATGCCCGGCAGCGCCGTGTTCAGAACCTAGGGCAGAGCGGCAAAGCCCCAGACAGTGAGTGCGTTGCTCGTGGTTCAGCCCGGTCAGAATTTCTGCGGGGATGGCCTCGCCCACGATCATGCGGGCCGTGCTTCCCCGCTGTTTGAACAGGGTGTGGGGCAGCAGGATTTCGCCCACATTTTCTTTCAGTGCCGTTGCGGCGATAAACAGAGGATTTTGCCGTACGCCCATATGCAGGGGAACAAAATTCAGGCCAGGGATGTCGGCATTGCGACCGCCAAGCCTGCTGAGCAGGCGTGACCAGGGCTGTTCCGCAATGCCGCGTCCCAATTGCCAGCGGGCCACGCTCCCAGAAGGGAAAATACCCAGTGCTCCGCCCGATCGCAGGTGGGTCATGGCGGTGCGTAGCACCGCGGCGTTGGCGGCTGCGCCGCCAGAAAGATTCAGGGGCAGCAGCATGGGGGCAAGCTGCGCCAGTTGGGGAATGCGCAGCAAGGCATCGCTGGCAAGAATTTTGAGATCGGGACGTGCCTTGCCGCAGAGGGCTGCAAGCATCAACCCTTCAAGCGCGCCGGAGGGATGGTTGGCAAAAAGCACCACCGGCCCTCGGGCAGGGATGCGCTCCAGATCGCCGCGCAGGCATTCTGTACGCACATCCAGTGCGGTGAGGCAGGCGGTGGCAAAGGTTTGAGGGTCGCCGCACTGGGGCAGTGTGTCGGCCATCTTTTCCAACCGGGCAAAACCCGAAAGCTGACGGGCCAGGGCGCGGGCCAGCCGCCCGACGCTTCTGACCAGCGGGCGGCCAGGTGCAAGGGGTAAAATATCAGCATTGCCGGGCATGGGGATTCTCCTGTGCTTGGGCTGGGCATGCGCATGGGCGCATGCCCGGCTGGTTCCGTTTTCTGCGCGTTGCGGCGCGCCGGTCCGGGCGATGGTAAAATTCGGGAGTCTAACAGCATTCGGCGCAAACTTCCTGAGGAAGCGGCGTTGCCTTCATCTGGATCATATTTGTGCGCAGGTCGTTTTCAATATTCTGCTGGCATTCGCAGCAGCGGGTCGCCCCTGGTGCTGCCATGAGGCGGACAAGGGGAATCTCCTCGCCGCATTCTTCGCAGCGGCGAGGGCCGCCGTGCCGCAGGAGCGCCACAAGGCTCTGGAGTTCACGGATGCGCTGGGAGCTGCGGCGGGCGCTGCAATGGGCTATGTGGGCCGCCTCAAGGTGGCTGGCCGCGTCCAGTTCGTCCGCGCAGTGCTGAGCCTGAAAAACATCGCGCAGCAGGGTGAGACGGTGCATTTCTTCGTTCAGTTCGCCCTGAAGACGCTGCAAAGTGTGCAAATTGTCCATGTCTGCCTCCTTCGGAGAATTTTCGATGGTTGAACTGTTGCTCTTGGGGCATCATGAACGTGCTGGTTTGCGTTATGGTGACGCCAAGGTGAATTTGTGCGTCATGTTGGCGGCAAAGTGATGGAGAGAGAAGCGGAATGGCGGGCAGAAAATGCGGGGGGGGCCCTATGCAAAAAAGCCCGCCCCGCAATGCGGGACGGGCTTTATATCAGGCTTTATCGGCGGATTGCCGCAGCGGCCTACTTGCCGCAGAAGGACAGAAAGTAGCTGTGCATGCGCGTGTCTGGCGTAAGCTCGGGGTGGAAGGACGTGGCCAGAATATTGTTCTGGCGCACGGCTACCGCCTGACCGTCAACCTCAGCCAGCACCTTTACACCCGCGCCCACGCCAGTAATGACAGGAGCGCGAATGAAAACAGCCGGGAGGGGGGGGGCCCCGATCTCGGGTATGCTCAGGTTGGTTTCAAAACTGTCCACCTGCCTGCCAAAGGCGTTGCGTCGCACGGTGGCGTCAAGCACGCCGAGGCGGGGCTGGTCCGAGTTTTCAATGTCGCGGCACAGCAGTATAAGCCCGGCGCAACTGCCGTAAACAGGCATGCCGTCGAGTATGCGCTGGCGCAGGGGCTCAAGCATGTTCCATTCATTAAGCAGTTTGCCGATGGTAGTGCTTTCGCCGCCGGGAATGATCAGGGCATCGATGCCCTCAATATCCTTGAGCTGGCGCACCTCGCGGGCCATTGCGCCAAGGCTGGCAACAGCGGCCACATGCTCGCGAAAGGCTCCCTGAAGAGCCAGAACGCCTACGCAAAGCTGCGACATTACCAACCCCGTTCCTGCATGCGCTGGGCAGAAGGAATGGTGGAAATTTCAATGCCCACCATGGGTTCGCCCAGATCGCGGGAGATTTCGGCCAGCATGGCGAAATCATTGTAGTTGGTCACGGCCTGCACAATGGCCTTGGCGCGCTTGGCAGGGTCGCCTGATTTGAAGATGCCGGAGCCGACAAACACGCCGTCGCAGCCGAGGTGCATCATCATGGCGGCGTCAGCGGGGGTGGCGATGCCGCCAGCGGCAAAGTTCACCACGGGCAGGCGGCCTTCCTTGCGCACGGCGTAGCACACTTCAAGGGGTGCGCCGATTTCTTTGGCGTAGTTGGCAACTTCGGCTTCGGGCAGGCTGCACAGCTTGCGCACGTCGTCCATAACCTGACGGCAGTGGCGCACGGCTTCAACCACGTTGCCGGTGCCGGGTTCGCCCTTGGTGCGGATCATGGCTGCACCTTCGGCGATGCGGCGCAGGGCTTCCCCCAGATTGCGGCAGCCGCACACGAAAGGCACGGTAAAATCGCGCTTGTCGATATGGTATTTGTCGTCAGCAGGGGTGAGCACTTCACTTTCGTCAATGTAGTCGGCGCCCAGAGCCTCAAGAATGCGGGCTTCAACAAAGTGGCCGATACGGGCCTTGGCCATGACGGGAATGCTCACCACTTCCATGATGCGCTTGACGATGGTGGGGTCGGCCATACGGGCCACGCCGCCTGCGGCGCGAATATCGGCAGGTACGCGTTCCAGGGCCATGACTGCGCAGGCTCCCGCTGCTTCGGCGATTTTAGCCTGTTCGGGAGTGGTGACGTCCATGATCACGCCGCCTTTGAGCATTTCAGCAAGGCCTGTCTTCAGGCGGATGGTGCCCTGTTCCATATCTTTCTACTCCTTCTGAGCCGGAGGCCGGCTGGTGATGATGTCTGCATGCCACACATGGGCGGCTTTGCTGGCGTGTATATATGTCAATAAGCCGCACCTGACAATATGATACCTGCCATGCTCCGCAACAGGACAGCCCGCCGCAAAAAACTTCCGCCATGGGGCCATGCGGCTTGCGCTTCGGGCGTCCTCTGGCTATGCTTAAGGACTCAAAAGGAAGTATGATGACAGAAAGTTTCCCCATTCTTTTGCCATTGCTTCGCGGCCCATTGCCTTTGCACGCTTTTGAAGCGTCCGCTCAGTCCGGCCAGGCCTCTGCCGCCGGAAAAGGATCAGACCCTCACTGGGCTGGCGCTTTGCGCCTGTGGCCCGGTCTGCCTGATGCGCCTGCCGAAGGTTTTTTTTGCCCGGATACCTATCCCTTTTCACCCCGCGAGGCCGTGGCCTGCCTTGGCGATCTGCAACAGTTGGGCGATGCGGCCCTTTCCGGCCTGCCGGTAGGCGCTGCCGCCGTCGGCAACGCGCGTGCCGCGCGCCGCAGTTCAGAAATGGCAATGCTCTCCGGCCTTAAAAAATCTGATGGCGACGCCGCAGCCGCTCTGGCGGCAGAGGCGGCCCGCAAGGAGCTGCTTGCGCGTACTCAGGCGCAGAAGGCCCTGCTCTGGGTCTGGCAGCAGGAGGAACGCCTGGTTGATCTGGCGGAGCTGACCGCGCATTTTACCAAAAACGCGGGCGGGCTGGCAGCTTCTCTGGGTGTTGACCCTGATGAAGACCTTGCCGGACTAATGCCGGATGTGCTTACGGGCGACCTTGTGCGCCTTGGCTCGCCCATAGCCCTTGATGCCGGGCTTGTGCCGCCGTGGCGGCTGGTGGTGGCCAACGCGCTCTATTTTGTGCCGCCCCATGCGCCTATTATTATTGAAGGGGCCATGCGTGAAGACGTGCTGGACCTTCTGACTTTTGACCCCGCTCCAGACCGTCAGGCTTTGATTGGCGCGTCTGGCGCAGCTTCTGACTCAGCCCCCGCAGGTTCGCCGTTGCCAATGGCGGTAGAAGTCCGCGCTCCAGGCTGGAAACTGCTTGGGCATACCCGTCCCGCAGGGCAGCCGCCGCTTGATGCCGAGCGGGTGTGGATCACCTGGAGGGCCGGAGCATGAGCAGCCAGCAGGCGCAGCAGCTCACCGCGCAAGGTTTGTTCCCTCACGGCATTGCTGGCGTGATCTTTGACTGCGACGGCGTGATGATTGATTCGCGCGAGGCGAACAACATCTTTTACAATCGTGTTCTCGCCTGGTTTGGCCTGCCGCCCATGACCATTGAACAGGAAAACTACTGTTTCATGGCTACATCGCGTCAGGCCTTGCTGCATATTGTGCCGCCATCCCTGCACGGGCAGATCGACCATGTTATTCGCCACGAGGTTATTTACCAGCGCGATATCGTCCCCATGCTGCGCTTACAGCCCGGTTTTATGGACTTTATCGGCAATCTGCGGAGCAGGGGGGTGCGCATGGCCGTGCACACCAATCGAAAGCTCGATGGAATACAAACGGTTCTGGACATTTTTTCCCTGCCCTCCTATTTTAATCCTGTGGTCGCGGCGGATACAGCCGCACCCAAGCCTTCGCCCGAGGGAACGCGGCACATATGTGCCGCGTGGCAATGCCCTCCGCAGCAGGTGCTTTTTGTTGGCGACAGCGAGCACGACAAGGAGGCAGCCGGGGGGGCGGGCGTGATATTTGCCGCATTTAATGGCGGCCCGTTACGGGGAGAGATTACGGTGGCGGATTATCCCGGTCTGCACAATGCGCTGGCCGCAGTGCTGCCGCCTGTTTCCGGCCTGTAAGGCTTAACCCCGCTGCGAATACAAAAGAAAGCCACGCTGGAGGGCGCATGATTGTTGTTGCCAATACCATGAGCGCTATTGCCCTGGTGCTCGGGTCTCTGCTTAGTCTTTATTTCTGGATTGTCATTATCGCGGCTGTGCTCACGTGGGTGCGCCCCGATCCCTACAATCCTATTGTGCGCACCTTGCGCACCCTTACGGAGCCTGTGTTTTACCGCGTGCGCAAATGGTTGCCGTTTACCTATTCAAGCGGCATGGATTTTTCGCCCGTGGTGGTGCTGCTGGCCATTGAGCTGTTTAACCGGATTGTCATAGCCTCGCTGGCTCAGTACGCGATGACGCTTCATTAAAAGAACTGGCGCCGCCGGAGGACTGATTTTTTCATATGCTCCATGCGGATGTCTGAGAATCCGCGCCAGGAGAATAAGCCCATATGACTTGTAGCCGCGCTGCACAAAGCCACATCGGCGCAACGGCACAGGCGGGCTGATGTCACCTTGAGCAAAAGCCTCAGTTGATGCGCAGGCAACAGCCTATGAACATCTAACAATGGAGATTTCTTATGGATCAGCAAGAACTGGAACTGCTGGAAAAGTACGCTGCCACTGATCCGGAGCTGAAATCCCTTTGGGAAGATCACGTGCTCTACGAAAAACAGGTGGAAAAGCTCGAAGGCAAGGCCTTCCGTTCGCCCACTGAAGAGCAGACGCTCAAGCAATTGAAAAAGCAGAAGCTCGAAGGAAAAACCCAGCTCATGGCCGTTCTTGATCGTCTGAAGAAACAAGGATAGCCGGGCTTTTTTTAAGGAGTCGGACATGGAATGTACTGGTGCGCAGATTCTCCTTGAGTCCATGAAGCGAGAGGGCGTGGATGTGCTGTTCGGTTATCCGGGCGGTGCGGTCATTGATATTTATGATGAACTACCGCGACATCCCGAGCTACGCCATGTGCTGGTACGGCACGAGCAAGGAGCTGTGCACGCGGCTGACGGCTATGCCCGTGCCTCGGGCAAGACCGGTGTATGCCTGGTCACCTCGGGGCCTGGAGCCACCAATACGGTCACGGGCATAGCCACAGCCTACTCCGATTCCATTCCTCTGGTGGTGTTCACCGGGCAGGTGCCCACCCAGCTGATCGGCAACGATGCCTTTCAGGAAGTGGATATCGTGGGTATTACCCGGCCCTGCACCAAACATAATTTTCTGGTCAAGGATATCACCAAGCTGGCATTGACCATCCGTCAGGCCTTTTACCTTGCGCGTTCGGGCCGTCCCGGCCCGGTACTGGTGGATCTGCCCAAGGACGTCATGCAGAAGCGGGCGGAATTTGTCTGGCCTGAAGACGTCTACATGCGCAGCTACAACCCCACCTACAAGCCCAACCTGAACCAGTTGCGCCGCTCGGTGGAAGAACTGGCAAAGGCCGAGCGCCCGGTGATTCTGGCGGGCGGCGGGGTTATTCTGTCCAATGGGGCAGAGGCTCTAACGAGCCTTGCGCGCAAGCTGAACATACCCGTAACCTGCACCCTCATGGGGCTTGGGGCTTTTCCGGCCACAGACCCCCTGTGGCTGGGCATGGTGGGCATGCACGGCACCTACGCGGCTAACCTTGCCATCAACAACTGTGATGTGCTGATGTGCGTGGGCGCGCGCTTTGACGACCGCGTTACCGGCAGGCTGGCGGCCTTTGCGCCCAAGGCCCGCATTGTGCACATCGACATTGACCCCACATCCATTCGCAAGAATGTGGAGGTGCATGTTCCTGTGGTGGGTGATTGCCGCCTGGCGCTGGAGGGCATTGCAGAAATCTGCGAGGCCAAGCTGGAAAACAAGGACTGGGCGGGTGAACATGCCGCCTGGATTGCGGCCGTGGCCGAATGGAAGGCAAGCAAGCCCCTGTGCTATCAGGAAAACGGCAATATCAAGCCGCAGTCGGTCATTGAGGCCCTGTATGACATCACCGGCGGCGATGCCATCATCGCCACCGAGGTGGGCCAGCACCAGATGTGGGTGGCCCAGTTCTATTCGTTCACCAAGCCGCGCACCCTGCTGACCAGCGGGGGCCTAGGCACCATGGGCTACGGCTTTCCCGCTTCGGTGGGGGCGCAGTTTGCCTTTCCGGATAAAAAGGTCATTGCCGTGGCAGGCGACGCCTCGCTGCAGATGAATATTCAGGAGTTGGCAACCGTGGTTGCCAACAGGCTGCCCATCAAGGTCGTCATTCTGAACAACCGCTATCTGGGCATGGTGCGGCAGTGGCAGGAGCTCTTTTACAACAACAACTACAGTTCCACCAACATGGAAGCCCAGCCCGACTTTGTGAA
Organism: uncultured Desulfovibrio sp.; assembly: GCF_902477725.1. Taxonomy (NCBI): domain Bacteria; kingdom Pseudomonadati; phylum Thermodesulfobacteriota; class Desulfovibrionia; order Desulfovibrionales; family Desulfovibrionaceae; genus Desulfovibrio; species uncultured Desulfovibrio sp. Next base: position 16,617 of record NZ_CABSIF010000017.1, on the reverse strand, counting down.
GCTGGCCGAGGCCTACGGGGCCGAAGGCTATCGCATTGAAAAGGCTGAAGACATGCGGGCCGTGCTTGAAAAGGCCCTTGCTTCGCCCAACCCTGCCTTCATTGACGTGGTGGTAGAGCGCGAAGAAAACGTGTACCCCATCGTGCCCGCCGGTGCGGCGCTTGATGAAATGTTGCTGGTGTAAGGGAGATGGCTATGCAACGACATGTGCTTTCCGTGCTGGTGGAAAACGAACCCGGCGTGCTTTCCCGCGTGGCTGGCCTGTTCAGCGGGCGCGGCTTCAATATTCATTCGCTCAATGTGGCCCCGGCCCTGGAAGAGGGCGTTTCGCACATGACCATCACCACCGATGGCGACAGTCTTATTCTGGAGCAGATCATGAAGCAGCTCCACAAGATTGTTTCGGTCATCAAGGTGGTGGATTTTGCGGATATTCCCGCTGTGGCGCGTGAAATGATCTTTGTCAAAGTGCAGGCAGAAGGCCCCATGCGGGGCGAAATTCTGCGAACTGTTGAAATATTCCGCTGCAAGGTGGTTGATGTAAGCCCCAATGAGATGACCATTGAGGCCACTGGCGACCAGAATAAGCTGGACGCCATCATCAGCCTGCTGCAACGGTTTGGAATCAAGGAACTGGCGCGCACAGGCGCAGTTGCCATGCGTCGTTCCAAGAAAACGGATTAGGGTTCCGGGACGCGAAGTGCGGCCTTTTGCCGGGGGTGTTTGGCACAAAACACACCGCAAGGCATGGCTGCCACCACGCGTAAAGAATCCGGTCGCGCGGCCTTGCGCCGCGAGATTACAGGAGCGTTAGCCCGTGAGCGTGTCAATGGCCCACAAGGTCTCCTTGACAACGCGCATGAGGTCGGAGTGGTGAGTATATCCATATAAACCAGCCCGGGTCATTGGCAAAGCGTCCCACAGGCGGCCTTGCCCGCCGTATCCAGTCGGCCCCCCCTCTGTCCTTGCCGCAAGGGCGGCAAGGGATGTATTTTTTTGTCTAACCGTGAGTGATCTCAGAGGATGTTCAGATGAAAGTTTATTACGATCAGGATGCAGACCTTAATTGTTTGAAAAACAAGACCGTGGCCATCATCGGTTATGGCAGTCAGGGCCATGCCCATGCCCAGAATCTGCGTGATTCCGGCGTCAAGGTTGTGGTGGGTCAGCGCCCCGGCGGCGCCAACTACGAGTTGGCCAAGGAACACGGCTTCACCCCCGTGTCTGCTGCCGAGGCCGCCGCTCAGGCCGACCTGATCATGATTCTGCTGCCTGACGAAGTGCAGGCCGCCGTGTACGAAAACGACGTGAAGCCCCACCTGACCAAGGGCAAGGCCCTGTTGTTCGCTCACGGCTTCAACATCCACTTCAGCCAGATCCAGCCGCCCAAGGATGTGGACGTGTTCCTCATCGCCCCCAAGGGCCCCGGCCATCTGGTGCGCCGCACCTTCACCGAAGGCGGCGGTGTGCCCTGCCTCGTGGCCATTCATCAGGACGCCACCGGCGAAGCCCTCAAGATTGCCCTGGCCTATGCCAAAGGCATCGGCGGCACCCGCTCCGGCGTTATTGAAACCTCCTTCCGTGAAGAAACGGAAACCGACCTCTTCGGCGAACAGGCAGTGCTTTGCGGTGGCGTTTCCGCCCTCATCAAGGCCGGTTTTGAAACCCTGGTGGAAGCCGGTTATCAGCCAGAAATGGCCTACTTTGAATGCATGCACGAAATGAAGCTCATCGTTGACCTTATGTACGAGGGCGGCCTTTCCCGCATGCGTTACTCCATCAGCAACACCGCTGAATACGGCGACTACGTCACCGGCCCCCGCCTGATCACCGAAACGGTGAAAAAGGAAATGAAGGGCGTGCTCAAGGACATCCAGAGCGGCGTGTTTGCGCGCAACTTCATTCTTGAAGCCCGCGCCAAGTACCCCATGTTCCTCACCACCCGCCGCAACGAGTCTGAACACCAGATCGAAAAGGTGGGCAAGGAACTGCGCGGCATGATGTCCTGGCTCAAGAAGGACAAGAAAGACTAGTTCCGCTGTTTCAGCTGCTGGCTGAAAGCGTTTTGTTGGGGCTTTCCACGAAATTTTCGTGGAAAGCCCCATTTTTTATGCCCGGTTAAAATCATAAAACAGATTTTTTTTCAAATGGCCAGCCTGTAGCGGATTGGGACACAGCCGGCATTATTTCAGGCTTACAGGGGATATTGCCATAGGAAATTGATCAATTTTATCGGCTTGTGTATGTTGCAAAAATAGTTACTGTTTGCCACAATCAGGCCATACAGCTTGTATATAAGGTTGTTATCTTCCATGCGCCGGAGCATCCTGCGGGCTGCATCGGTGTGCCGTATTTTACGGGCATGGCCTTTCCGCTTTTGGTTTTATCATGTGTGCATTGCTTCCCGCCTTTGCCTTGCGACCGCCCATTTACGCAGCCAGTTACGCTGGTATGACCTGCCCTGACATTGTGCCCGCGCTGTACTTTTTTGTACCCCGCGCCCGCTGCAACAGCGCGCGCCTGCGCAGGGGAGTTGGTGCAGCTTTTCGGCTTGTCGGTCTGCACCTTGATTTTTCAGGAGATTAAGACGTGCTCAGAAATTTTAGTATCAGTCAGCGGATTGTCTTTTTTGTCATCCTCATGATCGCCCTGATTATTGCCATTGCAGGCCTGTCCGTGCGCATGACGGAAGGCGTCATTGCAGACGGCACGGCACTTGCCAAGGAAATGCTGCTCGACTCCCAGAGGGCGCGCATCAAGGATATCACGCACTCCCAGGCGCTTGGTCTGGCGGCCATGACGCAAGGTCAGCCCGAGGCCGAGCAGTTGCGCATCATTGCGCAGTATGTGGACAGCGCCCGGTTTGAGGATGACAGCTCCGGGTATTTTTATGTGTACAAGGGCACGGTCAATACTGCCCACCCCACGCAGAAGCAGCTGATCGGCAAGGATCTGGCGTCAACCGCAGACAGCCATGGCGTCCACTATGTTAGTGAACTGTACAAGGTCGCCCAGCGTGGCGGCGGTTTTGTGGATTTTGTGTTCCCCAAGCCCGGCTCTGGCGACGTGTTCAAGCTGGGCTATGCGGAAGCTATAGCCGGAACGCCCTTCTGGATCGGCACAGGCGTCTATATCGACAATGTGGACAAGGCCGAAAGCCACCTCATCACCACCATGCGCTCCATCCTGCACAGCAAGCTGGCGATCTATGGTGGTGGTTTTCTGGCGGTTCTGTTGCTGGTGGTCTGCCCGCTTTCCTATGTGATGGTCGTGTCCATAACCCGGCCCCTGGCTGGCATAACCCGGCATGCCCGCGCCGTGGCGCAGGGCAACCTTGATGAAGAATTTGAGACAACAGGGCGCGATGAAGTGGCGACCCTGCAACAGGCCTTGAGCGCAATGGTTGTGAAACTCAAGGAATTTATCGGGCAGGCCGAAGAGCAGAGCCGTCTGGCTGGCAAGGCCGCCAGTGAGGCCCAGCAGGCGCAGACAGAGGCCCTTGAAGCCGAGCGCAAGGCAAAGGACAAGACCGCTGCCATGCTCCAGGCCGCGGAAAGGCTGGAGCAGGTTGCCCAGGCTGTGAGCACTGCCTCAACCCAGCTTTCAGCCCAGATAGAGCAGTCGGACAAAGGGGCCGTGCATTCCGCCCAGATGCTTGCAGAGGCCGCAACAGCCATGAATCAGATGAACGCCAGCGTGCAGGAGGTGGCGCTCAGCGCCGCAACCGCATCAGACGCGGCCAGCCAGACACGTGACCGCGCCCTGAGCGGAGCAGGCATTGTGGAAAAGGCCGTGCAGAGCATTGGCCATGTCCACGAAGTCTCGTTGCGGCTCAGGGATGGCATGGCCGAACTCAACGACCATTCACAGGCCATTACGCGCATCATGGGCGTTATCTCCGATATCGCGGATCAGACAAACCTGCTTGCGCTCAATGCCGCCATCGAAGCTGCCCGGGCAGGCGATGCCGGGCGCGGTTTTGCCGTGGTTGCCGATGAAGTGCGCAAGCTGGCGGAAAAGACCCTTGCCTCAACCCAGGATGTGGGCAACGCCATCAAGGCCATTCAGGAAAGCACGTCCAAGAGCGTTTCGGACATGGATGATGCTGTTGAGCAGGTAGAGCAGGCCACGGATTTTGCCAATCAGTCGGGCAAGGCTCTGGAGGAAATCGTGGCTACCGTAGAAGCCACCGCCAGCCAGGTGAACGCCATTGCCGAGGCCAGCGGGCAGCAGTCTGCCGCCAGCGAAGAAATCAACCATTCAATTGACGACGCCACCCAGGTTGCACACCAAACGGCAGAAGCCATGAATGAGGCCCAAAAAGCAGTGGCTGATCTGGCAGTTCAGACCAGGGGGCTGGCCGAGCTGATTGTGGACATGAAAAACTAGGGACTGCCTCCATATAATTGGGAAGTCTGTGCGCGCCTACGGCACACTATACATACTGGGCAGCCCCAAAGGTGAGCATCTGACGAGCCAATTTCATAGCCGCTGAGACCAGCAGGGAATTATGCACTACCCAAAGCAGATTTTTTAGTACCTCAGCATGCTTGAAGAAAAGCAATCGCTCGAACAGTTGAGCCTGTGGGGATAAGAGGGCTCACCATCTTGGGCTTCATTTAAGGAAAGTCATTAAGCTATACGTGACATGCGTTGTGGGGTAAGGTCACGCATAAGGCTTGAAACTTTAGCAAGTTGAGAAGCGTCCAGCTTTACGATTTGCCAAATATCGTCCTCTGACACTTTTGAGAGGTAACAATTGTATTTTATTGCCATTATCAACTTCTAACCTTTTGCTGCCTCGGCTAGTCATGGCCCAATCATTAATTCTAACAAAGCATTCTTGGGGGCGTGGATGTGCAACCGAAGCAATCCTAAACTGAGAGAAGACCTCTCGGTGCAGAGGATAGTGAGGCAGCCTTCGGCTGTTCTTATCCTCGCTGTCTTCCTTTCAACTGTGGCTCTTACGGTCTCTTGGGGAGGGGAGGCGCTGGCAGATGAGGTAATTGATGCTGGGACACGCACCGTCAATACGTCGACCTCCTACACTGGTGACCTGTATGTCGGGAAGGACCACAATGCGACACTGATCGTTGAGTCTGGAGGAACGATCAGCGGAACAGGCGGCAATATCGGCGGCAATATCGGATACAACGCTGGCAGCAACGGCACGGTGACCGTCACTGGCACCGGCTCGGCATGGGCCAACCCCACGGGCCAAGATATGGATGTCGGCGCGAACGGTACGGGTACGTTGAACATCCTGAACGGGGGCACGGTCAGCAATCAAAACGGCACGGTCGCACACTTCGTCGGCAGTACGGGTACGGTGACCGTGACTGGTGCGGGTTCGACATGGACGAACGCTAACGAACTCGTTGTCGGCTGGAGCGGCAGGGGTGAGATGACCGTCTCTGACGGCGGAAGGGTTACTGCCAACAGCAATGGCTTCATAGGAGCCCGTGACGGTGGCAGCGGTCAAGTGACGGTGACCGGGTCGCGCTCGACGTGGGATATCGGCAGCCAGCTCGTTATCGGTTTTGGAGCGTCGACTGGTGAACTGCTCGTTGAAAACGGCGGAACTGTTATCAATACGAGCGGTCGTATTGGACTGAGCGCCAACAGCGTTGGCACTGTGACCGTTACTGGCTCGGGCTCGACACTCACCGATAACGGCCCCATTCTGCGTGTCGGTTATGATGGCACGGGTACGCTGACCGTTGCCAATGGCGGCCAGGTGACGGTTGGCACGCTGACGAACGGTGCCTACAACGGTACCCTCACCATTGCTTCCAATGCCGGGTCGACGGGGACGCTGAACATCGGTGCCGCCGCCGGTTCCAGTGCGGCCGCAGCGGGCACGTTCAAGGCTGCGTCGATCGCTTTCGGTAGTGGGACGGGCACAATTGTCTTCAATCATACCAGTTCCGGCTTGTTGTTCGACAGCGCGATCAGCGGAAATGGAACTTTGAAGGCGCTTGCCGGAAGGACGATCCTGACTGGCGACAATTCGCTCTTCACGGGCAATACCGTGGTGAACGGCGGTGTGCTGACGGTCAACGGCTCGATGGCCGGATCGGCGACAATGGTCGAGAGCGGCGCGCGGCTGACCGGCTCGGGGACGGTCGGGAGCGTGACGGCACTCTCGGGCTCGACAGTGGCACCCGGCAACAGCCCCGGTACACTGACCGTGGCGGGCAACTACAGCCAGGCTTCGGGTTCCACCTACAGTGCAGAGCTGGTTCCCGGCGGTTCCGTCTCCGACCTGATCTCGGTGTCTGGAACGGCGACGATCAATAGTGGCGCAATCCTCATGGCCTCCCGGTACGGTAGCGGATTCTTTACGCCCGGCGCTCGCTACACAGTGCTGACGGCGGCTGGCGGGGTGACGGGCACCTATTCCCTCAGCAATGCGGCGCTCTCCAGCTTCTACGCCGCGACTGACAGCTACGACGCCAACAACGTCTACCTCAATGTAACGCAGTCCCGCGCCTTCACCAGTGCGGCGGCAACGCCAAACCAGTTAGCTACGGCGGGCGTTTTGCAAAATATGTCGCTGAACAATACCTTGCGCGGAGCAATCGGCAATCTTCAGACCGACGGCGAGGCGCGCGACGCTTTCGACCAGCTTTCGGGCGACATCTACCCGTCTATCAAGAGCGCGATGGTCGAGGAAAGTCGCTTTGTTCGCAGCGCCGCTATTGACCGCATACGCTCGGCTTTCGACGCCGTGGGCGCGCAGGCAGCACCGTCTGCCACCTATGGTTTTGAGGGGCTGACCGTCTGGACGAACGGCTACGGTGCGTGGGGCAACACCGACAGTGATGGCAATGCCGCGAAGTTCTCGCACAATACAGGAGGCTTCCTGATCGGCGCCGATGCACCTGTCTTCGACACATGGCGGCTCGGCTTGCTCACTGGTTACGGTCGTTCATCCTACGATGCGGATTCCAACAACGCCTCCGGCTTCTCAGACAATTACACCCTTGGTGCTTATGGTGGATCCGAGATCGGCGCGTTAGGGGTACGTCTTGGTACAGCCTACACCTGGAGTGGCGTCCGTACTGATCGAAGTGTGAACTTCACCGGTTTCTCCGACAGGCTGTCCGGTCAATACGATGCCCGTACCTTTCAGGCCTTTGGCGATGTCGGCTACCGCCTGGATGCAGGCGAGACGTCGCTTGGCAAGCTTTCCTTCGAGCCCTTCGTCTCCCTCGCCTATGTGAACGTTCATACCAACGGCTTCACCGAAGAGGGTGGGCTTGCGGCGCTGACGACGCAGAGCGGCGACAATAACGTCACCTTTTCGACAGCCGGTCTGAGGGGTGCGAGCGACTTTACGCTGGGCGGTGTCGCACTGACCGCCACCGGTTCGCTCGCATGGAGGCATGCCTCCGGCGACATATCGCCAATGACGACGGTCAATTTTTCCGGCTCCGACCGGTTCGGCATCGAGGGGGTGCCGATAGCGAGGAACATGGCTTTGGTCGAAGCGGGCCTGTCCACCCACCTCAGCCAGAATGTCTCGTTCGGCATCTCCTATACTGGCCAGTTTGCAGGCGACACCCGAAGCCAGGGTATTCGCGGAGACCTCTGCGTAACATTTTGAGGCCCGAGTTGGCGTGCGGAAGTTACTGGCCATTTTCTTTGAAATTGCCTGGATGGCGAACGAAAAAGCTTCTACTCGCCATCCAGGCAGGTTGATATTTTCTTGGATCACATCGGCAAATTTGAACTAAGGGGATATCCTGAGATAATTGGCTTATCCAACTGGCTGTGCGTGAAGGGCTTTTTTTGAGTCTTGGTGAAGCCGCAGCTTGAAATGCTGAAGGCCTCTGTGCGGTGCAAAGCCGCACAGAGGCCCTCGTTGTTTTTCTTCTCTGAGTTATTTCTGAAAAAATTATTTGCCCTTCAGTCAGGAAAAGGGGTGCATGTTGCTGACTCGCTTGCTCCAGCTCAGTGCAGCCATTCCGCCCAGGCAATCTTAAGTCGCGTCACGCAATCGGGTATGTCCTCAAGGCGAATCTTGCCAAAACCCAGAAACAGCGTATCCGGCGGGCACTCGGCCTTGTCCTGCCAGAACTGCATGGTGGGGTAGACCCGCACCCCCTGCTCCAGGGCTTTTTTTATGAGTAGCTTCTGGTCCGTTCCGGCAGAAAAGCGCAAAAGAAAATACTGGCCCGTGCCGTTGCCTGTCATGCGCAGGCCCGACCCCAGACGGGAAAATTCCTGAATAAACAGCTCAAGGCGGTTTTTGAACACATGGCTCAGGCGGCGGATGTGTCTGTCGTACTGGCCGGTTTCGAGCAGGCGGCCAATGATGTACTGGTTCAGTACGGGGACAGTGCTGTTGTATTCGTCAAACATTTCGTGAAAGGCGGCGGCAAGCTGCGGAGGCAGAATCATGTACCCCATACGGATGGAAGGGGATATGCCCTTGGAAAATGTGCCAAGATAGATGACCCGCGCTTCCGTATTGATGGATTGCAGCGAAGGTATGGGCTTGGAATAGTAGCGCATCTCGCTGTCAAAGTCGTCTTCAAGTACGTAGACGTTGTTGCTCTGCGCCCAGCGCAGCAGGGCATGTCTGCGCCCGATGGGGAGCGTGACCCCGGTGGGGAACTGGTGGGACGGCGTGGTGTAGATGGCAAAGGCCTGCGGCCTGTGGGGCAGGTCGTCCACTTTCAGGCCGTGTTCATCCACGGGTACGGTCTCAATGGGCAGGTGGTTGTTGCGGAATACAGCGGCCGCCTTGTTGAAGCCGGGTTCTTCCATCAGGATTTTCTGCCCGCGCTGGGCTGCTATTTTACATAGGTATTCCAGCGACTGCTGCAAACCGCAGGTTATGACGATCTGGTCCTCCGTGCAGTTCACGCCGCGAATGCGCTTGAGATAGGCCAACAGGTTTTTGCGCAGGTAGGGTTCGCCCTGCATGACCTGCAAGGCAGAGATTTTTTCTTCTCTTTCCAGCATCTCAAGGCATTCAAAGGTGTATTTTTTCCAGAGGCTTTTGGGGAAAAGATCAACCGTGTGGCTGCTGTTTGTCAGGTCGTAAACCAGGGGCTGCCCGTGCGCCAGCGTCTGCCCTTGCGCACATATTTCTGGCTGCGTGGGGCACTGCGCCGCCTGCGGCGCGGCGTGGCCGGATGGCGTGGCTGGGACGTCAATGCTGGGGACGTGCTGCACCACAAAGCCCACGCCCCTGCGGGGGGCTATGTAACCCTCCGCCACCAGTTGACTATAGGCATTGTCCACAGTATTGCGGCTGACCGCCAGCATGGATGCCAGCATTCTGCTACCAGTCAGAACCGTGCCTTCTGCAAGCGCGCCGCAGGCAATATCCTGCTTCAACTGGCTGTATATCTGCAAATACAGCGGCCCGGAGCCGTCCTTGCCCGTGCTGATCATGTCTGCTCCCAGGTGGCACCATAAAATATGTGTCATGTGGCACTTTTGATGGTGCCATGTCCACTGTATCAAAGGGGGCAGCAAACACAACAAAAGGATGGGAGGATCCATGTCCACGCAAGGCGATACAGTGCCGCAGGGCGGAATGCGGCGGGGAAACGGCACAAAATATGTTCTGCTGGCGGTGCTGGCAGTGGCCTTTTTGGCCACAGGGGGCATATTTGTGCGGCAGAGCGGCCTGTCACCCATCAATACGGGGATGTACCGCATGCTGTTTTCCATCCCGCTGCTCTGGCCGCTGGCCTATGGTCGGCTTGGGCGGCTCAGCGGCAGGGATATTGTCCTGCTGCTGTTATCCGGCCTGTTTCTGGCGGGTGACGTGGCCCTGTGGAATACGGCATTCAGCTACACAACAGTTGCCAATGCCAACCTGCTCACCAACCTGACGCCGTTCACGGTCATTCCGGTTTCGTATTTTCTGTTTCACGAGCGGCTGCCGAGGCTGTTCATTCCCGGCGCGGCTGTTACTCTTGCCGGGGTGGTGCTTTTGGTGGGGGGCAAGGCCAGCCCTGTGCCGGGCAACTATTTTGGTGATTTTCTGGCACTGGCTGCGGCCTTTTTTTACGCGGGATTTCTGCTCATTGCCTACCGCCTGCGCGACAGGATGGAGAGCAGCGTCATCATGCTTGGCAGTGCCGTTGGCGGACTTGTGGGCCTGTTTTTTGCCTCGTGGGCTGTGGAGGGCTTGCAGATTCCGCGAAGCTGGGACGATCTGTGGCCCATATTGGCTCTTACGCTCTGCGTGCAGGTGATTGGGCATAACATGCTCACGCATTGTCAGGGCAAGCTCAGCGTCAACCTTTCTGCGGTGATCTGCCTTTGCCAGCCTGCCATTGCCGCTGTGTACTCGTGGGTCATATTTTCAGAGAAATTGTCGGGTCTGGAAGTTCTGGGCATAGCGGTGGTGCTGGTGGGCGTCTATATTGTCAAAAAGCAGTACACGCCAAGCAGGGATGAAGCTGTCGGGGCCGGGCAAAAGGCCGCTGGCTGGCTGCCCCCTGTGATCGCCCGCTGGCTGGGCAGGCGGTGCAAGCCTGCCGTGGCGGAAGAGCCGTAGACAAAAAATATTTCGGGCCTGTGGGGGCTGTTCCGGCAGAGATGCGCAATGCGCTGCCGGAACAGCCCCTTTCTTTTGTACTATTGCTGCATGCTGGACATGAGATCCATAAGATTTTGGGTCTGCCCTGCCAGTTCGGCCACGGCATCCGCCGCTTCGCGCATGGCGGCAGAGGTCTGGCGCGACATTTCGCTTATCTGGGTTATGGCGCGGCTTACTTCATCGCTGGCGGCAGACTGCTGCTCGCTTGCGGCGGCAATGGCATTGACCTGATCCGCCGTGCCCTCAACCGTGGCCACAATATCGGTCAGGGCCGCACCAGACTGGCTGGCGTAGGTATTGGCTTGTTCAATCTGCCTTGCGGCCCTGTCCACAGAATCCATGCTCTGGGTAGCGCTGGACTGGATAGCCTCAATGGCATTGGCAACGTCATGGGTGGAGGCCATTGTTTTTTCCGCCAGTTTGCGCACTTCATCCGCCACCACGGCAAAGCCCCGCCCGGCATCACCCGCACGGGCAGCCTCAATGGCGGCGTTGAGGGCAAGCAGATTGGTCTGGTCGGCGATGTCTGAAATAACGCCCATGATGCGGTTGATGTTTTGGGTGTGTCCGTGCAGTTGGGCCATGTCGTCCTTGAGCGTCATGGATGCCTGATGCACCTGATCAATGCTGCGCAGCGAGCGTTTGACGATTTCTGAGCCGTTTTCCGCCTTGGCGCGGGTTTCTGTGGAGGCCTGCGAGGCAACGGACGCGTTGCGCGCCACTTCCTGCACTGTGGCATTCATCTGCTGCATGGCAGAGGCCGCCTCGCCCAGTCGGGCCGATGTCTCTTGCGCGCCTTTATCTGACTGCTCAATCTGCGCCGCCAGTCGCGCTGTGGCCGCGCTCACTACCCGGGCCACCTCCTGAAGTCTGGCGGCGGCCATCCGCAGGGCTTCGCTTTTGCTCTGGGCCTCGATATTGGCGGCTTCCGTCTGGCGCAGGGCTTCGGTTGCCTTGGCGGATTGCTCCCGCGCCACCAGTGATTCACGCTGAGCGCTTTCGATGTGGGTTTTCAGTGCCTGCACCATCGCGACGATGGAAGCGTACACGCCAACGCTGTCGCTATTTGCGTCATGAATGTCGTAGTCTCCGGCAGCAACACGGCTTGCCACAGCCTGGAGTTCTCCCGGGTCTTTGCCAAGTTGATGCTTTATGGAGCGCGAAAGTACAAGAGAAACGATGATGCTGAAAAAAACGGCGGCAGCACTAAGCGCATATGCGCCTTTAACTGCACTTTCGCCTGTGGCAACGGCCTCGGCAGACACCTGTTTGCTGTCTGACTTGGTAAGCGCCATCAGCTCTTCATAGAGTGGTTCAAGGCTGTTGAATAGCGTGGTGTATTTATTTTCAAATATGTTTATTGCCTCTCCACGTTCTTCACATTGCACAAATGCAAGGATTTCTTTGCGTACCGTGTTGAGTTTGCGAGAAATTGCATCAATTTTTTCTATCAGTTCCTTTGCTGCTGCATGGTGCTGGTCTTCGGATTCACCCACAATGGCAAAATATCTATCATGATTTTCCCTGATGGAATCCATCGTGCTGGTGATGTTGGAGGAATATCGTTCGATCTCTGAGGGCGAGGTTTGTGAAATAAGCGCCAATACGTCAGAGCGAATAATCCAGAATTTCAGATGCATTTCCTGAAGTTCTATGAGAGATGGGAGCAAAGATGTATCTATTTCAATGAATCTTTTATTCATTGCAGAAATGTTTTTGATTGACATTCCACTCATCGCAAGCAGAACAAGTGTAATAAAAAAGAATGATAGTCCAAGTTTTACAATCAGTCGCATAGGCTTTCACCTCCGGGGTTTGTGCTACAGACACTTGCGATGAATGTATAACTTATGCAAAGAGCGTGCTAAATTTTTTCAGTGGGATGAAGGACAAAATATACAACAAAGGGGGTGGTTTTTCTGAACCCCGCTTTGTACGCGCCATGCAGTATATGGAGGACGCTGTCGCGAGCCGGAATAAATCGTGGTTCATGGCTTCTACCAATTGCATGAGAGGTTGCTCTGGCCTGGGCTGAAAGGTTGGTTATGGCCGCTGCTGGCTCGCTCATGGCTGGTCTCCCGCAAATGCATACGGCTAAGTATAATAGCGGTTGATCAGACTCCCAGAATGACACCGCAAACAAAAACGCCGACCCGAAGGCCGGCGTTTTTGCAACACCTGTTGCAACAAACCGTGAATACCCTGAAAAAAATTACTGGGCGCGCATCTGCGCAATAAGGCCCGAAAGCCCGTTGGCCTGGGCCGCCAGGTCTTCCACAGCTTCTGTGGCCGCACGCATGGCAGAGGCTGTTTGCCGGGACATGCCGTTGATCTGGTCAATAACGCTTGTGACCTGGTCACTGGCGGCGGACTGCCCCTCGCTGGCAGAAGTGATAGCGGTAACCTGATCAGAGGTGGATTCCACCATCACAACGATATCTGTCAGCGCCTGTCCGGATTGTTGGGCAAAGTCATTGGCCTGCTCAATCTGAAGGGCAACGTTATCCACAGAATCCATGCTTTTTGCTGCACTGTCCTGAATGGCCGTGATGGCGTTGGCCACGTCATGTGTGGAGGCCATTGTTTTTTCCGCCAGTTTGCGCACCTCATCAGCTACCACGGCAAAACCGCGCCCGGCATCGCCCGCACGGGCAGCTTCAATAGCGGCATTAAGGGCAAGCAGGTTGGTCTGGTCGGCAATATCCGAAATAACGTTCATGATGCGGTTGATGTTTTGCGTATGTTCCCGGAGCTGCGCCATATCGTTCTTGGTCGCCAGCGAAACATGGTGCACCTCGCTGATGCTGTGCAGGGAGCGCTTGACGATTTCAGCGCCTTGCTCGGCTTTTTGGCGCGTTTCGAGCGAAGCGGCATTGGCGGCTGCGGCGTTCTGCGCCACCTGAAGCACGGTATTGTTCATCTGCTGAATGGCGCTGGCGGCCTCCGTCAGCCTGAGCGACGTTTCGCATGCTCCCTTGTCAGACTGCTCAATGTGCGCTGCCAGTCGCGTTGAAGCGTCGCTCACAACCTGCGCAACCTGCTGAAGACCCTCAGAAGCGGCGCTCATTGCTTCGGCTTTGCGCTGGGCTTCAACGCTTGCTGCCTCCGCCTGCCGCAGGGCTTCTTCTGCCCGCTGGGCGCTTTGCCTGGCGTTTTCCGATTCCTGATGCGCCTTTGCCATGTTTTCTTTAAGCGTCTGCGCCATGGAAACCATATCTGCATACACGCCAGTTTTGGTGCTGCCATCGTCAATATCGTAATCGCCGTTGGCAACCCGGCGGGCTATGACGGCCAGTTCGCCGGGGTCTTTGCCCAGTTGCCGCCCCACAGAACGCGTGAGCAGCCAGGTAATGCAGATGCTGATGATAACGGCAGCCAGAGTGATGGCAATGGACATGTTGCGGGTTTTTTGCCCTGCGTCAGTGGCGCTTTGGGCCGCGGCCTTGCTGCCCGTGACGTTCATGCGGACAACTTCGCCATAGGTCTCGCCAAGTTCCTGAAAAACTGGGCGGTATTTTTTGTCAAAGGCCACGTTTGCCACGCCGCGCCGACCGTCCAGCACACCCTTGATGATGCCTTCGCGTGCCTTGCTTTCCTGCAAGGAAAGGTCGGCAATGCGCGCCATAAGGGCCTTGCCTTGCTCACTATCCATGCCGGGGGTGGCGTTGCGCAGTTGCAGATAGGCGGTCTGATCGCGCTGGATGGAGTCCATGGAATCCTGAAGATTCTTTTCGTACTTGCGGATCTCGTCGGCGTAGGTTTGCGACATTATTGACGCAAGATCGGCGCGGAGCGAATTGAGCTGCACATTCATGGACTGGATGGCGGTGACGGAAGGCAGCCATGCCTCGTCAATCTCGCGCACCTTGCCGTTCATTTCGCCCACGTTGTGCATCGTGATGGCAGAAGACACCAGAATGACGGCAATAAGACTGCCGAAAGAGAGCACAAGTTTTGCGCCTAGTTTCATGTGAGGCATCCTCCACGTTCAGCTGAAACTGCCCCGTTTGTCGCGGGCAGCGCTGTTGACAGCATAGAGCAGATGAACATTGAACAAGTTTGTCTGTTCACGCGGATTCTGAAAATCCGCGCCACGAAATGCTCTGGCGGGCCGTAGGGGGGCGGCCCAGAAACTGACAGTCTGGCGGAATGCTTGGATACGCCGCAATTCAGAAGTCCGATTGCCAAGCGTTGCCAGTAGGGGGGATGCAACGCGATGGGGGGAGCAATCAGATGCGGCATGGCGCGGCTTCAGGAACAAGCCGGACAGAGCCACTGTCTGAATTTACGGAGAACTGGAAAATAAGTTTATAGCAGAGGCAATATATCTGCGCAAGGTGGTCTGCTGCAATGGCTGAGCGTGATGATTGCCCGCGTGGGGGCTCGGCTAGGGCTGGCCGACAAGCCAGCAGGCCGTGCTGTGCGCGCCGCTGACCACTGCGGGCGGCATTTCGGCGGCGCAACGCGCAAGGGCAGACTTGCAGCGGGGGTGGAATGGACACCCCGCAGGCATGTTGGCAAGGGATGGAACCGTGCCCGGTATGGTTGGCAGGCGCTCAAGGCCGCGTGAACGGGCGCTGGGCGCAGCGTGCAGCAATCCCTGCGTGTAGGGGTGGCGCGGGTCGGCGAACAGCTCCTGGGCCGGAGCGCATTCTACCAGGCGCCCGGCATACATGACGCCCACTGTGTCCGCCATCTGGGCGGCTACGCCGAGATCGTGGGTAATCAGCAGCACGGCCATGCGGCGCTCGCGGCAGCGGGCCGCCAGCAGACGCAGAATCTGGCCCTGAATCGTGGCATCCAGAGCTGTGGTGGGTTCATCAGCCAGTAGCAGGGCAGGTTTGCACGACAATGCCATGGCAATCATGACGCGTTGGCGCATACCGCCCGAGAGCTGGTGCGGGTAATCGTCATAGCGGCTTTGCGGCGCGGGAATGCCCACTTCCGTCAGCAGGTCTATGGCAGCCTCGCGGGCTTCAGAGCGGCTCATGCCCTGATGCAGCCGCAAGGGTTCCGCCACCTGATCGCCAATTTTGAGCACCGGGTTGAGGGAGGTCATGGGCTCCTGAAAGATCATGCCCACCTGACGACCGCGCACGGAGCGCATTTTTTTTTCTGAAAGCTCAAGCAGATTCTGAACGTGCAGCAGAATGCGCCCTTCAAGCACCGCGTTGGGCGGGGTGAGCCGCAAAATGGCTTTGGCCGTGAGGCTTTTACCGCAGCCGGATTCACCAACGAGGCAAACTGTTTCACCCTCATGCAGGCAGAGGTTTATGCTGCGCACGGCGGGCAGCGGGCCGTCTGCGGTTGCAAAGGTCACAGAGAGGTTTTCCAGTTGCAGCAGGGGGCTGGGGGCTTGGGTAGAAGGCTTGTTCATGGGCAGAGCCTACCAGAAGGTGCTGGCAAAAAAAAGCCTTGTGGGCTGGGGTGCTGAGGCAGAGGGGGCAGGCCGGGCAGGGGCGGCAGGGAAAGAAAAGGCAAAAGCAGGGGAGAGGTTTTTTGCGGGGTGGGTGAGCCTGTCAGGCTGATTTACGCAAACCCGACGTTTACGCCCTGAATGCGTCAGCGCCGAAATTTTGATGCTCACGTACTTGTTGAGTACGCTGCGCTCAAAATCCCGGCGCTTCCTTTTCAGACCGCAAAACGCGTATTTTGCAAATTAGCCCAACACCAGCCATCGCCTTCGCGTTTGCTCCGGCGAGTTTAAGGAAGGCGGCTCCACGACCAGCGCCTGATGGTGAACATATTCTTCTGACTCGTAAGGTATTCCTTTGGTCATGGCTGAATGAAACTTGCCATTATCACATGCACCTTGTCGAAGTGGTGCATGTCTTTGTTTGCTATCAGAATTTATCCACGCGTAGTACTGCCAGAATATTCAGAGCAACTAAAAAGGTACAAGGCTCATTCTCTGGCAGCAATAAAATCAATGGTAGTTGGCTGAAGCGGAATTCCATTCGGAGCGGAAATGTTCTCTGGCATAAACGCGGCGCGGAGGGAGATCACCTGAGCGAGTGCAGCGAGCGAGGGAAGCTCCCGCAGCTATGGCC
>NZ_CABSIF010000016.1 GCF_902477725.1 uncultured Desulfovibrio sp. | reverse complement strand
ATTAGATAATAATATTACATAGTTAAACTAACGGCACGGTTTCTGCACAAAGAGGGACAAGCGCAACGAGCGCGGGAACATCAAACCCAGAGGGAATCTCATGCGTCAGGTAGCTATTTACGGCAAGGGCGGTATCGGCAAGTCCACCACCACACAGAACCTTAACGCCGGCCTTGGCGAAATGGGCAAGAACATCATGATCGTGGGTTGCGACCCCAAGGCCGACTCCACGCGCCTTATCCTGGGCGGCCTTGCCCAGCAGAGCGTGCTCGATACCCTGCGCGAAGAGGGTGAAGACATCGAGCTGGATCTGGTGCTCAAAAACGGCTTCAAGGGCATCCGCTGCGTGGAATCCGGCGGCCCCGAACCGGGCGTTGGCTGTGCCGGTCGCGGCATCATCACCTCCATCGGCCTGCTGGAACGCCTTGGCGCCTACACCGAAGACCTCGACTACGTGTTCTATGACGTTCTGGGCGACGTTGTGTGCGGCGGTTTCGCCATGCCCATTCGTGAAGGCAAGGCTCAGGAAATCTACATCGTGGCCTCGGGCGAAATGATGGCCCTCTACGCCGCCAACAACATCTGCAAGGGTGTCAAAAAGTACGCCAACACCGGCGGCGTGCGCCTTGGCGGCATTATCTGCAACAGCCGCAAGGTTGATGGCGAAGCCGAGCTTGTCTCTGCCGTTGCCAAGGAAATCGGCACCCAGATGATCCACTTTGTGCCGCGCGACAACATGGTGCAGCGCGCCGAAATCAACAAGCAGACCGTTATCGAATTTGACCCCACCTGCGGACAGGCCGACGAATACCGCACCCTGGCGCAGAAGATCGACGGTAACGACATGTTTATCATTCCCAAGCCCCTTTCCCAGGAAAGGCTCGAAGAGCTGCTCATGGAACACGGTTTGATGGACGCCTAAACCAACAGCACGAAACGGAGAACAACAATGCAGATGATTCGCACGATTATTCGGCCTGAAAAGACCACCGAGGTTCTCTCCGAGCTGCTGGCAGCGGGCTTTCCCGCCGTTACCAAGCTTGATGTGGTGGGCCGTGGCAAGCAGAAAGGCATCATGGTGGGCGATATCCAGTACGATGAAATTCCCAAGCAGATGCTCATGCTTGTGGTCAGCGATGAAGACAAGGACGATGCCATCCGCGTTATCCTGCGCGTGGCAAAAACGGGCGACGGTCACTTTGGCGATGGCAGAATCTTTGTTTCAAGCGTCAGCGAGGCCTGGACCATCAGCAGCGGCAAGTCCGGCCTGTAGGAGGCTCCCATGCAGGAAATAGTTGCAATGGTTCGGGCCAACATGGTGGCGGCTACTAAAAATGCTCTGTCCAAGGCCGGATGCCCCTCATTCTCATGCACCAAGTGCCTGGGACGCGGCAAAAAAGGCATGGATCCAGCCACCCTGCGCATGGTTATGGAAAGCGGCGAGCTGCCGCGCACTCCGGCGGGCGAGTCCCTGACCGAAGTGGGCAGGCTGATCCCCAAGCGGTTGTTCAATATCTGCGTTCCCGATGAAAAGGTCGAAGCTGTGGTCAAGGCCATTATAGAAGCCAACAGCACCGGCCACCCCGGCGATGGAAAGATCTTTGTGATGCCGGTGGAAGAATCCTATGTGGTTCGCACGGGCGAGCGCGCTGACGCATAAGGTAGGTATGTATGAGTATTGACGCCAACGCAGTAGTGCTTGAGCGCTACAACGCCAAGGTCTTCAAGAACCGCAAGGAGCACATGCTCAAGGTCAATCCTGCGGAAGACCAGATTATTATCGCCAACACGCGTGCCATTCCCGGCATCATGACCAACCGGGGCTGCTGTTATGCTGGCTGCAAGGGCGTTGTGCTCGGCCCCATCAAGGACATGGTCACGATTACTCACGGCCCCGTGGGCTGCGGCTTCTACAGCTGGGGCACGCGCCGCAACAAGGCCAAGGCAGAAGGGGACGCCCCCAACTACATTCAGTACTGCTTTACCACGGACATGCAGGAGCCCGATATCGTCTTTGGCGGCACCAAAAAGCTCAAGAAGGCCATTGATGAAATCATGGAGCTCATGCATCCCAAGACCATCATGATCGCCGCCACCTGCCCTGTGGGCCTGATCGGCGACGACATTCAGGCCGTGGCCGCAGAAGCTGAACAAGAATACGGCATCCGTTGCGTGGCGTTCAGCTGTGAAGGGTATAAGGGCGTTAGCCAGTCGGCGGGCCACCACATTGCCAACAACGGCATCATGAAGCGCGTTATCGGCACAGGCAGTTACGAACCGGCCAGCAAGTATTCGATCAATATTCTTGGCGAATACAACATCGGCGGCGACGGCTGGGAACAGGAACGCATCCTTAAAAAGATCGGTTACGAAGTGGTTTCGGTGTTCACCGGCGACGGCGAAGTGGAACGCATCGCCAGCTCGCACAAGGCAAATCTGAACCTTGTGCAGTGCCACCGCTCCATCAACTACATCGCCGAAATGATGAAAACCAAGTACGGCGTGGACTGGCTCAAGGTTAACTTTATCGGTCTGGAAGGAACAGTTCAAAGCCTGCGCGACATGGCTGCCTACTTTGGCGACCCCGAGCTTGCGCAGCGTACTGAACAGGTTATCGCCGAAGAACTGGCCGAGGTGCAGGATCAGATGGCGGCCTACAAGGCCCGCCTCAACGGCAAGACCGCAGCCCTCTTTGTGGGCGGCAGCCGCTCGCACCACTACCAGGGCCTGTTGCAGGATCTGGGCATCAAGACCGTGCTTGCCGGGTACGAATTCGGCCACCGCGACGACTACGAAGGTCGGGAAATCATCCCCAACATCAAGGATGACGCGGACAGCAAGAACATCGAACACATCACTGTAGAAAAGGACGAGAAGAAGTATCACGCCTACCTTACGCAGGAACAGTACGACAAGCTGGCCGCCGAGATCCCGCTTGAAAAGTACCACGGCATGATACGCGACATGGACGAGGGAACCTACGTGGTTGACGACCTCAACATGTATGAAGCTGAAAAATTTATGGAAATCCTCAAGCCCGACATGTTCTTCTCCGGCATCAAGGACAAGTACGCGCTGCAAAAGGCCGGGACCCTCTCGCGCCAGCTGCACAGCTACGATTACAGCGGGCCTTACGCGGGTTTCAAGGGCGCAACGCAGTTCGGTTACGACCTCTGCATGGGGTACTTCACCCCCGCGTGGCACATGGTAACCCCGCCCTGGAAGAACCGCGCCACCCTGCAAGGAACTGTGGGAGAATAGTATGCTTGACCTCACCCCAAAGACACATGTGAACAGATCGGGCGTTCTTATCAACCCGTGCAAGACCTGTCAGCCGGTGGGCGCGCTGTTTGCCGCCCTGGGCGTGCACAACTGCATGCCTTACAGCCACGGATCGCAGGGTTGTGCTTCTTACCACCGCACCTACCTTACGCGTCACTTCAAGGAACCCGCCATTGCGGTCACCAGTTCCTTTACCGAAGGCGCGTGCGTGTTCGGCGGCGGCCCCAACATCCGTCAGGGCGTCAAGACCACGCTTGAGGTCTACAACCCTGATATTATTGCCGTGCATACCACATGTCTTTCTGAAACCATCGGCGATGACCTCAAGACCTACATCGACGAAATGGAAATTCCGGACGACAAGGTCGTGGTGCACTGCAACACGCCGAGCTACGTTGGCTCGCACGTTACGGGATTTGGCAACATGATGGCCGGGTTCATCAAATACCTTGCCGCCAAGGGCAAAACCACGGAAACCGTGGCGGTGTTCCCCGGCTTCGTAAACCCCGGCGACATCCGCGAGTACAAGCACCTTGTGAACCTGATGAAGCTCAAGTCCATCATGTTCCCCGATTGCAGCAACGTCATGGATGCGCCCATGACCGGCGAATACAAGATGTACCCCGAGGGCGGCACCACCATTGACGAAATCCGCGCGCTCGGCTCGTGCCGCAAGGTTCTGGCCCTGGGCCGTCTGACCAGCGAGGAACCCGCCGCCCAGCTCAAGCGCAAGTGCGGCGTGAATTTTGACCTGCTGCCCCTGCCCATCGGCCTGGCCGATACCGATGCCTTTATCATGGCCATGGCAAACCTCAACGGCGGCGAAGTTGACCCGCTTATTGACGAAGAACGGGGCCGCCTGCTCGACCTCATGCTGGACGCCAACCCGTACTTCTACGGCAAAAAGGTTGCCGTGTACGGCGACCCCGACACAGTGCTTGGCATGACCCGCTTCTGCCTTGAACTGGGCATGATCCCCAAGTACGTGCTCACTGGTACGCCCGGCGAAACATTCGTCAAGCTGGCCACAGCCATGTTCAAGGAATACGGCAAGGAAGAAGAATGCAAGGCCTTTGCCGCCAAGGATCTCTTTGACCTGCACCAGTTCATCAAGGAAGAACCCGTGGATCTGCTGCTTGGCAACTCGCACGGCAAGCAGATCGCCAAGGCCGAGGGCATCCCGCTGGTTCGCGCTGGGTTCCCGGTTCTTGACCGCTACGGACACGCCTCGCTGCCCATGGTTGGTTACCGTGGCGCCTTCCAGCTGGCCACCAAAATAGCTGACACGCTCATGGAAGAGTTTGACCGCAATTGCGCCGACGAAGACATGGATCTGATCATGTAAGACGGCTCAAAGCCGCGACAAGGGCCGGGGGGTATGCCCCCCGCCCTTCCAAGGGGGTTACCATGGCTATGGAAATACTTGAAGAACGCCGCACGTCCATCAAGGAAAAGGGAAACAAGGGCGGGAGCTGCTGTAGCGGCAACGGCCTGCGTTGCGATACGGCCAGCGTGGCCGGTTCCGTGAGCCAGCGGGCCTGCGTGTACTGCGGTGCGCGCGTGGTGTTAAACCCCATTACCGATGCCTTTCATATCGTTCACGGCCCCATCGGCTGCGCCAGCTACACCTGGGACATTCGCGGTAGCCTTACCAGCGGCTCTGAACTGTTCCGCAACAGTTTTTCCACTGACTTGCAGGAAAAAGACATTGTCTTTGGCGGTGCAGAAAAGCTCACCCGCGCCATTGATGAGGCCGTGGCCAACTATTCGCCCAAGCTCATCTTTGTGTACGCCACCTGCATTGTGGGCGTGATCGGCGACGATGTGGAAGCCGTGTGCCGCAATGCGGAAAAAAAGTACGGCATCCGCGTTATCGCTATCAAGGCTCCGGGTTTTTCGGGCACAAAGTCCACGGGCTACCGCATGGCCTGTAATGCTCTGGTGCAGCTCATGGAGCCACACAAGGAACAGCCCAAGGTCAAGGGCGTCAACATTCTGGGCGACTACAACCTTGCGGGCGAAATGTGGATTATACGCAATTACCTGCGCGAAATGGGCATTCCCATTGTTGCCACCCTTACGGGCGACGCCGCGTACGAAACGCTCATCAAGGCCCCGGCTGCACAGCTCAATATTGTTCAGTGCGCTGGCTCCATGATGTATCTGGCCCAGCGCATGGAAGACGAAATGGGCGTTCCGTGGATGCGCGCCAGCTTCTTTGGGGTGGCGGACACCTCCACCGCCCTGCGGCAGGTGGCCGAGCGCCTCAACGACGACTACGCCAAGCGCAAGGCCGAAGCCCTTATTGCCGAGCGCGGTGCCAAGGCCGAGGCTTTTCTTGAGCAGTACAAGCCGCACTTTGTGGGCAAAAAGGCCGCCATCTTTGTGGGCGGCGGTTTCAAGGCCATATCGCTCATCCGGCAGTTTAACGAAATGGGCATCGAAACCGTGGTTGTAGGAACCCAGACCGGCAAGCCTGAAGATTATGAAATCATTTCGAGCCTGGTGAACCCCGGCACAGTCATTCTTGACGATGCCAACCCCGCAGAGCTTGAAACCTTCATGAAGCAGAAAGGCGCGGATATTCTGGTGGGCGGCGTCAAGGAACGCCCCCTGGCCTACAAGCTGGGCATAGCCTTTTGCGACCACAACCACGAGCGCAAGCACGCCCTGGGCGGTTTTGAAGGCGTTGAAAACTTCACCCGCGAGGTGAACCTTTCGATCAACAGCCCTGTGTGGCAGTTTACGCGCAGCTCTGCCTCATTTGCCGAGGCAACGCAGGCGCAGGCCAGTTTGGTACGCCAGGCACTGGCAGCAAGAGCAGCACATTTCTAGCACAGCGTAATCGGCTTGCACGCAGTTTGCCCGCCGCCGCGGCCACAGGCCGCCTGGAACAAAGGAGAAGACAATGAGCGCCAATCTTGTCAACCTGAATACAAATCCCTGCAAGATGTGCATGCCCATGGGTTCGGTAAGCGCCTTTTACGGCATCAGCAAGAGCATGAGCATTTTGCACGGTTCGCAAGGATGCAGCACCTATATTCGGCGGCACATGGCAACCCACTACAATGAGCCGGTAGATATCGCCTCCTCTTCGCTTACGGAAGAAGGCACGGTATTCGGCGGAACCAAGAACCTGCTCAAGGGGCTTGAAAACCTCATCAAACTGTACAACCCCAAGGTGATCGGCGTTTCCACCACTTGCCTGGCCGAAACCATCGGCGAGGATGTGCCCGCCATCATCAAGCAGTTCAAGGACGAGCACCCGGAAGTGACGGCCACCATCATTCCCGTGTCTTCGCCCGGCTACGGCGGCTCGCAGTACGAAGGATTTTTCCGTGCGCTGCACGCCATTGTGCGCCACGTGCCCATGGATTCCGCGCCCAACAACGTGGTCAACATCATTACCGGCCATCTTTCTGCGGCAGATACCAGGGCCCTCAAGGCGCTGCTGGACGGCTGCGGCCTTGAGTATGTGCTGCTGCCCGATCTTTCGCAAAATCTTGATGGCGGGCACGAAGACGACTACAATCGTTTGCCGCAGTACGGCACAACGCTTGACCGCATCGGCCTTATGGCTGGCGCGCGCATGACCCTTGAACTTGCGCCCTTCTGCCCCGAAGAATATTCGCCCGGCGCGTACCTGCGCGATACCTACGGCGTGCCGCTCCTGCGCATGAACCTGCCTGTGGGCCTGCGCGATACGGATGCCTTTATAGCTACGCTTGAAGCCCTTGGCGGGGTCATTCCCACCACTGTGCGCGAAGAGCGCGCCCGCTACCTTGACGCCATGATCGATGCGCACAAGTATAACGCCCAGAGCCGCGTTGCCGTATTTGGCGAGCCGGACATGGTGCTGGCCCTTGTGCGCGCCTCGTGCGAAAACGGAGCCGTCCCCGTGGTGGCCGCCACCGGCAGCCGCTGCGCCGCCTTTGAAAAAACGCTTGCGCCCGATATGGCTCAGGCTACGGAAACCCAGTTCAGCGGCGATTACGACATTCTGAATTTTGCAGACTTTGCCGCCATTGAAAATGCCATGCTGGCGCGCAAGGCCAACCTCATGCTTGGCAATTCCGATGGCCGCCGCATTGAGGAGCGCCACCACGTTCCGCTGCTGCGCTACGGCTTTCCCATCCACGACAGGGTTGGCGGCCAGCGCACGCGTCTGCTATTTTATGACGGTTCGCTCAGCCTTATGGAAGCAACGGCCAACGCCATGCTGCAGTTTACCGAGAACAGCTTCCGCGAGGAGCTTCTCAACAAATACTTCAAGGAAGAAGCCGCCATGGAAGCTGATGCCTCCCGCATAGAAGTTGTGGCCCCCGCCAGCGAGCCGCTTGTGCCTGTAACTGCCCCTACAGCCGCCCATGCCGCTGGCAGCGCCGCCGCCGTCAATGCGGAGCGCACCAAGTCCCACCCCTGTTTTTCCTGTGGGGCCTGCGCCACCTCGGCGCGTCTGCATCTGCCCATCGCGCCCAAGTGCAACCTGAGCTGCAACTACTGCCTGCGCAAGTACGACTGCGTTAACGAAAGCCGCCCCGGCGTCACCACCGCCGTGCTCACGCCCGCACAGGCTTTTGACCACTTTATGAAAGTAAAGCGCGACATGCCCAATCTTACTGTTGTGGGCATCGCCGGCCCCGGCGACACGCTGGCAAATCCCGAGGAAACCTTCCGCACGCTGGAGATGATCCGCAGGGAAGACCCCAATATCACATTCTGCATGTCCACCAACGGCCTGGCCCTGCCGGAATACGTGGAAGACATGAAGCGCGTGGGCGTAAGCCACGCCACCGTGACCATCAACGCCGTTGACCCTGCCATTGGCGCGCAGATTTACAAATTCGCCATGTACAGAGGCAAGCGCTACACGGGCGAAACCGCAGCAGCCCTCCTACTGGCAAACCAGATGGCTGGCCTGCGCGCCCTCTCCCAGGCGGGCATAGTGAGCAAGGTCAACACGGTGCTGCTCAAGGGCATCAACGACGGGCACATCCCGCAGGTGGTGGAAACCGCGCGCGAACTGGGCGCTGTGATGACCAACATCATGCAGCTCATCCCGGTCAAGGGCAGCGTTTTTGAAAACATGCCCCTTGTGAGCAACAAGGAACTCATGGACATGCGCCGCAGCTGCGAGCCAACGCTCAAGCAGATGTACCACTGCAAGCAGTGCCGCGCCGACGCCGTGGGCCTGCTGGGCGATGACAAGTCCATTGATTACCGCCCGCCCGTGGCCGAAAAGGCCCCCGCTGCCGCTGTGGAAGCCAAGCCCGCCGTGGCCCGCAAGATACGCATCGCCGTGGCTTCCAAGACAGGCATGACCGTTGATCAGCACTTTGGTCAGGCCGAGCAGTTCTACATCTACGAAAGCGACGGCGATGCCGCCAGCTACGTGGAAACCCGCAGTGTCTCCAGATACTGCAATGGCATGGACGACTGCGGCGAAAAGGCCGGGCGCATGGCGGGCATTCTGGCCGCCGTGGACGACTGCAAGGGCGTGCTGGCCCTGCGCATAGGCGAAAGCCCGCTGAAAAAGCTTGAGACAAAGGGAATACGCGTGTTCACCCTCTATGAAAATGTGGACAAGGCCGTGAATGACGCCGCCAAGGCGCTCTGCGGGTAATTCCGGCCCAACCCAACGGCCTGGCCGGAGGCAAACCGGTCAGGCCGGGGTACACGCCATCTTTGCCGAGAGGTTATTTCCATGCCGCAACTGGTGGACAGAACGCTCTGCCTGCTCTACCGGGTGCTGCCAGCCGCGCACTCGCAAGAGGAAAGGCAGACCGCAGACGCATTTGCGCTCTGGGCCGGGGAATGGATCGACCTCATGCACCACATGGGTTTTGTGGTCGAAATTCCCCCAGACCTGCAATTTACAGCAGCCAGCGTCAAGGCCCGCCGCACGGGCAAACGCCCGATCCTTAACGGGCCGTGGGCGCGCCTGAGCGGTTGCTGCGACGCTCTCTATACCTTTGAAACGGAATTCTGGCCGCGCTTTGCCGCCATCAAGGATACGGTGGAGTTCTGCCCCGGCGATCACGCGGGCTGCGCCACGGCTCTTGCCGTGCTGTGGCTGCTCAAGGGCGGCCCCCGTGTGGCGGGCTGCATTGGCGGCTCTGCCCTGCACGGCCCAGATGCCGGGCCTGCCCTGGAAGAAGTGGCCCTGAGCATGCACGCTCAGGGTCTGGAAACCGGCCTGACGCATCTGGACAAACTGCCCGAAGCAACCGCCCTGCTCAGGGAGGCGGGCCTGGAAGTTTCCCACCACAAGGCCGTGCTGGGCACGGATATTTTTGCTGTTGAATCCGGCATTCATGTGGATGGCATTGTCAAAAAGCCCTTTCTTTACGAACCATATGCTCCAGCTACTGTGGGGCTTGAACGCCAGATAGTGGTGGGCAAGCACTCAGGGCACGTTTCGTTGCGCATCAAGGCCCGCCAGCTTGGTTTGAACTTGCCGCGCACGGCGGAAGAACATATGCTGGAACTGGTTCAGCAGCTTGCCGAGCGCCAGCAATGCAGCCTGACCGATGCCCAGTTTCTCGACCTGTGTCACGCATGCCATCCCCCCGAATCCTTGTCTCCTGCCCGAACGGACTGTTGCGGTCTTTCGGGCGCAACGGTTTCTGTGGAGGTGGGCCATGCCTGAGATCATTATTGTCGATACCACCCTGCGCGACGGCGAGCAGGCTCCTGGCTTTGCATTCCCCCCTGCCCTGAAAATCCGCCTTGCCGCCATGATGGACGAAGCTGGCGTGGACCAGATCGAGGCGGGCGTTCCCGCCATGGGCGAAAACGAAAAGGCCACCATCCGCTCCATCCGCGAGGCCTGTTCCAACGCCCGCGTTTCCACCTGGAACCGCCTGCGCGAAAGCGACGTGCGCCACTCCTTTGACTGCTCTCCGCATATCATTCATCTGTGCTGCCCGGTTTCTGACCGGCAGATCAAGGACAAGCTCAAAACCACCCGCGCAGAGGTAATGGCCTCCCTTGCCAAGTGCGCGGCACTCGCCGCAAGCCGTGGTGCTGAAGTGACAGTTGGTTTTGAAGATTCCTCCCACGCCTCACCCGACCAATTGCGCGATGCGGCGAGGGCCGCGCGTCAGTGCGGCGTGGTGCGAGTGAGGCTCAGCGATACTGTGGGCTGTTACACGCCAGACAAGGTCTGGCGGGCCGTGCGCATGCTGCGCGAAGCTGGCGTGGATGTGGAAATCCACGCGCACAACGACTTTGGCATGGCTGTTGCCAATTCGCTCATGGCTGTGAACGCCGGGGCGCGCTACGTCAATACCACGTTGTGGGGCATTGGCGAGAGGGCTGGCAACTGCGGGCTTGCCACCTTTACGGCGGCGGCTGCGCGGCTTGGCAATACCTCGTGCGCGGTGGATGCGCGCAAAGCTCTTGAGCTGGAGCGCCTTGCGGCCACACTTTTACCGCAAAAATCCATGAGCGGCTGGGGCAAGCATTTGGGGTATAGCTACGGCACGCGCCCATTTGGCCTTTAGCGGCACAAGTGTCTTTTGTCCTCTGCCAGGTTGCGTTAGCCGTTGCGACGCAGGAAGCTACGGATAACGACAGCAACTGGATAGAAAGAACATAAGCAAGTCCATTGCTGTCGCTGTTGGCAAGCCAGACAAACGAGCGACAACTAGCGCTGACTTCGCCAGCTTTTTCGGTCGAGTACTATAAGAGTACACGCCCTCAAAGCAGGCTTGTCTTCCTTGGCAGGGAACAAAATTCATCTTGTGCCAGTATATTCGCAGATACCTGCTCCCAGCCTACGGAGATCGCCATGAAATGCGACTGCATTGCAGTGTTGGAAAATACAGATAATTCAATCACCACCATGGAAAACTGCACACACCTTTCCGTCTGGCAGCGCGACTGGAGTAAGGGCAAGGGCTGGCATGCCTGTGATCCCGTGCCTTTTTCTCTTGAAGGCTGCGGCACCCTGCCCCAGATACGCGACCGGCTGCGTCAGCTGGCCCTCCTGCTGCCCGCAGAGGCTGCCATAGCCGGGGCCAGCATTTCCGGCCTTGCCTACAATGAACTGAGCCGCATGGGCTTTTGCCTGTGCGAGCTGGACGCATTCTCGCCCGATATTCTGGATGCCCTGGCCAGCGAGATTCTGGCTTCCGCCCAGGGGGAGGCGCAGGTTCCCACCGCCCCCACGCCCACAGATACGCCCGGCGTGTACAGCATAAATCTTATGGAAGTGCAGGCAGCACACCCGGAAATTACGTCAAAAAAAGCTCTGCGCCCCTTTTTTGCGTCAACGCCCTTTGTGGAACTGGAACTCATCTGCGGGCACATGCCCCCCTGGCTTGAGGAGCACATGCGCCAGCAGCGCCTGACATGCGCCCTCACCCGACAGGAAGACGGAACTGTCCGGGCCCGTATTTCGCATGCGCTTTGCGGCGAATCCGCGCCAAATGGACGTTAGAGCAGTTCACGGATGAAATGGGTTAACTGCCCTGTAAGGATTTTCCTGAAAATGCTTGCCACGAAATGCGAGCTGAGAGGCTTTGCCTGACGCAAACGAGCATTTCAAGTGTTACATGCTCCAAGGAGTCTATGATATGGGTACCGCCCTGCAATTTGATACTGTGGCTACGCCCTATGGCACCATCGCCAACGTGCATGTGCTCTCCCGCTGGCCCGGCGGCGCGCCGCAGGATTGCCGCCTGCTGGCAGAAGATACCGTGCCCACGCCCCACGGCTGGCTCACTCCCCTTTACGAAGCCGAAGACGTGCGCCGCAGCAGCGGCAAAAGCTTTTGCCTCTACCCCAACGGCATGTGGCGCAGTCTGGAACTGCAAAATCAAACAACTGTAAACACACCTCTTGGCGACATGCCCGCCGAATGGCTGGCATGGCACGGAAACGGCGCGCTCAAGCGCATACTCCTGCGCAAGGGCAAACTCAGCGGCTACTGGACAGAACAGGACGAGCGCAAACTGGCAAGCCAGATATCCCTCTCCCTGCACGGACAGGAAATAAGCGCCAAGATTCAGGGCCTGCGTTTCTATCCTTCAGGCGTGCTGGAAAGCGTCACCTTCTGGCCCGGCGAAACAATCAGGCTCGTTACCCCACTTGGCCCCATGCCCGTGAGGTACGGCTGCGCCTTTTACGAGAGCGGCGCGCTGCGAAGCTGCGAACCGGCGCGCCCTGCGCATGTGCCGACCTCCGTTGGGCAGATTGCGGCCTACGACCCCGCCGCCTCGGCCATCTGCGGGGACACCAATTCCCTGTGCTTTGATGAAGACGGCACGGTTTCAAGCCTTGTCACCGCCGCCTGCTCCCTGCGCTGGCAGCAGGGCAAGGAGCAAAAATGCATGTCGCCGCGCATGGAAAAAGATCAGCTCACCATGTTGCGCACAGTGGTTGTTCCCCTGCGGGTAGAATTTCTGCCCAATGGTCTGGTACGCATGGACGATGGCAAACAGGTCATGCAGGCCCCGGCGCAGGGCATAACTGTCGGGCCTTTTGTGGCTCTGCCCGACATGCGCGAAAGCCGCTGAGTTTTTGCGCTGCAACGACAACCCTGCCTTACACTGCAACCAGTTGGACGAGCATCGCGCTGCCGCAAACATTGTTGCGGCAGCGCGTCTTGCGCTGTATATGGTCGCAGTGTTAGATTGCCGCAGGAGGCTCCATGGAAGTTCCTTTGCTCTATGAAATCGTCATTATTTTTCTTCTTTCCATATTCGTCACCATCGTCTGTAACAAAATAAAACTGCCCGCCACCGTGGGCTTTCTGCTTACAGGCGTTTTGTGCGGCCCTTCCCTGCTGGGTATCGTCAAGGATATGCAGGCCATTGACCATATTGCTGAACTCGGCGTTGCCATGCTGCTGTTCACCATTGGTATGGAACTTTCTGGCGAGGCCCTCAACCGCCTGAAACGACCAGTTTTTCTGGGCGGCAGCCTGCAAATCGGCCTGACGGTTCTTGCCGTGGCGGGCATAGCCATGCTGCTGCGCGACGCCACATACCAGAAAGGCCTTTTCTGGGGCTGTCTGGTGGCGCTCTCGTCCTCAGCCATCGTGCTGCGCATTTTGCAGGAGCGCGGGGCCACAAACACGCCCACAGGCCGCCTTTCCCTCGCCATTCTTGTTTTTCAAGACATTATGGTAGCGCCCATGCTGCTGGCGGTGCCCCTGCTAGCGGGCACGCTTGAGCTTTCGCTCCAGGGCGCTGTGTTCTCCACCCTGCGCGTGGTGGCGGTGCTGGGCTGCGTGCTGCTGTTTGCCCGCTTTGGCCTCAACAGGCTTATGGAAGCCGTGGTGCGCACCCGCACGAGGGAAATACTGCTGCTCTCCACTCTTGGCCTGTGCCTTGGCATGGCCATGCTTACCAACTATCTGGGGCTTTCGCTCTCGCTCGGGGCCTTCCTGGCCGGTTTGATGCTCGCCCGCTCGGAATACAGCATGAGCGTCATTTCGGGTATTCTGCCCTACCGCGACGTTTTCATGAGCCTGTTTTTCATCTCGGTAGGCATGATGCTGAATCTGGAATTTTTTTTACAGCATTTTGTCGCCATTATTGTTCTGACGGTGCTGTTCATCGTCATAAAATCCCTGCTCACCCTGCCTTCGGTGCTGGTGCAGGGTTATCCCTTGCGCGCAGCCATCATCACCTCCCTTTCTCTCGCGCAGGTGGGCGAGTTTGCCTTTGTTCTTGCGGCATCGGGTCTGGCGGCCGGGCTGTTCGACATGAACGCCTACCAGACATTCCTTGATGTCAGCGTGCTCACCATGATGCTGACCCCCGGCCTTATGGCTGTGGCCCCGCGTCTTGCAGACAAGGTGGCGGGCAAGCGCAACGAAAGGATGCTCGCCAAGGGCGAAGACCACGAAGGTGCCTGCGCTATGGAAGACCACCTGATTATTGTGGGCTTTGGCATCAGCGGCAAACATCTGGCCCATGTGGCCCGCGAGTCCGGCGTGTGCTATACCATCCTTGAAATGAACCCTGAAACAGTTACCCGCTATCGCCACAAGGAACCCATTTCGCACGGCGACGCCTCGCAGCCCATTGTGCTGGAGCATCTGGGCGTCACCAAGGCACGTGTGCTTGCTATCGTCATTTCCGACCCGGCTGCGGTGCGCTCCATTGTTATTGAAGCCCGCCGCTTCAACCCCAATCTGCACATCATTGCCCGCACCCGCTTTGTGAGTGAGGTGGCCCCCCTGCGCGGCCTTGGCGCGGACGAGGTGATTGCGGAAGAATTTGAAACCTCCATTGAAGTTTTCAGCCGCGTGCTTACACGCTATCTGGTTCCCCGGCAGGATATAGACACCTTTGCCGCGCGTATCCGGCAAGAGAATTACCGCATGATCCGGCGCATGAGCGCCACGGTAAACTCGCTTGATTCCATGGTCAGCCGCCTGCCAGACATGGGTGTTCAGGCCATGCGCCTTGCCGCCGCCTCGCCCCTTTGCGGCATCAGCCTTGCCCAAAGCCAGATGCGCCGCAAATACGGCGTAACGGTCATTGCCATTCTTCGTAACGGCGTGACCCAGGCATCGCCCGAAGCCAATGACCTGTTTGAAGCCGACGATGTGGTGTATCTATTTGGTAAAACAGATAAACTTCTGGCAATAGCCCCGCTCTTTTCCGGCCCCTTGCGCGAACCCGGCAAGGAAACCAGCCCTCCGCCCAAGGCTGCATAGCGCATTTCGCAATTGTTGCGGCAAAGGAGGCGGGGCTTGCCCTGCCTCCTTTTAATTGTCAAACTCGGCAAGATGTTAACGCTGCCTCGGTAAAAGATTCCGCCAGACCGGGGCTGGGAACTTGCGCATTTTGCCATTGCCGTCTATTAAAACAGATTACAGATATACTAACGGGAGCAACCCAAAGGGCTGCCCGCTGATAATCCGCCCTCTTGCGGCATGGATGTACTATGCTTGACGACAGACTGATGCGCGCCATGTTTGGCGAATCACGCAGCGTCGCCATTATCGGCGCCAAGGACAAAGCCGGACAGGCCGTGGACAGGGTCGGGCGCTATCTGCTGGAGCAGGGATACACGATTTTTCCTGTCCACCCCGTGCGCAAAACCGTTTGGGGGCTGCCTGCGTTGACCTGTCTTGCGGAACTGCCCGGGCCGGTGGATATCGTCAATCTGTTTCGCGCGCCGGAATACTGCCCCGCCCACGCGCAGGAAGTACTGGATCTGCCCTGGAAACCAAAAGTTTTCTGGATGCAGCTTGGCATACGCTCGATCGAGGCACGTCAGCTGTTAGCCCGTACAGGCATGACAGTAGTTGAAGATTCCTGCATCATGGTGGAACACGAGCGCCTCATGCGCCCCTCGCTCACTTTTTAAGGCCAAGGATTATAGCCCATGTCTGCCGCTCACGGAGAATCGGTTTTCAACTGCCGCATGTGCGGCCACTGCTGCGAAGGAAGAGGCGGCATTGTCGTAAGCCCCACAGACCTGATCCGGCTGGCAGCGCACATGCAGCAAGCGCCGGAAGCAGTGGCAGACAGCTATTGCGAACGCATTGGCGGCAAGCTCAAAATTCGCTGCGGCGAAGACGGCTACTGCGTATTTTTTCGCCAGGGCAGCGGCTGCGGCGTGCACGAGGGCAAGCCTTCAATCTGCCGCGCATGGCCCTTTTTTCGTGGCAACATTGAAGACCCGACCAGCCTCGCCATGGCCAAGGAATTCTGCCCCGGCATCGAAACTGGCGCGCTGCATGCGGATTTTGCGCGCGAAGGCCGCGACTACCTGCACGAAAACGGCCTGCTGGCTTCCGATGCCACCTGTGAAGCCAATGCGCTTATCCTGAAGTAATCATGCGACGCCGCCCCCGCCAGATATCGCTGAAAGAATGCTACGACATTCTCAAGCTTAAAAAAAACGCCGATACGGCTGACCTCAAGCGGGCCTATCGGCGTCGCGCTTTTGAGCTGCACCCCGATCTCAACCCCGGCAACCCGGACGCCAGCCGGGAATTTCAGCTGCTCAACGAGGCCTATGTGGCCCTTTCCGCCATACTCAAGCATGAGGACGGCGTGCGGGCTTCAACAGAGGCCAGCAGGGCTGCGCAGGCAGAGAGCAATGCGCGGGCCGCAAAGGAAGAACCCACTGACGACAGGGCCGAACAGAAGACCCAGGCTGAAAATGGCTCTCAAGGCAGCAACGGGCAGCAAGCAGGCTCTGACGCAAAAGAAGACAGCTCTGGTGCGGCTGACCCCGCTGCCGGGGCACGGGCCGCAGACGAGACCGGGAAAGCCCAAAAAGAGCAGAATCAAGAGCAGCAAAAAAACAAAACTGCAGACCAAAAAAATGCGCAGAACGGCTATTCTGAGCATGACGTGCTGCGCGACCTGCTGACAGATCCCTTTGCCCGCCGCGTTTTTGAAGATATTTACAGCGAACTGAACCGCCAGCATCAGGAAGAAGCGCCCCCCCAGCAGGAAGCGCCTTACCAAAAGGAAGGGCCTGCTTTTGACCAGCCCAAGGAAAAACCCGCGGCGGAAAAGCGCAATGTAAAGCTGCACAAGAGCAATCTGGCCTGGGGCACGCCCAAGTGGAACAAAGACCACAGCAAGGGCGTTACCGGCATGGTCAAGGGCTGGCTGCGCCGTCAGATCGATGAGGAACAAACCCTTGCGCTGCCCTCGGCCAACCTTGCGCCCGGCAAACGCATTCGCCTGCAAATACGCCAGGCCCTTTCTGGCGAACTGAAAACTGTCGAGATCACCCTGCCCCCGGATTTTGCCGTGGGCAAACCCATTCGACTGCGCGGGCTGGGCAAGCGCGTGGGCCCGTGGCAAGGCGATTTGTACCTGATTATCACCAACGAATGATCCGCGCGGCTTTTATGCGCGCCGTACTATAAACGAAAAGAGGCCCCGCGGGGCCTCTTTTCGTTTATAGTACACTGTTCGGCTCAAGAGCGTCTCATACGTTCTGCCGGAGCCTGCGGCTATTCGGTTTCCACATGAAAGCCAAAGTCGCCTTCTTCTTCCCCGTCCACCACATAGCGCAGGCGCTCATGAATGCTGTTGTCCTCGTTAAAGGTCAGCACCACGGGTTTGCGGCTGTACAGATCCTGAGGGCCGTTCACGTATTCGTAAGCGCTGATGATAACTTCATCCCCACGCTGGCAGGCCCGGGCCGCCGCACCATTAAGTATGCAGCAGCGCGAACCCGGCTCGCCGTAGATGACGTAGGTGGAAATGCGCTGTCCGTTGCTCTTGTTCCAGATATACACAAATTCCAGCGGGTAGATGCCCGCCTCGCGGCACTGCTCCGGGTCAAGCGTCACCGAGCCGTGGTAGTTCAGTTCGCACCCGGTAACACGAATGCAATGCAGTTTTGCCCGCAGTATTTGCAGCATGACAAACTCTCTTGCGCGATTGATCGCGCCTAAAAAAAGGTCGCACAAGCGACCATGAATGATGCCGAATCCGGCAGTTGCCCGCACCGCAGGAGTTGCCAGCACAGGGCAACCCCTCGCGCCGCCCGGTAGCGGCGGACTCATGAGCACGGCATGCAACAACTATGAAGCGCACCGCAAGCCTCACCGGGCGCGGCTCCGGTTTGGTCGCTACGCTCCGGGCCGCAAAAGCGGTGTGAACTTAAGCAGACGGCGCAAAAAAATCAATACGCCTTGATGTACTCGTCCATATTTTCCGCAGAGCAGTTGCGGCTGACCCAAAAAGCAGAGGCCCATACCATCAGGGCTGTGGCCTGCGTGTCGTCAAGGCTTTTGATCTTGGCCTCAAGGCTGGATTTGCTGGCCCCATGCCGCAGATGTACACCGTTGATGTCGCAGGCATCCGTAACGCGCAGCAAAAGATACGAAAGCCGCGTATGGTCGGGCATGAGCTTCATATCCTTGTGGGCTTCCACAATGGTTTTCAGCTCCGCAGCACTAAAGATATGCTTGATGCCCGTGATTGCCCGAAAAAACGTGTCCACCGCCCAGGGAAGGATAAACTCCGCCCCCGCGCTCTTTGTGCGGAAGTAGTCTTTGAGCCAGCGTTCCTGATCGTCGTTAATACGTGCTGCGACCTGCGGCATGATGCCCCCGATGTTGCGTGCGGCTTGGCGCAAGTTCGCCAAGCATCGTGTTACGCTATGTTTTCTTTTTGCGCTACACTACCTGCTCGTGAATTTCAAGATAAAATCTAGACTTTTTTCCAGAAACATTATTCAGTCTTACCACAGATCAGGATGCGGGCATGGCAAATATGCCAGGTGCATGCCCCCTTGCCTCGCTCTGCTTGCCGCGCGCGGCCCATGAATGTATCCATAGCGCACAGACAGAATAAAGGAGCTTGCATGCAGAATGCCAGACAGGCTGCGCCCCCACAATTACAATCTACCACAGCACCCAACAAGGACGCAATGCAGCAAAGCGCCGTGCGCGCAGCCTTGATCCGCATGCACGCAGCGACGGTTCTGTTTGGTATCTCTGGCATTTTTGGTAAATTGTGCCAGTGTTCCGCCGTTGATCTTGTCTGGGGCAGGGCCGTGGTTGCAGTGGCCGCCCTTGGCTGCGTCTGCCTTATCCGGCGTGATCCGCCCTGGCATGGAATTGCGGCACGCGACCTGACAGGCCTTGCCGTAAGCGGCATTCTGCTGACCCTCCATTTTGTCACATTTTTTATGGGGATAAAACTGGGCGGCATTGCGGTGGGCACGCTCGGCTTTGCGTGTTTTCCCGCCTTTACGGCCCTGTTTGAAGCCATTGCCTACCGCGAACGCCCAAGTGCCCGGGAATTGCAATGCATTGGCATGGTGAGCATTGGGCTTGTGTGCCTGACGCCTTCGTTTTCGCTGGCTGATACTGCAACCCACGGCCTGCTGTGGGGCATGGTTTCCGCTGCGGTCTACGGTCTGGTGGCCATAGCAAACCGGCACTTTGCCGGGGGCATGTCTGGCATGCATACCTGCTGGTGGCAAAATATGGTAATCATCATTTGCCTTCTGCCCATTGCAGCAGCGGATGTGCCGGGCATTGTCGCGCTGGACTGGCTGTGGATATTCTGCCTGGGCCTTTTGTGCACCGCCCTCGCCTACAGCCTTTACGTCAGCAGCCTCACCGCCCTCAAGGCCCGGCAGGCAGCTGTTATCATCACGCTTGAG
Source organism: uncultured Desulfovibrio sp. (assembly GCF_902477725.1). Classification (NCBI taxonomy): domain Bacteria; kingdom Pseudomonadati; phylum Thermodesulfobacteriota; class Desulfovibrionia; order Desulfovibrionales; family Desulfovibrionaceae; genus Desulfovibrio; species uncultured Desulfovibrio sp. The sequence goes on along the minus strand of NZ_CABSIF010000016.1, from coordinate 59,680 downwards.
CCGGTTTACGCCATAATTGCGGCGTGGCTGCTCTTTAACGATGCTCCGGGTCTGGGAATTTTTGCAGGCGGCGCGCTCATTCTTGGCGCTGTATTCAGACTCAGCAGGCGATGATATAAGCGGAATTTTTGCTGTGTTTTAAATATTTGCCACAAATAATCACATGAATACATATTGCAATACTGCATTTTCATTAAAATATTATTACAAATGATATAAAGTTTATATTGGATTTGACGATTCTTTTGACTAGTAAAAGTGAAAATATTTTGGAGAGATGTAAAGTGTTAACGGAATGATAATTTTTTTAACATACGTTACCACCACATTATAATCATCCTGGCTGCACGAGTTCACTGGAGGATATCATGGCACGCCTGTCATTCAAGAGTGTAAACACTGTATTAGCCACAATCATAAGCATTGTATTGCTCATTGGCGTTTCAAGTCTTGTCATTTACGTTGGAAAATCTTCATACAATGTCGTCAACAAAACGTCTGTAGACGGCATGAAGATCATAAATAATGGTCTTATCGCCAACGTAAATGATTTGATCGATGCAAACATGAGCATGATCAAGGTCCCAGCCCAGAGCGGTCAGGCTAAAAAAGCCATCGAAGGCGACAGAGCCGAAATGGACGCCCTGATCAAAGCCCTCGTAAAAGAATACAAGGGCATCAACTCTATCTATGTGTTGAATGCTCAGGGTATCGCCGTATCAGGGGCGTCAAGCCAGGGCGAATCCTTTATTGGCAATAATTATGGCGACAGGAGTTATTTCAAAATAGCTATGCAGGGCAAGGATGCCATTGACCCCGATATCATTGTTGCAAAAACCACCAAAAAAGAAGTCCTTGCCATTGCAACCCCAGTTTTTGGCGAAAACGGCAAGCCCATTGGAGCTGTGTGCGTAACCATCAACTGGCTTGAATACATCAAAAGTCATGTTTTTAACATAACTGTTGCATCACATGGCTATGCATTTATTATTGATGCCAACGGTCGCGTTATCGCCCACCCCAATGCTGATACTCACATGAGCGATGTCAGCAAACTGGAGTTTGTAGTCAAGGCGCTCAAAATCAAGAACGGCTCTTTTGATTATGAGTTTCAGGGTAAGGACAAGGTGATTGTTTTTCAAACCATTGAAAGAACAGGCTGGCTTGTCTGCACCTCCGCCTTTACAGACGATCTTGCAAAAGACGCCATTGAGCAACGCAACATTCTTATTCTCGTTGCCATCGGTATTTTCGTTGTATTGCTGGGCAGCATTGTGTTTATGGTTCGCCGGATCATCACCGCCCCGCTGAAGAACATTATGGACTACAGCGCACAGATTGCGCACGGCGACTTCAAGGCCACGCTCACGGGCAATTACAGCTTTGAACTGGCTGAACTGGCAGGCAATTTCAAAGAAATGACCGCTGTACTCAAAAACCGCCTGGGTTTTGCTGACGGCGTATTGCAGGGCATCACCTTCCCCACCCTTGTGGCAGATACAGATGTGTGCATTACCTATGTAAATGACGCCATGGTCAAACTTGTGGGCAAGAGCGGCAAGCCTGCAGATTATAAGGGTATGACAGCGGCTGAATTTTTCTACGGGGATGCCAGCAAGCGCACCATCTGCCATAAATGTCTGAGCGAGGAAGTAAACGCACATGGCATTGAAGCAGAAATGACCTTTGCAGACGGCCAGCACAAAAAACTGCGCATTGATGCTTCGCTGATCCGCGATCTGGACGGCAACATTGTGGGCGCAGTAACACTTGTGTTTGACCTGACGGAAATTAAAAAACAGCAGGCAACCATTGAGCAACAGCGCGATGCCGTTGCCCAGGTGGCGCAGAACGCCAATGCCATTGCCGACAGGCTTTCCACCGCTACCGAGGAACTTTCCACACAGGTGGAACAGGCCAGCCGTGGCGCGGATCAGCAGACGCAGCGTGTTTCTGAAACCGCCACCGCCATGGAGCAGATGAATGCCTCAGTGCTTGAGGTTGCGCGCAATGCGGGCGGCGCCTCGGACACTACCATCAATGCCAAGCGCAAGGCGGAACACGGCGCAGAAGTGGTCAACAAGGTGGTGCAGGGCATCAACCAGTTGCACACGCAGGCAATGGGCCTCAAGACCGGCATGGCCTCGCTGGGCGATCAGGCCCAGAGTATCGGCCAGATCATGACCGTGATTTCAGACATTGCAGATCAGACCAACCTGCTGGCCCTTAACGCGGCCATCGAAGCGGCGCGCGCGGGCGAAGCCGGACGCGGATTTGCCGTTGTGGCCGACGAAGTGCGCAAGCTGGCGGAAAAGACCATGCAGGCAACCCGAGAGGTTGGTTCCGCCATTCAGGGCATCCAGAACGGCACCACGCAGAACATTGATCAGGTCAACCAGACTGTAGACACCATCGAGCAGACTACCGAGCTTGCCGGAACCTCCGGCGAGGCACTTTCCGAAATTGTGGTGCTGGTGGATCAGGCTGCGGATCAGGCTCATTCCATCGCCGCCGCCGCTGAAGAACAGTCGGCCACCAGCGACGAGATCAACCGGGCTGTGGAGCAGATCAACACCATCAGCTCTGAGACGGCCTCCGCCATGTCGCAATCTGCAAACGCAGTGACGGAACTGGCGAAGCAGGCGCAGGAACTCAAAAAGCTCATTGCGCAGATGGTTTCCTAGCTGGCGCGGAAGTGAGCCTGCCCTGCAACAAATGCAAAGTCCCTGAACGGCAAACTGTTCAGGGGCTTTTTCGCGCTCTGCCCCATCGACACAGGCACGGCAGCAATAAAACAGATCAGACCCGCCTTCGTTCAATGCAGCACCTAACGTGTTGCCACTGAACGAAAGCGGGCCTGTTTTAAACACCCTGCATTGGTCTGCCCAAAAGAAGTAAGACCAACGGATATTGTACAAAACTGAAAGCTTACGAAGGTAGAAACAGCCTGCGAAGCTCTATCTGCTAGATATCCTTAATCACATCCTGCATGCTATAGAGCTTGCCGGGCTTCTGCCCTGCCATCCAGCCAGCGGCGCGGATAGCGCCGCGCGCAAAATTCTCGCGCGAGTGGGCCTGATGGGTCACTTCAATGCGCTCCCCGGGCCCCATAAAGTACACGGTGTGTACGCCCACCACATCCCCGCCGCGTATGGCCTGAATGCCGATCTGCTCCTTGGGGCGAGCGCCGATGATGCCGTCACGGCTGGAGCAGCGCACATCGTTGAGCTTCCAGTCGCGGGCCTCGGCAAGGCACTCGCCAAGTGTCAGGGCCGTGCCACTGGGGCTGTCCTTTTTGCGGTTGTGGTGCAGCTCCACCATTTCAATATCATAATCTTCGCCAAGGGCCTTGGTAAGCTGGGGCAGGATGTTGAGCAGCACATTCACGCCGATGCTCATGTTCGAGGCCCAGAAAATGGGGGCCTTGTCGGCAAGGGCGCGCAGTTCATCCTTTTGCTCATCGGTAAAGCCCGTGGTGCCGATAACTAGGGCGTTGCCCGTCTGCGCCACGGCCTGCGCCGATTGCAGGCTCACGGCAGGCGCGGTGAAGTCAATGACCACTGCACCAGGAAGCTTGGGCAACAGGGCAGCCAAGCTGTCGGAAACAGGACAGGCAGCGCCCGCTAGAGCGGCTATGCGCTCCGGGCTGTCCACCAGCCCCGCAAGGGTGAACTGCGGGTCGGCTTCTACAAGCCCGCTGATGGTTTTGCCCATGCGCCCGCTGGCCCCGACCACAATAATAGAAGTGCTCATAGCTTCTCCGTTTCCGTTATTCCGGCTCAATGCCGGATTCACGCAACAGGTTTCTGAATTCCGTTTCATCCAGCACGGTTACGCCAAGGGAGCGCGCCTTGTCCAGCTTGCTGCCCGCCTTTTCGCCCGCCACAAGATAGTCCAGTTTTTTGCTGACAGCACCAAGGGGAACAGCCCCGGCGGCCTCGGCCCACTTTTGTGCCGTGCCGCGCGGCACGCTGATGGTGCCCGTAAAAAGAATGGTTTTGCCAGCCAGCGGCCCTTCGACAAGGGTTTGCGCGCCCTGAGCCGAATCCGCGCCCTTGGGCCACGGCCCCTTCTCCTTGAGACGTGCAAGCTGCTCGCGGTTGGCGGGGCTGTCAAAAAAGTTGCGTATGGACGAAGCCACTTCCGGCCCCACATCGGGCAGGGCGAGCAGGCTTTCCACCGTGGCATTTTCCAGTTCGTCCAGATCCGCAAAGCGCGCTGCCAGGGTGCGGGCCGTCTGCTCGCCCACATGGCGGATACCAAGGGCGCTGATGAGCCTTTGCAGGGTGGCGGTGTGGCAGGCGTTTTCCAGCGAATCCACAAACTTTTGCGCCAGCACCTCGCCCATGCGTTCAAAACCCAGCAGATCCTGCACGGTGAGGCTGAACAGATCGGCTGGCGACTGCACACGCCCGCTGGTCACAAGCTGCTCGATCCACTTTTGCCCCACGCCCTGAATATCAAGCCCGGCCTTGGAAACAAAATGAGTTATTGAGCGCAGCCGGATAGCGGGGCAAGCCAGATTTTCGCACCGCCAGGCAGCTTCGCCTTCTTCGCGGTACACGGGCTGCCCACAGGCCGGGCACGTGCGGGGGAACTGATAGGGTTCAGCGCCCGCAGGCCTTTTATCCAGCACCGGGCCGACCACTTCGGGGATAACATCGCCCGCGCGCTGCACAATAACGGTATCGCCCACGCGCACGTCGCGCGCGCGGATTTCATCCTCATTATGCAGGGTTGCGCGCGAAACCATTACCCCGCCCACAGCCACAGGAGCAAGTGTGGCCACAGGCGTAAGTGCCCCTGTGCGGCCCACCTGAATTTCTATGCCCTCAAGCAGGGTCTGCGCCTGCATGGCAGGGAACTTGAAGGCCACGGCAAAACGCGGCGCGCGTGCCGTAAAGCCGAGTGCTTCCTGCGCTTCAAGGTCATTCTGCTTTGCCACGGCACCGTCAATTTCCATGGCAAATTCCGGCCTGTTTTCGCGCACCCAGTTCACATATTCTTCAACATCCTGCGGGTTCGCGCAGAGCTTGCCGTTTGGCGGGGTAAGAAAGCCGTATTCCTTGAGGCGGGCCATCAACTCCGAATGCAGGCGGCAGGGCTGCGCCGGGGCCCACTGCGCATCGCCCAGACTATAAGCCAGAAAACGCAGGGGGCGGGATTCAGTAACCGAAATATCGAGCTGGCGCAGGGTCCCGGCGGCGGCATTGCGCGGATTGGCAAAGGTCTTTTGCCCCAGCGATTCCTGCCGGGCGTTGAGAGCGTCAAAATCTTTTTTAAACATCACCACTTCGCCGCGCACTTCAAGCCGCGCAGGAAACGGCCCTTCGCCCCTGAGACGCAGAGGCACGGTGCGGATGGTACGCACGGCCTCGGTGACGACTTCGCCCACCTCGCCGTCGCCGCGCGTCAGGGCCTCCTGCAACTCGCCGTTCACATAGATGATTTCCAGCGCGAGGCCGTCAAGCTTCGGGTCACACCAGAAGGCTTGCGGCAGAGGGCCGTTGACTTCCGTATCCCATGCACGGCGCATACGCTCCACAAAATCGCGCCACTCTTCGACAGAAAAGACGTTGTCTAGACCGTACATCTGGCGGCTGTGGCTTTTTTTGGCAAGACCGTCCAGCAGCTTGCCGCCCACACGCAAGGTGGGTGAATGGGCAGAGCGCAGCTCCGGCCAGCGGTCTTCCAGCGCGGCCAGCTCATGAAACAGCGCGTCAAACTGGTCGTCCGAAATTTCCGGCGCATCCTGCGTGTGGTACAGATAATTGTGGCGCTCCAGTTCGGCGATCAGCCAGCGGGCGCGGTTGCGCTCCTCGCTGCTGGGGCCGCCAGCGGGGCCAGTGGCAAAGAGGCTGTTCTGCTCCTGCCTGCCATTGCGTGAATTCTGCGACATGAAAAAACCTTTCTGATGGTCAGCCGCCGCGCCCTTGTTTGGCTTCCGGGCTTTGCGGCGGCACTGCACACAGGGGCAAACGTCCCCGTCTATTCGGGCATGGCGATAAGTCTGGCCCGCAAAATGCGGATGCGGTCACGCAGCTCTGCGGCCTGTTCAAATTCCAGATCGCGGGCCGCCTGACGCATTTCCTTTTCAAGCTTGACAACAAGAATGGCAACATCCTCGGCTGTCAGTGGCACTGCGTCTGGCTCGCGCTGTTTGCCCTTACCCTTGCCGCGCCCGCGCCCGCCGCCATCTTCCACATACAGGCTATCCAGTGGCGATTCAAGCGATTTGCGGGTGCTGGTGGGCGTGATGCCGTGCTCTTCATTGTAGGCCGACTGTCTGGCGCGGCGGCGCTCGGTTTCGCCCATGGCGGCGCGCATGGAATCGGTGATCTTGTCCGCATACAGTATCACCTTGCCCTGCGCGTTGCGCGCGGCGCGGCCAAAGGTCTGGATAAGCGAGCCCGTGGAGCGCAAAAAGCCCTCCTTGTCCGCATCCAGAATGCACACAAGCGACACTTCGGGGATGTCCAGCCCCTCGCGCAGCAGGTTGATGCCCACCAGCACGTCAAATTCCCCAAGCCGCAACGCGCGGATAATCTGCATGCGCTCGAGCGTATCAATGTCCGAATGCAGGTAGCGCGCCCGCACGCCCATGTTGCAGCAGTATTCTGTGAGATCTTCCGCCATGCGTTTGGTAAGTGTGGTGACAAGCACCCTCTCGCCCAGCGTTACCTTGCCCCGGCATTCGCCAAGCAGATTTTCCATCTGGCCCTTGGTGGGGCGTACTTCCACAACAGGATCCACAAGGCCCGTGGGGCGGATGATCTGCTCCGCCACAATGCCCTGCGCCTGATCCAGCTCGTACTTGCTGGGCGTGGCCGACACGTAAACCACCTGATTGAGCAGGTTGGTGAACTCGTTGAACTGGAGGGGGCGGTTATCCAGAGCCGAAGGCAGGCGAAAGCCGTAATCCACAAGGGTCTGCTTGCGCGAACGGTCGCCCTTGTACATGCCGCCCACCTGCGGAATGGTGATGTGCGATTCGTCCACAAAGAGCAGAAAGTCTTCGGGAAAATAGTTGAGCAGACAGGACGGCGGCTCGCCCGGCTTGCGGCCGTCGAGGTGGCGGGTATAGTTTTCAATGCCGTTGCAGTAGCCGAGCTCTTCAATCATTTCGAGGTCAAGCTGGGTGCGTTGCTCAATGCGCTGGGCCTCCACAAGCTGCCCGTGCTCCTTGAAATACTTAAGCCGCACCGCCAGTTCATCGCGTATGTCGCTGGCAGCCCGCTTGAGGTTGTCCTGCGCGGAAACAAAGTGGCTGGCAGGATACAGCACTGTTTTGCTTACCTCGGCCAGCACTTCGCCTGTGAGGGGGTCAATCTCGCGCATGAGGTCAATGTCGTCGCCAAAAAATTCCAGCCGCAGCGCCCGCTCGTGATGGTAGGCGGGAATAATTTCAAGGGCATCGCCGCGCACGCGGAAGGTGCCTCGGTGGAAGTCGTAATCGTTGCGCTCGTAGTGCACTTCCACCAGCCGGGTGATGAGCTTGTCCATGGGGAAGTGCTGCCCCACCTCAACGGGAATGACCATCTTGGCGTAATATTCCGGCGAGCCAAGGCCGTAAATGCACGAAACCGAAGCCACAATGATCACATCGCGCCGGGTCAACAGGGCGTGAGTGGCGGCATGGCGCAGCTTGTCGATGTTGTCGTTGATGGATGAATCTTTTTCAATATATGTGTCCGAGGCCGGAACATAGGCCTCCGGCTGGTAATAGTCGTAATAGCTGACAAAATATTCCACGGCATTGCGCGGAAACAGCCCCCGGAACTCGCCGTAAAGCTGGGCCGCCAGCGTTTTGTTGGGGGCGAGAACCAGCGCCGGGCGGTTGCAGCGGGCAATGACGTTGGCCATGGTAAAGGTTTTGCCGGAGCCGGTAACGCCCAGCAAAACCTGGGAGGGAACCCCGGCCTGAAGATTGTCCACAAGAGCGTTAATGGCCGTGGGCTGGTCGCCCGTGGGCGTGTATGCCGTTTCAAGGCTGAATGGGATGACCGGATTATCTTCCATAATATTATGTTTTGGAGTAAGAGGACAGGATTACATCAATAACGAACGGGAATTGCCATGGAAAAAATCTTCGTACCTTCACAGATAGATCTGCCCATCGACCGGGTTTTCATTGTGGCCGCAACTCTCAGCACCTTCAAGGGCTGCCGCCATCTGGACGTGCAGATTTTCCGCCCCGGCGCGACTGATGCCGAAGTGGAAGCCATCAAGGGTCTTGGCCTTGTGGCCCCGGTTGACCCTTCCGTTCCGGCAGAAGTGCTGCAAGGCGCTACGGAAGAAGCCGCCCTGCGCTGCGTGCTTGAATCCTTCACCGCAGAAGAAAGCCACGCGCTGGTTGAATACCTTGAAAAGCGCTATGCCGACCAGATCGAAAAAATCACGGTCTGCCCGCTTGATCTGCCCGTGCCCTTTGGCGTTGCGCCGCTGGCAGGCATTGGCGAAGGCAAGACCACGGGCTTCATCCGCTTTGACGCGGTGCGCGACTACCCGCTGCCCTTCCCGGCCTATGGTTTTTACGATCTGGCCGCCCAGAAGCCGTCTGGGGAATAGCTGTACACGACTCCCCAGGGCAGCCATGGAAACGGCAGGCCGCTTTCAACCATTTCAGGCGTTGCGCAACTTTGCGCAGCGCCTGTTTGCGTTTGCATGGCAAGGGCACGCTCAAGCTCGGCCTGAAAAATCACACGCGGCAGCATTACGCCGCCCATGCGCATGATGTGCGGCGTTTCCTGCTGGCAGTCAAGCAAGGTGGCCCCACGCTGGCGCAGCAGACCCACCAGACCGGCCAGCGCGGCACGTGAGGCCTCCGGCTGGGTGTGGAACATGGATTCGCCAAAAAAAGCCCGCCCCAGTGCCACACCATACAGACCGCCCACCAGCTCGCCATCACGCCAGGCCTCAATGGAATGGGCATAGCCAAGGGCGTGCAGGTCTTCGTAGGCGCGCATCATGTCGTCAATAATCCAGGTGCCGCCCTCCTTGTCCCTTGGCGCTGCGCAAGCGCGGATAACCTGCTTGAAGGCGGCGTTGTGGGTCAGTTCAAAAGGATGCAGGCGCAGCTTGCGGGCGCTGCGCGCAGGCAGGCGAAAGGCCTCAAGAGGCATGACGCAGCGGGGATCCGGCGACCACCAGAGGATGGGCATTCCCTTGGAATACCAGGGGAAAATTCCACGGCTATAGGCAGCAACCAGACGTTCTGGCCGCAGATCGCCGCCCAGACACAGCAACCCGTCTTCACGGGCTGTTTCCGGCGGCGGAAATTGAGAGGCCAGTGCTGTAAATGCCCCGATCATAGCGTCCTTTGCCGACAGAGTACCATTTGAATATTTTATGGGACGGGGCGGATGCCATTGAAAACAGCGTAAACGCAAGCAGGCCGGAACTGCCGCATTCGGCAACAGCCCCGGCCCGCCTTTCTGCATATAATCAGGCGTCTACAGGCACCGGTTTGCGGCTTTTGGCCGCGCTGCCCTCATGTTCAAGGGCCAGTTCCTCGCCCTTGACTGTCAGCTTTGCGCTGCCGCCCTTTTTGAGCGAACCGAAGAGCAGTTCGTGCGCCAGACGGTCTTCCAGCTCCGTGCGCAGCAGGCGGCGCAGGGGCCGCGCACCCATCGACGGATCAAAGCCCTTGCGGGCAAGCCATTTGCGGGCGGTCTCCGTGAGTGTAAGCGTTACGCCGCGCTGCTCGAGGCTGGTGCGGATTTCGCCCACAAACTTGTCCACAATGCGCAGCATCATGGGTTCTGTGAGGCTGCCAAAGGGCACCAGCGCGTCCAGCCGGTTGCGGAATTCTGGGCTGAAGGTGTTTTCCACAGCCTTGAGGCCCTTGTGCGCCGCATCCTGCGGGGCTGTGCCGCCAAAGCCCATGGCGGGCCGCGACATTTCAAAGGCCCCGGCATTGGAGGTCATGATAAGGATAACATGCGAAAAGTCTGTCTTGCGCCCGGTGTTGTCCGTCAGTGTGGCGTAATCCATCACCTGGAGCAGCACGTTAAAGATATCCGGGTGGGCTTTTTCCACTTCGTCCAGCAGCACCACGGAATACGGGGCCTTGCGCACGGCCTCAGTCATGAGACCTCCCTGATCAAAGCCCACATAGCCTGGAGGCGCGCCGATGAGCCGCGAAACAGAATGCTTTTCCATGTATTCGCTCATGTCGTAGCGCAAAAATTCCACGCCCATGAGTTTGGCAAGGCTGCGGGCCACTTCCGTTTTGCCCACGCCCGTAGGGCCGTAGAACAGGAAGGCCCCAGCGGGGCGCTGCTCCTGCCCAAGCCCGGCGCGGGCGCGCAGGATGGCGCGCACGGTCAGCTCAATGGCTTTTTCCTGCCCGAACACAAGGCTCTTGAGGTCTTTTTCAAGCGTTGCCAGCTTGTTGCGTTCCTTGCCGGAAACTGTGCGCACGGGTATGCCCGCCATGCGGGCCACAATGCGCTCCACATCGGCCACGCTGACCAGCGGGGCATCCTTGCCGCTCTTTTTGGCAGGCTTTCCGGTAGGCGTTACGCCACGGCCAAGCCGCACGGCCGCGCCAGTTTCATCCAGCACGTCAATGGCCTTGTCGGGCAGCAGACGGTCGCGCACATGCCGCGCGGTAAGATCCACCATGGCCTTGAGGGCCGCAGGGCTGTAACGCACGTGGTGATACTGCGCATAGCGCGGCTCAAGCCCTTCAAGAATGCCAAGGCATTCTTCTGTGGTCGGCTCGGTAAGGTCAATGCGCTGAAACCGGCGGGCCAGCGCGCGGTCCTTTTCAAAATGGTTGCGGTATTCCTCGTAGGTGGTGGAACCAATGCAGCGGATTTCGCCATTGGCGAGCACGGGCTTGAGCAGGTTGGACGCGTCAAGCGAGCCGCCAGAGGTGGAACCTGCGCCCACGATGGTGTGGATTTCGTCAATAAACAGGATGCAGTCGGGCTGCTCCTTAAGCTTTTGCACCACAGCCTTGAGGCGGCCTTCAAAGTCGCCCCGGTAGCGCGTGCCCGCCAGCAGAAGGCCCATATCAAGGGCGTAAAGCTTTGTTTTGGCAAACATTTCAGGCACGTTGCCTTCCACAATGCGCAAGGCAAGGCCCTCGGCCAAAGCGGTTTTGCCAACGCCGGGGTCGCCCACAAACAGGGGATTATTCTTGCGGCGGCGGCACAGCACCTCAACCGCGCGGTCAAGCTCCGCAGTGCGGCCCACGAGGGGGTCAATCTTGCCTTCCTTGGCGCGGGCCGTAAGCTCAACAGTGTACTGGGCCAGAGGGTCGGCCTTGGCTTCGCCGTCCCCGGCTTCGGCCCCGGCTTCCACGCCGCGCGAGCCAGCGCCTTCGTCAAGCCCGTGCGAAATAAAGGTCAGCACGTCCAGCCGCTCAACGCCCTGTTTGCGCAGATAGAAGTGTGCGTAGCTTTCTTCCTCATCCATGATGGAAATGAGCAGGTCGCCAAGCTCCACAGCATCACGCCCGGAGGAGCGGATATGCTCCAGCGCGCGTTCAAGCACACGCTGCACACTGTCCGTCTGCGAGACTTCGTGCTTTTCCGCCAGGGAAACGGTTTCCAGTTCCTTGTTGAAAAATTCCTCAAGCTGCTCGCGCAGCACGGGCACGCTTGCCCCGCTGCCCTCAAGAATGATGCGCCCCTTCATGCTGTTGGTCAGCGCAAAGAGCACATGCTCCACAGTCAACAGATCATGCCGTCGCCGGTGGGCTTCCATGAGGGCGTCCCGAATGACCAACTGAACATTTTTACTCAACATAGGCTTATCTCAATGGATTTTTTCCATGGTGCATTTAAGGGGATACCCTGCCGCCCGCGCCGTGTTGTGCACACGCCGAACCTTGGCCTCGGCTATTTCAAGGGTGTATATGCCGCATTGGCCTACCCCGCGCTGGTGTACCGCCAGCATGATGGCCGTGGCTTCTTCGGCGGTTTTGTGGAAAATACCGCACAGTACCGACACCACAAACTCCATGCTTGTATAGTCGTCATTGTGCAGGAGTACCCGGTAGCGATCCGGTTCCTTAAGTTTTTTTTCCACGATTACGCGGCTGTCGCCGCTGGTTTGATTGTCGGGGATAAAAGACATGCATGGCTCCCAAGACGTTTCAGCTCTGCCGCGATGAATCCGCGCCGGCATCGGCCTTTTCGGTCAGGCCCAGCACTGTGCGCCAGTGCGCCCTCTGCGCTTCGTCAAACACAAAGGAAAGCTGTTTCGGCTTGTTGTTTTGCCGCAACCATTCCTGATGCAGCTCATGATAACTTTTGATGCTTATTTCGGCATTGTCAAGGTTCAGACGCTTCTCGACCCTGGCAATATCCTGCGCCCGGCCTTCCAGCTCAACCACCTGGGCAAAGGGCAGCGCGTCCAGCTCCACTTCCACGGTGTCCATGCGCCAGGGCTCGCGAACTTTTTCGTACCGGGCCGCCACCGTATAGCCCAGACCTTCCAGAATACCCCGCAAGGCCGCGCCATCGGCAATTTCCGTTTCGCGCTCCTCCCGCACCTTAAAGCCGCCGTCTTCCATGGCGGGCAGCTTGAGCGTGATCAGGTGGCGCGTTTTGTCCTGCCATTCCTGACTGCGCAAACGCAGCAGTTTGCCGCCTGTGACCAGCGCTCCATGGGCAGTGTCAAACACCCAGTTACATTCAAAATGGGCGCCAAGACAGTGCGCCCCGTTGTCCACCAGCGCCTGACGCAGGGTTTGCAGATTCACATGCAGATATTTGCGTTCAATCTCAAGGCCCATGACTGCCGCCTTTACTTGCGATGAAACAGTTTTTGCTGCAAGGCGGCTATGGTGCTGATGCCGCCCTGCTCCGCAGACGGGTGCACAATGGGGTCAAAGCCCAGCCGCCGCGCCTGCGTGAGGCGCAAATTCTGCGCGGATACGGGCCGCACCTGCCCGTTGAGATCCACCTCGCCCCACAGTACGCTCTTTTCCGGCAGCGGAACATCATAATACGACGAAAGCACCGCAGCCACCAGCGCCAGATCAAGCCCCGGCTCGCTCAGCTTCATGCCGCCGCCCACCTTGGCGTAAATATCCACCTGAGCAAAATTGAGCTTGAGCCTTTTTTCCAGCACGGCCAGCAACAAATGCAGGCGGGCCACGTCAAAGCCAAGGGCCGCCCGGCGCGGGATGCTCAAAAATGTGCGGGAAACCAGCGCCTGCACCTCCACTGCCAAAGGGCGCTGCCCGTCCACGGCCATGACCACGGCAGTGCCGGATAGCGAAGGATCACGCTGGCCCAGAAAAAACGTGGAGGGATCGTCCACAATCTGCATGCCCGTGGCCTCCATACGGAAGACCAGCAGTTCCTCATTGGGGCCAAAGCGGTTTTTGAACACACGCAACAGGCGAAACATCTGGCGGCGGTCGCCCTCGAGCGAAATAACGGTGTCCACCATGTGTTCCAGCAGACGGGGGCCAGCCAGCACGCCATCCTTGGTCACATGCCCCACCAGAATCAGGGTGCAGGACAGACGGCGGCAGGCTTCGAGCAAGGTTGTTGCCACGGCCCGCACCTGACTGACATTGCCCGGCAGGCCATCGGCCTCAAGGCTTGTGAGGGTCTGCACTGAATCCACCACCAACAGGGCTGGTGGTGCGGCATTGGCCGCCTCAAGCACATCCTCCACACTGGAGGTGGCAATGGCCATCAGGTTATGATCCAGCATGCCGAGGCGCTCGGCCCGCCCCTTGATCTGCGGCAGGGATTCCTCACCGCTGGCGTAGAGCACGCGCCTGCCCTGCGCTGCCACAAGCCCCGCCACCTGAAGCAGCAGGGTTGATTTGCCGATGCCCGGCTCGCCGCCCACCAGAATGGCCGCACCGGGCACAAGGCCCTTTCCCAGCACACGGTCAAGGGCTTTCAGGCCGCTGCCGTAGGGCGCATGCCCGGCATCTTCCACATCCCGCAAAGCAATGGGGCGGCTGGAAGAATTCGTGGCAGCGCGGGGCCTGTTGCCTCCTGGAGCGGATTTGGACTGCACAGCCGCCTGAAGCGTATTCCACTCATGACAGTTGGGGCATTGCCCACGCCACTGCATGGTTTGTGACCCACAAGAAGAGCATATATAAATTTCACGTGTTTTCGACATGAATAAAGCCTACGGAAAAAGTACACAGGGCGCAAGGCGTGGGCGCTCGGGCAATGCCGCATATCCCCTCTGCCACTGCCCTGCAAGGCTGGCGCAATAAAAAAATTCCGGCGAGATTGAAGCAGCAACGCCCGCTGTTGAACGGAGCCTTGTGCGGGCAACCGTGTCAACAACGGGCGATGGTATACAGCCGTAAAATTGCGGCCTGTGGCGTCAACCGGAGCAGGTGGGCATTTTCAGCCACATTCTGCTCTGGAGTATGGATAGTTGCAAACCTGGCAGTTGCCCCAGCCTAGCCCTTGGAACCACGCTTGGAGGCCTTGAGGGGGTTGACCTTCTTGGTGGAAGCGGTCTCCACCTGAATGCGGTGCTGGTTTGCGGCCACCAGGGCATCCACATCCAGCCCGAGGGCGGCAAGCCTTTGAGGCATTTCCTTGCGCACACCGCTATAGCGGTTGCGGTCGGCAATGGGGCGTCCCACAAATTGGGCGGTGGTCAGATACAGGCCCCTGCTGTCGATGGCCAGTACAGCCTCCGTTCCATTTTCCTGAACGGTCTGGATCATCATTTCCGGCGTTGTTCCAAAACGGTTATACATGTTACCTGTTCTCCTGTATGCCTTTGCGGCGGTAAACAGTGCGGCCCGATTGAGGGCAACAGGTTCCATTGTACGAAAAAGAAATTCAAAGTCAACACAAAAAAGAAAAATATTATGACGTTGCGTCTCGTATGATTGCAACTACATGGATTATCAGCGCAAAACTGAAACTATGAGCACGAAAAAATGCGTAATGGAGAGCGCATAAACGCGTGGTGTCAGGAATGAGGACGTACCAAACAATCAGCAGCACCATCAGCGCCGCAACTGCCTGCCAATACGCTGCGGTTGCGCCCCTGAGCCTTGGCGCTGTACAACGCTTCGTCCGCTCTTTTGAACGCTTCATCAAAGGACATATCGCAGCAATCACGCACCAGTAAGCCGCCCAAAGAGATGGTTACAACCTTGTCTGCCCCATCGGGATGCTGGAGGCGCATATCCTCCACAGTCTTTCGGAGCTTTTCCATGAGGCAAACAATCTGCCGCTCCTCTGACGCGCTGGCCAGCACGGCAAATTCCTCCCCACCGATGCGAAAAACCCTGTCGCCCCGGCGGGACAGGCGGGTACTCACACTTCTGGCGATTTCGCGCAGAACATGGTCGCCGGCCTGATGCCCAAAGGCATCATTCAGCCGCTTGAAATGATCGATGTCAAACAGCACCAGCGAAAAAGGCACGCCAAGCCGTAATGTCTGGGCAAACCAGGCTTCGGCCATTTCATCGAACATCCTGCGGTTGAGCAGCCCGGTCAGGGAATCATGCTGCGCCTGAACCCGCAAGGTATCATTAAGTTTTTGCAATGTTTTGCGCAAATATCTGTCGCGCAGCAGATTCACTGTGGTACCGATTATGACCGCAAAACCAAGCACAAAAAAAATAAACGTGGTGGCAAGATGCATGCGGAAGCTTTCCGCAAGGTCGGCCAGCAGAGGGCCAAGGCCCTCAAAGCCGTAAACGCTCAGCCCTTCCTTGTCGATGCTGACTGTATCACGCAAATAGGGCTGACCACCGGGACGGAGTTCCCAGGCTTCATAGCCGTCTACTATTTTGCGCAGATACACGGATTCAAGATGTTCACGCTGATAACGGAGCAGATATTGCGCTGCATCAAAAGAAGCGGCTGCCCCATCGGGCACGACCCGCAGCATGTTTTGCGGCGAATCAGAAAGCACAACTACGCCCGCCTTGTCCGTAACAAAGCCAGTGGGCAGGTAAAGCTGCTGGGCAAGCGTGTCAGTATCAATTTTAAGGACCACAACGCCAAGATAGCCGTCAGGCCCGCTGACAGGTGCAGCAAAGTGGAAACCGGGAATGGTCGAAACCCGCCCTACAACAAACTGCACCGTGCTTTCCCCGGCCATGGCGCGGATAAAATAATCACGGTCGGCAAGGTTAACGCCAAGGAGATTTTTGGGCATTCCGGCATCGTTGGAGGCAACACATACGCCGTTTTTATCAAGCAGGAACGCACGGTGCAGCCGGAGCGTGTCCCCCACACTCTGAAGGTAGCGGGTGCATTCCGCAAAATCCCCGTCTCCCTTCAGAGCGGCAATAATGCGCGAGTCTGTGGCCAGAAGTACGGTAAGTTTTTTTATCGTATCAAATTTAAGGTCAGCCATTTCAGCAACACGCTGAACACGCTGCGACAGAGAATATTCTGCTTCATCAATTGCAACTGTCAAACTTTCTGAACGCCAGTGCAACGCTACAAGCAGTGAAAATAATGCAGCAACAGGAAGTGATAAAGACCAAAGCAGAAATATTGCCCGAGTTGGACGTTCTTCAATTTGCGTTCTGAGCAGTCCGAACAGTGACTTCATATACAAAAAACCATATTCACAAGCCATATTCCCTTGCGTTTGTCGTAAAGAAAATTACCCCCAGTACCTTCATCAATTTATGCGCTCTTGGCAACTAAAAAATGCAACCATTGTACATAAAAATTTTCATGACCACAATAAAACAATTACATTTACTATGTACTGTTTTACGTAACATTCTGAAATACTGAAATCTGCCATATCGATACAGCCTGCACCATCAGTTTTCAGTAACGTCTTGCAATATGTAATCAACAAAACATTGCTGACTGCTGTCAGCAACTATCAGTGCAAAGCACGTGAAATTTTTTGTCATTCCCCACGCTCTGCATTATAATTACCGCAGCAGCCAGCAGTAAAAGAAAAGAGAGCTATTCTTCCGTCATATTCTCGGCAAAATGTTGCTCTGCCCACTGCGCCACACGCCGCTGCATGTCGCCCAGTTGCGCATCGTCAAGTTCAAGCCCGGCGGCAGCGGCATAGTTGACCACATAGGCGTAGGGATCAGCCTCAAACCGGTATTGATCCTTGTTATTCCGAATATTGTCAGTCATGGCCTTTTCAAGCCAGTCCATCATTTCCTGGGCTGTAGCGAACACATGCCCTCCGGCCAGATCATTGGCTTGCTGATACATACATCCTCCGGGGTAACTGGTTAGAGCGGCCATCTGTGCAGAAGACTGCTTTTTGCCATTTAACGGCAGTATGGCCTTTTTATCAATGCGCCTGATCGCATGCCCGATGGCAGAAACATGCCGCTGGACTTTCGCGCACTTGCACTGCATCATAAGCATATATGGTCAGCTTGCAGGGCATGCAGCCGCTGCAAACATCTTTAAGCACTTTTTCCCGACATTATTCATGCTCAGCTCTACAAGTACCACTACCGACGGTTCCTCAACAGATGGCCGCGCCCACGCGCACCGGAAGTTTTCTTCATTGCTGTTCGACAGGCAGGACCACAAGCTCATCCAGATGGTGAACGCCTTTGTGGACGCCCGCGCACAGGATCACGCCCTGCGCCAGCCAGAACCGGGCCTGCACCCCCACGGCATCATTGAAATGACCTCTTCGCACGGCCTGCGCCTTGCCAGCGCCGTCATCGTGCTGCTGGAAAGCCTGGAGGCTGGCGGCCCCAGCGAGAGATTGCAGGCCCTGCGCCGCTTGCACGACGAGGTCCTGTACTCCACGCATTCTTCGCTGCAAAACAATACAGCGCGCGTGCTGGTGCAGATCATGAAAGACCTCGTGCGCTCGCACAACGATGCCAGCCACCAATTACCCCTCGCACACGAATTTCATCAGGCCGTGCGCGGCACGCCGCGCATTGTGCGGGCATTGCTGCGTAAATACCACCTGCTTGAAATGCCGGAGGAATGGAACCAGCACGCCTTTGACCACCACGTGCACGACGCCAACACCAAGGGGCGCAAAAATCCAACCCATCTGGTCATGGATGCGTGGATCAAGGGCATCCGCTTTTTGACGGTAATCTACTATAATACCGTTGACCCCGAAGCTGCTCAGGAACTGCTGCGCGCCGCGCGCATCATGGACATTACGGTGCGCATCGGCATTGAGTTCAAGGCCACGTTCCGCGACAAACTGGTGGAATTTACATGGTCGCCGCTCAATACCGAAACATCGAGGGCTTTTGACAACCTGCTGCACCGCAAGGACATCACAGACGCGCTGCGCAAGTACGCGCCCGTCAACGACTGGATGCGCGCCTACGTGCTCAAGCTCTTGCGAGCCTGGAACGAGAGGCACGCCGCCTCGCTGGCTGCTCGATGGGATATGCCCGCACCGGAACCCATCAAGGAAGAGGTTTTTCTTGCCTATGTGGGGCAAAAGCAGCCGTCCTCGCTGCATCTTGCCGAATTTATTTATCATCAGCTTGAGCCCATGCGACAGTTGCGCGGCGAACGCCTGCGCGAGGCCCTAACTGCGGAAACAAACCCCGCACGGGCGGCCAAACTGCGCGAAAGTCTGACGGAACTGACCGACATGGTGCCCGACATGCTGCGCGATGACTGGCTCGGCCCGGAGGCCAACCCGGAGATCGTGTTCCCTTACAAGCCGCACAAGGATTTGCCCGCTATTTTGCAGCAGTCGCCGGAATTCCTGCTGGAAAACATCTACCCCCTGCACCCCTGCCAGATCGTGCTCAATCTGGCAGGCCTGACGGAACAGGACGTGCTGGAGTTGCTGTGGCTGGGCCGTGGGCGCATTACCCACCTCGAGCTTTTTAACCTGCGCGAATGGACAGCCGGTCAGCTTGCTCATGTGGAAGAGATCAACACCCTGCAAAGGGCCGTCAACGAGGGCAGCACCCCGAGGCTCAAGCAGGTCATCCGCAGCATTATCAGCAAGGAACCCAAAGATTCTCCGCGCATGCCCCTGTTTCAGGAGATTCTGGGTCATATTCCGCAGTTGCAGGAGTTTTATGCGCTTTCGCCGCTGGGTTCGCGCATCGGCACGGATTCCACCAGCCGCTCGCACCACACCCACGGCATGGGGCTTGTGTTTGTGGAAACGCTGCCCCCCAAGGCCCGTGCAGCCCTGCGCAATGAAGATAACGCCCTGCGGCTCACCCTGCCCGTGCATACTGATATTTACCGCTTCACGCACTACCATGAGCCAGCACAGCCGCAACCATGGTGGCAGCGCCTGCTCAGACGCATTCCCGGCCTTGGCAATCTGGGCTGCCACAGGGTACGGGGCTGGGGCCTTGAAAAAAACACCACCAGTGTGGGCCATGACGGCAATCTTGTGACCCTGGGCGGTGTTGACGCCAAAGGCGTGAACCGCGAAATGCAGCAGACGCCCGGCCCTGAAAAAGGGGAAATCCCCTTCTGGTCGCCCGAATACATGAACAGCGACATTGTCAACGTTCTCAAAATCCTGGCGGGTTTTTTGCCCGCGCAGTGGGCCTTCAGCTATGTGGACGGCTGGTGGGTGCTCACATGGTTTGGCGCGCTCATATGGTTTGCCATTACTGCAGTGCGCAACGTGGGGCAGGCGGTTGTGGGCGGCGGGGCCTTTACCCGCTCTGTGCTGGTGCCGTGGAAGCGCTATGTGAGCTGGAGCCGCATGGCCGACTCGCTGTTTTACACAGGCGTATCCGTGCCATTGCTTGAAGTGGTGGTGCGCCTGTGGCTCTTGCAGGACTTCATGGGTCTGACGGTGCAGGACAACGCGCTTGCGGTCTATACGGTCATAGCCATGATCAACAGCGCCTATATTTCAGGGCACAACATTTACCGTGGCCTGCCCAAGGAAGCCATAGTCGGCAACCTCTTTCGCAGCGCGCTTTCCATTCCGCTGTCCATGCTCATGGGCCAGGGCTTGCTGCTCTGCTTTACCGCAATGCACTTGCCTGATCCCATAAGCCTGATGCAGAACTGCGCGGCCATTGTTTCCAAATGTTCGTCCGACATGGTGGCATCCATCATCGAAGGTTTTGCCGACCGCAACATGTATCTGCGTATGCGGCAATGTGATTACGACAGCAAGTTTACGCAGATATACAAAAGTCTGGCGCGGCAGGAACTGCTGTTCCCCAGCAAAGACCTTGAAACAATGCTGCAAGATCCTGCGGAATACTGGCGCATGCTGTACGGCAAAGACCGCGCAGCAGCACGGCAAACAGTAACGCACCTTCTGGACATGATGTACATGTGGTATTATCAGCCCCGCGCCCGGGAGGTATTCTGGCGCAAGCTGTGCGCCCTGCCGCAGGAGGAACGGCGCATTGTTATTGGCATGCACGCCCTGCTCTCGCTTGAACGGGAAATCAGCACCCTCATTCTTGAGGGCCTGCTGAAAAAAGATTTTGCCCGCGCACTGGCCTTTTATCTGCAAAACAACAGGACGTATGTGAAGGAACTTCGCCGCGAGGCGCAGTCAAAACTGGGCGCATGCCCCTGCTTGTGCTGACCCTGCATGGGCCATGGCAAGAATAAGGAACCGGCATCCGGACAAGTCGAGCTTGACTGCGCGCCTTGCCTCCGGTAGTGCTCCTTGCCCAAAGTATTGAGCGCGGTTACACCGCAGAGGAAAAGGCATTCGGAGCGGGGTCAAACTCAACATGCTTGATTTGTTTGATTTTTTATTTTTTTGCAAAAAAAAGTAAAAAAATCAGTCCAAACCCCTTTTCAAGCTCCGAGCGCGTCTTATTTCTATGCCGGTGCGGAACTGAAGCGAAGTGGAACTGGCTTCGGTTCATAACGCGCAATATTTCCAGCGCGGCCACAGCGATGCGGCCGCTGCTGCGTCCTAAATGGACAATAATAATATCATTTCCGGGAGGATTTGACGTCATGAAGCTGAAGCCCCTTAACGACCGTGTGCTGGTCAAACGCCTTGAATCCGAAGAAAAGACCGCCGGTGGCCTGTTTATCCCTGATACGGCCAAAGAAAAGCCTTCCAAGGGTCAGGTTGTTGCTGCCGGTCCCGGCAAAGCTGGGGAAAATGGCGAACGCGTCGCTCTGGCTGTGAAAGCGGGCGACATGGTGCTGTTCAACAAGTATGCCGGCACCGAAGTCAAGCTGGACGGCGTTGATCACCTTGTGATGCGCGAAGAAGACATTCTCGCCATTATTGACTAACTCCCACCGCTGCCGAATTATATTTCAGGAGGAAAATTTCCAATGTCCGCTAAAGAAATTCTTTTTGACGTTAAAGCCCGTGAAAAACTTGCCCGTGGCGTCGACAAGCTCGCCAATGCCGTTAAAGTGACCCTTGGCCCCAAGGGCCGCAATGTTGCCATTGAAAAGTCCTTCGGCGCTCCCGTCATCACCAAGGACGGCGTGACCGTGGCCAAGGAAATCGAACTGACCGACAAGTTCGAAAACATGGGCGCCCAGCTCGTCAAGGAAGTGGCCTCCAAGACCTCTGACGCCGCTGGCGACGGTACCACCACCGCCACCATTCTGGCCCAGGCCATCTACCGCGAAGGCACCAAGCTTGTGGCCGCTGGCCGCAACCCCATGGCCATCAAGCGCGGCGTGGACAAAGCTGTTGAAGCCCTGATCGCCGAACTTGCCAACCTGGCCAAGCCCACCCGCGACCAGAAGGAAATTGCCCAGATCGGCACCATTTCCGCCAACTCTGATGCCACCATCGGCAACATCATCGCCGAAGCCATGTCCAAAGTGGGCAAGGAAGGCGTGATCACCGTTGAGGAAGCCAAGGGTCTGGAAACCACCATGGACGTGGTGGAAGGCATGCGCTTTGACCGCGGCTACCTCTCCCCCTATTTCGTGACCAACACCGAAAAGATGGTCTGCGAAATGGACAATCCTTACATCCTCTACACCGAGAAGAAAATCTCCAGCATGAAAGACATGCTGCCCGTGCTCGAGCAGGTTGCCAAGGTGAACCGTCCGCTCATGATCATCGCTGAAGACGTGGAAGGCGAAGCCCTTGCCACCCTGGTGGTCAACAAGCTGCGCGGCGCCCTGCAGGTTGTGGCCGTGAAGGCCCCCGGCTTCGGTGACCGCCGCAAGGCCATGCTTCAGGACATCGCCGTGCTGACCGGCGGCCAGGTGGCTTCTGACGACACCGGCTCCAAGCTTGAAAGCATGACCCTTGCCGAACTTGGCACCGCCAAGCGCATTGTCATCGACAAGGAAAACACCACCATCGTTGACGGCGCTGGCAAGGGCGACGACATCAAAGCCCGCGTGAAGCAGATCCGCGCCCAGATCGAAGACAGCACCTCTGACTACGACCGCGAAAAGCTCCAGGAACGCCTGGCCAAGCTCGTGGGCGGCGTGGCCGTTGTGCATGTGGGCGCTGCCACCGAAGTGGAAATGAAAGAAAAGAAAGACCGCGTTGAAGACGCTCTGAACGCCACCCGCGCTGCCGTTGAAGAAGGCATCGTGCCTGGCGGCGGCACTGCGCTGATCCGCGTTTCCAAGGTGCTGAACGACATCAAGCCCGCCGACGACGACGAACTTGCTGGAGTAAACATCATTCGCCGCTCCATTGAAGAACCCCTGCGCCAGATCGCCCACAATGCCGGCTTTGAAGGCTCCATCGTGGTCGAAAAGGTTCGCCTGGGCAAGGACGGCTTCGGCTTCAACGCCGCCACCGGCGAATACGAAGACCTCATCAAGGCTGGCGTTATCGACCCCAAAAAGGTTACCCGTACAGCCCTGCAGAACGCCGCTTCCGTGGCCGCCCTGCTGCTGACCACCGAATGCGCCATTGCTGAAAAGCCCGAACCCAAGGGTGCGGCTCCTGCCATGCCCGACATGGGTGGCATGGGCGGCATGGGTGGCATGGGCGGCATGTACTAAGCCAGCCCAACAGCTCATACGTTTGAAGAATGAAAAAGGCTCCCGCGAAAGCGGGAGCCTTTTTGTTGTGCTGACGAAGTCGGCGCAACCAGAAAGCAGGAGCAGGCTGCGGCTTGACCGCGCCGGTAAGCGACTGGTTTCTGCGCTTACAAAGTCCGCAACGCGGCTTTGCTCTGGGTAAGGCCTCCCGCGAAAGCGGGAGCCTTTTTGTTGCGCTGACGAAGTCGGCGCAACCAGAAAGCAGGAGCAGGCTGCGGCTTGACCGCGCCGGTAAGCGACTGATTTCTGCCGCTCCCCCCGCAAAAAAACTCAAAACAAATCTGTTCTATACCTGCCGTGCTTCGGGGTTGAGGCAGTTGGCTGGCAGCTTGCCGTCCAGGGCTGCAAAAATCTTTTCTGCGCTGCTGCGTCCCATATTTCTGAATCCGTCCATAGTCGCCGCACCCTTGTGCGGCGTCATCAGCACGTTGGGCAGCTCACAGAGAGCAGGAAGCACCAGCGGTTCGTTTTCAAACACGTCCAGCCCTGCCCCGGCTATCACGCCGTTTTTTAGGGCACTGGCAAGCGCGGCCTCGTCCACCACCTTGCCACGTGCGGTATTGATGAGGATGGCATGAGGCTGCATGAGTTCAAGCTCCCTGCTGCCTATATATTTTTCCGTTTCCGGCGTCAGCGGCATGTGCAGGCTGACAAAGTCGGACTGTCGCAGCAGATCATCCTTGCTGACATAGTGTGCGCCCGTACTCGCCTCAAAGTTCTCGTTGCGGTGCCGCGCGGTGTAGAGCAGCGACATGCCAAAGCCTGCAGCCCGTGCGGCCACGGCTTGGGCAATGCGCCCGCTGCCCACGAGGCCCAGCGTTTTGCCCGATACCCGCAAGCCCAGATTGACAGTCATGGGCCATGGCTTTTCGCCACTACGCACAAAAGCATCGCAGTCGCGCAGTTTGCGGGCCACGCCGAGCATGAGCGCAAAGGCCATATCGGCAGTGTCATCAGTGACAAAGCCGGGATTGTGCGTCACCCATATACCGTTGCGGGTGGCAGCGGCAATATCCACATGATCAAAGCCGACGCCAAAGCACGAAATGATCTTGCAGGTCAGGGCCATGGCATCAATAACATCTGCGGGCAAGGCCACCACCGGAGAAAGAACGCCATCGCAGCCGCGCACCGCTTCAACCAGCTTTTCGTGCGGCAAGCCGCCACTGGGACCCATCTCCACATCACAACGGGTCTGCAGCAATTCAAGGGCCTCGGGCACCACCGTGCGCGGAACAAAAATTCTTGGTCTGCTCATGAACTCTACTCCAGAATACAAAAAACTTCAGACAAACAGAGGCGCAACCCGCCGGATAATCCAGCGCAGTCGCCTGTTTTGTAGTAAACAGCTAGGAATACGTTGGCAAGGAAGATGAAGGGATGCCCACGGCCGCACTCAGTACAAAGACAGAGCCAGCGCAGCAGGGCAGACTGAAGGACAGCACCGTGAACGTGTGCTGAAAAAACCTCTAACAGCCCGGCGGCAAAGGTCTGTCGAGCAACGAGGCCATGTCGCCGCCCAGTTTTTCCCTTAAGGCTGCGGCGCGCTCCTGCTCCAGCATGATCATGTCCACTTGTCGGGTATGGATGAGCAGATAGCCGAGCATACGGGTTTTTTGCAGAATATCGGCAGCGGGGAAGTTTTCCGCCACCGCAAAGAGCGAATCATCCTTCACATCAGCGCGGAAGCCGTGCGCCTCCAGCAGGTCGGCCACCATGCGGGCGCGCAGGCGGCGG
This sequence comes from uncultured Desulfovibrio sp., assembly GCF_902477725.1. Classification (NCBI taxonomy): domain Bacteria; kingdom Pseudomonadati; phylum Thermodesulfobacteriota; class Desulfovibrionia; order Desulfovibrionales; family Desulfovibrionaceae; genus Desulfovibrio; species uncultured Desulfovibrio sp. Next base: position 35,078 of record NZ_CABSIF010000016.1, on the reverse strand, counting down.
CGCTGCCGGTCGGCAGCACCTCCCTTGAACTGGAAGCTCACAAAATTTTCATGGTTATTTGCGCCAGCCAGACTTTCCACCGTGCAGAAGTGGTAGCCGTAGCGGGCCTGCAAAATCATGTAATTATCAGAAATGATAAAAAAGTTTTTGTTGGACATGGCATTGGGCGCTGTGCTTTCCAGATCCGGATTCATGGTGCTTTCAAGCATCACGGTCATGAAGCCAGAGGCGCTTGCCGCAGGCGGCCCGGCCCATGGCACGGCAACCATGCCGTCCCACAGCGCCAGCATGGGCGTACTGGCGATATCGGCGATATCCACCACCGCGCCGCCCACATACCGCCTGAAACCGTCGCCCATGTCCACAATCCAGTACTGAAGCTTGACCCCGGCCTTGAGCTGCTTGCCCATGCGCTGGTTGACGTCTGAGCCATCCTCAAACATGAGCTGTACGGATTTTTCGTGGCAAAAGCGGGTGATGTCGTGCAGGGTCTGACAATGTTCCGGCGCAAACTCCGGTGATTCCGGGTCCAGCAGATGCAGGGGAACCATCAGGGTCGCCAAGGCCTCAAGCCGCTGATGCACCGGGCTGCCTTCCATAAGATTTGGCGGCTCCGACACCTGGGCGGCAAGCTCGGGATTCAGCCCCGCAAACACGGCGCAGCGCACGGCATCCAGGGTGGCGTCCCCGGCATTGTCCAACAGGCTACAGGCATTAGGCAGGCTGAACACGGCGGGCAGGCGGTACTCGCGCGCTACAGAGGCCAGATGCCCCGCCATGCCGCCCGTTTCGCTGACCATGCCAGACGCGCGGGAAAGCAGAGGTGCCCAGCGCGGCAAGGCCCGCTCAACCACCAGAATGCCACCCTTGGGGAAGGAAAGCATGTCCGCTTCCTTACGGGCAACAAACACAGGCCCCATACCCACGCCGGGGCTTACGGCAACGCCGCCGCAAGCCAGCATGGAAAGGCCTTCGGGCAGGTTTTCCGCCAAAATTTTACACTCGCCCGGCCCGACAGCTGCGCCGTCAGCAACATCGGCCCGGTTTTCCGTGGCGGCATCTGCCGCGTGCAGGGGGCGGCTTTGCAGCACCACAATACGCCCGTTGCGGGAATCAAGCGCCCACTCCACATCCTGCGGCTCGGCGTAGTATTCTTCCAGCGCCAGCGCAACCTGGGCAAGGTCTGCGGCCTGTGCATCGGTGAGGCTGGCTGGCACGCCAGCAAGCCCTGCAAGAGTCTTGCTTATGGGCTGCGGCGGATTGGTGCGGGTAAAAATAAAAACATCAGGTGTAACCGCGCCGTCCACCACGGCCTGGGGCAGGCCCGGCACGGCATTGAGCAGCACCTGCTCCTGCCCGCGCGCGGCAGCCACAGGATCACGGCTGTAGGCCACGCCGCCAGCGGCGGCTGGCACCATGGCAAGCACGCCCACGCACATGGGCGCAGCATCATCAGGGATGCCGTGCTGATACCGATAGCTCATGGCTGTTACGGCATACTTGCTGGCGATAATTTCTTTCCAGACCTCGCAGGCTTCTTCCGGCGGCACGTTAAGTTCGGAGCGGTACTGCCCGGCAAAGGAGACACCAAGCGAATCTTCGCCCACGGCGCTGCTGCGCAGTGCAAGGGCAAGACCCGGCCCAGCCCGGCGCTGCATGGCGGCCACGGCCTCGGTAATTTCCTGCTCCAGCTCCGGCGGCAACGGCGCGCTGAGTACGGCCTGCTGCAATGCCGCAGAAAGACTGAAAACTTCATCCAGGCTGTGCATATCCGTAGCCTGAATGCGGCGGTTCAGTTCGCTGTGCAGGCCGGTGTATTCCATAAAACGATAGTAGGCGCTGACCGTCACGGCAAAACCATCAGGCACGTCCAACCCTGCATGGGCCGCCACTTCACCCAGATTGGCCATCTTGCCGCCCACAAGGGTGATGTGGTGCAGGCGGATATCGCCAAGCGGCATGATATTGGGGCCATCCTGATGCGGCTGATCTTCGAGCAGATTCTGCATCTGCTCACGAATGCGGTCAAAGGCCTGCTGCAAAGGCTCGTAGCCTTCATCTGAAAGCGCGTTGAGGTCGCGCACCATCTGAAAAACCGCCGTTACGGCGCGAGTGCTTACGGCATGCACGTAATCCATGCCAAAAGGCCGCGCGCCGGAGAGGTGCTCCTCCACATCACTCATGGCCTCAAGGGCTGTCTTGTTGGACGACAACAAGCGGCGGAAGCGCGCGCAACGCTCCCTCAGGTGGGCCTTGAAAGCCTCCTCACGCGCAAGCTGTTCCGCGTCCGGCTCATCCGAGCCATCGCGCACCAGCCACTTTCGCAGGCAGTCGAACACCGTCATGTCACATAGCGGACCGGGCCGCTTCCTCCATCTTAATGATCAGCTCGCTGATGGCCACGGGCTTGAGCATGTAGTCATACGCGCCAAGATCAAGCCCCTGCACGGCCACGCCCATGCAGGCATGCCCCGTAAGCAGAATAACGGGCAGGTTGGGGGCTTTTTCCTTCATGTGACGCAGGGTTTCCAGACCATCCATGCCGGGCATGCGCACATCCATGACCACAATATGGAACGTCTCGCCCGATTGCAGGGCCTGATCCAGCAGATCAAGGGCCGACTGACCATCGGGCGCGGTTACAACTTCCATACCTCGCCGGGTAAGGCGTTTTTCCATCAGTTCCAGAAATTCCACTTCGTCGTCCACAAACAATGCGCGCATGGAGGCCTCCTTCATATGGCAGCATGCCCCGTTGGGGCCGCCTAGTGGTATTATGCTTCTGCGCTTTCTTCAGGCGCGAGCTGCGGCGGTTCCGCAGGCAGAAAAATATTGAATGTGGTGCCGTGCCCAAGTTCGCTCTGCACGTCTATGCGCCCACCGAGCTTTTCAAGAATTGTGTAGCAGATGGCAAGGCCAAGCCCCGTGCCCTCGCCCACCTTCTTGGTGGTAAAGAAGGGGTCGAAAATCTGCCGCAGGGTTTCCGGATCCATGCCCGGCCCGGTATCGGTAAAGGAAACGCGCACTCCGGTACGCCAGGGCTGCGTGCTGACGGTCAGGGTGCCATTCTTGCCCATGGCATCAATGGCATTGTCTATCACATTGATGAATATCTGTTCAAGCTGGGCCGGGTCGGACAAAATTACGGGAACATGCGCATCGTACTGCCGCACGATGGCGATATTGCGGTTGGCGGCTTCGGTTTTAAGCATTTCCACGGCCTGATCGGCCAGGGAACTGATAAGAATTTCCGTACGGCCCGGATTCATGCGCCGCCCAAAGCCCAGCATGCGCTGGGTTATGCCCTTGGCGCGCTTGACGTGCTGCTCGATTTTTTCTGTACTATCAAAAATTTCTTTGTAATTCTTCATGGTTGACGGGTCTTCATCGTCCAGCAGGTCACGTATCCAGCCCGCGTTTTCCTGAATGAGCATCAGGGGATTGTTGACCTCGTGCGCCACGCCAGCCGCCATCTTGCCCAGAGCGGCCATCTTGCTTGACTGCAGCATGCGCGCGTCAATGTGGGCCTGCTTCTGATCCGAGGCTTCAAGCGAAGCCACAAGCCGCCGGGTGCACAGCTCCGCGCCCATGCAGGTCAGCGCGCCGCCAAGCAGGGTAAAGAAGAGTATCAGCGCCTTGAGCTGCCGCAGAGGCTTGAGGCTGTCGCGCACATCATCCATGACCACCAGCACCCACGGCATGGAATCCAGCCGCATCATGGCCACCACCATTTCTTCCCCGCTGGGAATGACCGTGCGCATGGTCACCACATTGTTGCGGGTCAGATCCTCCTGCGGCGGGGTAAAGTTCCCCATGATAGGGCCATAGAATCGTGAACTAGTTTGCAATACTCCGGTATTGCTAACGATAAATGCGTCACTGTGCGGGCCGGAGTATATGCGCCGCAGCAGTGCGTCAATGGCGTCCATGTCGATGGTGGCGCGCATGATATAGGTGCGCCCGCCCTCGTGCCGCAGCACGGCAATGATAAAGTGCGGCACATGGCGATAGCCCATGAATACATTGCTGACGTACACGCCCTTGCGCAACACCTCCGAGAACCAGGGGGCCTCGGAATAATTGGCGTCCCGCAGGTCAAACGGCCCCACATAGGATACATGGCGGCCATCCATACCGATAATGCCCAGATCAACAAACGAACGGCTGTTGCTCTGCATCACGCTGAAAATTTCGCTCAGGCGCGCGGAATTGCTGAGATCAGAATACGGATGGGTGAAGGCCAGGTTTTTGACCTGCGCGATGCGCTCTACCATGAAGGTATCAAGGGCGCGGTGCTTGCTGCTGATGACAGCCTCGATGCCTGCAGTGATTTTTTCGTCATAGATGGCGCTGAGCCTGTCCAGACAAAATATCCCCAAAGCGACCAGCGGCGTGAGCGCCATGAGCAGCAGAGTTATCAGCAAACGGCGATATATGGCCCTGTAGCCTCTGTGGGATGCAGGCACGGTGGACGACATTAACGGGCCTCCTGGGATGGAGAATCAACAACGCCAGCCAGGGATTCTCCCCTGAAAAGCGCCCGGCAGTGGGCCAGCATTTCCTTGCGGCGGGCCGCAACCTGCCCAGGGTCCTGCATGATCATATCAAGCTGGCGGGTGTGGATGGTCATATACCCTGCCACTGCCAGCAGGCGTTCGCCTTCTTCCTTGTCCATATCCTTGAGCGTGGCGCTCACGGCATCGTTGCGCACCACTGGTGAAAAACCGAATTCCCAAAGGATATCGGCCACAAAGCGCACCCGAAGAATACGGCGCTCAATGTCGGCAGCACCGCCGCGCAACTGGAAATTCAGATAGTTCTCGCTGGTGCGCTCCGAAAGACGCGCCTCAACCGAAACAAAATGGAAGCCAAAGCGGGAATGCAGGCTGCAATAATCGCTGGAGATAAGAAAATAATTTTTTTCAGTGAAATACGCCGTCTGCGCCGCAGGATCCAGATTGGGATTGGCTGTGGCCTCAAAAAGCACAGAAAGAAAACCCTTGCCATCCACAGGTGGCGGCCCCTGCCAGGGGTGGGCGTTCATGCCCTGCCACAAGGCCAGCATGGGCAGGGAGGCAATGTCTTCCACGTCAATGACAGGCCCGGTGGGGGTACGCACAAAGCCATCACTGAGGTTGACCACCCAGAACTGCTTGACCACTTTGTCGCGCAGTTGCTTGATGCGCTGCGGCGCGTACTTTTTTTCCGAGCCAAGGCTGAACATGGCGCTCACGGCCTTTTCGTGGCAATAGCGCACAATGTCGTGATAGGTGGCGCAGTTGGCCGCCTTGAAGTCCACGCTGTCCACCTCGAGCGTCAGGGGCAGAATGCGGCGGGAGGCGGTTTGCAAAATCTGGTATACGGGGCTGCCGGGCATGTAGTCCTTGCCTGGGGGTACTTTGGGCAACAGGGAATCCTGCCGGTTTTCGTACACGGTGCACAGGTCTGCGCAAAGGGTGATGCGCTGATCACTTTCTACCACTTCCGTGGCCCATTTGAGGCCAAAGACGGCGGGCTTGCCGAACTCCCGCGCCAGCGAAGCCAGCCGTGATCCCTGAAAACCGCGCTCCGCCACAATCCCGGCAGCGCGGTCAATGAGCGAACCCCAAATGTAATTGTCATCTGACACCACAAGGATGCCGCCGGTGGGGAACCTGCGCGCGTCTTCCCAACGGCGGGCCACCCAGGCAGGGCCGGATACGCGGCCCGGATTGACCGTAAATCCCCCTTCCAGCAGCAGGGCATCATCCAGCGCCCTGGCTGGTTCCGGCAAGGCGGTTTTTTCCTCCTGCGGCAAGGACATGGGGCGCGCCATAAGCATAAAAACCCGCCCCTCCGGGTTGCACACCCAGGTGAGCACCTCGGGCCTTCCGGCGGCTTCTTCCACTGCGAGGGCAAGCTCTGCGGCGCGTATGGCGGTGGCATCGTCCAGCACCGGACGCTTGGCTTTATAAGGACGGCGGTCTGTCACCGTGTGCGGCGCCGCGCGCGAAACACTTATGGCGTCCACCGGCAAGGTGGAATACTCCACCTCCTGCGGCAGCCCCGCGCACCCAAAGACGTGCACGTTCTCGCTGTGCGGGGTCAATGGCGCGGATGACTGGGCAATGCCGCCAAAACAGCCCTCATCCACCGCCATACAGGTGAGGCAGACGCCAGCCCCTCCTTCTGTCAGCCCGCGCGCACGGCGGTAAACCAGAGCCTGAGCGCGCTGCTTGCTGGACAGGGTTACGCGCACCGCACGCAAAATATCATCGTCATGCGCCTGCAACGAAACAGGCGGCCCCCAAAGTACAACGCCGCAGCCTTCGCCCTCGCCCGCGGCAGGCGGCCATACGCGCCCTCGCAGCAAAAGCTGCATGGGCTTGCTGCAAAGGCCGCGTAAACGCTGTACCTGCTCAAGGATAGCTGCGGCAAGGTCTTCCGGCAGGGGGGTTCCCTCCACCAGCGCGCCCAGCTTTTTGGAAAGCCGCGCCAGATGGTTGGGGGCCAGGCCGCCAGCAGCCTGAATGCAGCGGTTGATCTCGCTTTGCAGGTCGCCGCTCTGAAAATAGTGCTGACACCCCGCCGCCGTGACCACAAAGCCCTGTGGCACGGCACCGGGAAAAATGGGGCGCAGTTTTTCAAGCCGGGCGGTTGCCGGGTCCACCAGCACCCGCCCCTCGCTGTGCAGGGTTGCCAGACATCCGGCATCGTCCTGGCACAGGGGAACAACTAGCGGCCCGAGCAGGCAGGCTTCCGGCTCGTATACTTCTTCCGCCACCAGCTTTTGCAGTTCACCAAAGCGGGCGTAAAGGGCCGGGCAAGGCGCGGGATCAAGCCGCTCAAGCTGCTTGATGCACTGAAAAACCTGGGTGGCCATAGAGGTGCAGAGCGCCCGCACACGATACAGGCCAAAGGGATGATCGCAGCAAAGCGTGTATTCCAGATCGGTCATGGTTTCCTGAAAGGCGTTCCATGCCGTAAGAAACAGGCGGAAGGAGTGGTGCCGCAAGGCAAAAAAGCGTTGGGCCTCCTCCGCCGCACTGACGGAAGAAGAGGAAACGGCTTCGTCGCCCCGGCGGGCGCCTCGCGTTAAAAAGCCCAACAGACGGCTCAGGGACATGGCGGCTCCACAAGATAAGGCTGTAAACCTGCGACAACGCGAAAAACCGCGCCGCGCCAACAGTTACACATTGAACCTAGCACAGCACCAAGCCGCCTTCAAGCCGCATGTGACAGAATTCCCATTCTCAAAAAACAAATTTGGAAAAGAAAATTATGGATAAAACTACAGCGGCGCAACGCCGTTGGGCTGTTGCGGCACAGGCATGTCGCCCTGCGGATTGCCTTGGGGATCGCCCTGCTGGCCATCGTCCATATCGGCCAGAAGGCGTAACTGGGCCATGCACTGCTCCACAAACTGGGGTTCGCCCACATCCTGCCGCAAAAAGGCGTTGATGTCCGGCATTTTGGTAATAGCTGCGTCAATTTCCGCATTGGAGCCCTTGGCATAGGCACCGATGTTGATCATGTCTTCCACGCGGCGGAAGGTGCTCATGCAGCGGGTGACAACGCGGCCTGCGAGAACATCCTGCCGGTCGCAGATATCGGAACGCAGACGGCTGATGGAACGCAGCACGTCAATGGCGGGAAAATGCCCCTGGTCGGCCAGATCGCGCGTAAGCACAATATGCCCGTCAAGGATGGAACGCACGGAGTCGGCGATGGGTTCGTTAAAGTCGTCGCCGTCCACAAGTACGGTATAAATCCCCGTGATGGTTCCCTTGGCGGAACGCCCCGCCCGCTCCAACAGCTTGGGCAACTGGGCAAAAACCGAAGGCGTGTAGCCCTTGGTAGTGGGCGGCTCGCCCACGGCCAGCCCCACTTCGCGGGCAGCCATGGCAAAACGGGTTACGGAGTCCATCATCAGCAGCACGTCCATGCCCTTGTCGCGGAAATATTCCGAAACAGCCGTGGCTGCGTAGGCCGCGCGCATGCGTACAAGAGGAGACTGGTCTGACGTGGCGATAACCAGCACGGAGCGGGCCATGCCCTCGGGGCCGAGGTCGCGCTCCATAAATTCCACAACTTCGCGCCCGCGTTCGCCAATGAGGGCAATGACGTTGACATCCGCACGGGTATAGCGGGCCATCATGCCCATGAGCGTGGATTTGCCCACGCCCGAACCGGCCATGATGCCCACGCGCTGCCCCTTGCCAAGGGTCAGCAGGCTGTTGACCGAGCGCACGCCCACATCAAGAATATCGGTAATGCGCGGGCGTTGCAGGGGGCTTGGCGGATCGGCATAGATGGGCACCAGCTCGGGATTCCAGTGTTTACGGGCCTCCTCAAGCCAGTGGGGCACAAAGGGGCGCTGCTCTTCCTGCTGGCGGATAAAATCTTCTCTGGAGCTTTCCCCAGAGGGCAGGGGCGAAACGTAGAGATCCGCGCTTATGGGCGCACCGGCATCCAGTGGGGTACCAAAGGCGTCAAAGGCGCGGCCCAGCAAATCCGGCCCTACGGGGAACACCGGGGGCAGACTTGTGTTGCGGATACGGCTGCCGGGGCGGATGCCCCGCATGTCGCCATAAGGCATGAACAGAAGATTGCCCTCGCGAAAGCCCACAACTTCGGCGGCGATGCCGTTGTCGCCTTCATCGGGCAGCATGTGGCATACGGCCCCAAGGGGGGCGCGCAAACCGCTGCCCTCGGCCACTAGGCCCACGACCTTGTTGACCTTGCCGTAGAGGCGCACGGGAGTGCTTGTTTTGAGCAGCTTTATGCAGGAATCTGGGTCAAGCTTCATGGCTGGCTATCCCGGCTGGCCGTTGCCCGAGCCGGGCAGAAAGCCCCCGCTGACAAAGACGCTGGAAGAAGATTGCGAGACGTGTTCCTTTTCCTCTTCCGGCAGGGGAAAGAGCTCGTCCTCAAGCTCGGCAAGGCTGGGATTGGCATTGTGTTCCGCTGCCTGAGCATGGGCAGGTTGCGGAGCATGCGCCTGAGCAGGCTGCCCTTCAATACCATCATCAGGCTGCGCCATCGGGGCCGGGGATGATTCCGCAACCTGCCCGTCTGCCTGAACTCTGGGTTCTGGCATGGAATCCTGCACCATTTCGGGAGAGGCATTGGCAGAAGGAGCAGCGGCATCGGGCTGCGCGGCAACATCAACTGGCGCAGACTCCTGACCATGCTCAAAAGATTCAGCGGCAGCAACCGTATCAACAGCCCCTGACGCGGGCATAACTTCACCGGGCGCGAGGCCAGCGCCATCCTGTCCGGCAAAGGAGGCCTGCTCCGGCTGCGCATCTTGGGCCATATCTGGTGCAGATTCGTGCGCAAATTCCGGCCCGGATTCCGGCCCAGGTTCCAGCAAGGATTCAGCCTGAGTTTCTGCCGGATGTTCTGGCAACAGTTCCGGCTGACCCGCCGCACCCTCTGGCGCTGCCGCCAGTTCAGCCGCCTCCACAGGCGCGGGTTCCGCAACAGGGGCAGCCTCGGGCACGACTTGCGTCAGCCGCGCAGATTCACGCGCAGCTGTGGCGCTCACCTCTTCCCGCGCCCTTTCTTCCTCTGGGCGCGGCGGCAAGGTCAAATGCTCCAGAATGCCATTGACCATTTCACGGTAATGTTCGCGCAGATTCTCCACCGAACCGCTGACGCTCTCGGCCACAAGGCCGCCAGCCTCAACAGAAGGATCGCCGTTCACGATCCATTGACTCAGCTCGGGCACACGCTCGCGGGCGGCCCGAAACAGGTCGCTCACGGTATCCTCGTCATCGGGGTGCACGCGGATGCTCACGGTGGCGCGGTCTTCCAGCAATTGCAGGGAACCAAAGACCAGATTCTGCAAAATGCGCTGATGCTCGGCCTGCAAAATCCAGCCGGTTCCGGCCTCAACGGCCACGCGGGCCAGCTCGGCCAGTTCGTCGCGCCAGGCTTCGCCAAGGCTGTGCCGCTGCACCTCAAGAGCGCGCAGCATGTTGCCGAGCATCTGCCCCACATCAACGCGGAACTCCTTAAGCTCGGCCCCGGCCTGCTCCATGCCCGCCTGAAAGCCCTCGTTATGCGCATTGCTGCGGATAAACTCGGCTTCTTCGCGCAAATCGCGGGCCTTGCCGTGCTCGGCCTCGGCCTCGGCCAGTTCTGTCTGCGCCTGAGCCTTGAGCTCTTTCGCTTCGCGCGTGAACTGCTCCACGCGGGCCTGAGCCTCGGCCCCGGCCTCTTCCAGCACCTTTTGCCTTTCGGCGTAGGCTGCGCCAAGAATCTCACGCGCGCGTTCCTCGGCCCTGGCGCGCACCCGAGCAAGATAGTCCTCCTGCTGCAGGTGCTGGACGCGTTCACGGAGCAAGGGTTCCTGCATGGCATCAAGCTGCTGAGGTGTTGCCTCGCGCTCGCCCATGAAGATGGTGCCCCATTTTTTGCGCAACTGGTCTGACGCCATGCCGGGTTCCGATGGTTACAGATTCTGCGGCAGGCCGCTACACAAACACGTCGCCAGCGCCACGGCTGATGACAAGCTTGTTTTCGCCTTCAAGCCGCCGCACGATCTTGACAACGTTCTGCTGGGCCGACTCCACATCCGAAAGCTTGGCCGGGCCCATGAATTCCAGTTCTTCGCGAATCATGTTGCCCGCGCGTTCCGACATATTCTTGAAGAACTTTTCCTTGAGGTCGTCGCTGGCGCCGCGCAGGGCCAGGGTGAGATCTTCGTTGGAAATTTCCTTCAGCATTTCGCGTACGCCTCGGTCATCAATATTCTTGCAGTCCTCAAAGACAAACATGAGGTTGCGGATATCTTCGGCCATCTGCGCGGAATCTTCCTCGATTTCGGAGAGCACTTCCTCTTCGGTGGCGCGGTCCACAGCGTTGAGAATTTCTGCCACAGACTGTACGCCGCCCACTTTTTTGCCTTCCTTGCCGCCCATGGCGATAAGCTGGCTTGTGAGCACCTTGTCCACTTCCATGAGCATTTCTTCCGGCACGGCTTCAAGCCGCGCAAGGCGCATAAGCACCTCGGCGCGCACGCCTGCGGGAAGGTTTGTCAATAAATTGGCGGCCTGATCCGGATGCAAATGCCCAATAATGAGGGCCAAGGTTTGCGGATGCTCGTTGCGCAGAATCTGCGAAAGCAGCTTGGGGCTGACCGATTCCAGCTCGCGGAAGGGCGCGGGGCCGGTTTCAAGGCTCAGGGAGTCCATAACGTACTTGGCGGTTTCAGGATCAAGATTCTTGACCAGCAGGCGTTTCAGCGTTTCGCTGCCGCCCGTGATCATATCCACGCCTTCAACCAGCGATTCGTGAAATTCGCGCAGCACTTCTTCGACTATTTCGCGCGGCACAGGCTCCAATTCCACGATAGCTCTGGAGATGTCGGCTATTTCCTGCCGGTCCATGCGTTTGAACACGTCAGCCGTGAATTTGTCGCCCATGGCGAGCAGCAGCACTGCAGTACGCTGTTTGCCGGTCAACTCCATCTCCTTACTCCTTCACCGAGATCCGCACTAGGCTGCTCGGGGTTGCTTATTCCTTGTCTGCAAGCCAGCGCTTGATAAGCCGCACGGCCTGATCCATATGCTGCTCGGTAATGTGGAAGAGCCGCATTTTCAATTCTTCAACGCGCTGATTGCTTTCTTTTTGCGCAAGGCGCAAGGCCTTGAGCTGCGAGAGCGTCGAGTTGCTTTCCGTCAATTGACGGTTCTGTGCTTTAGGCGGTAGCTGTTTCATCATTTTTCATCCAGCCGCGCACCAGCATCACCACCTGCTCCATATGATTATCAGAAAGGGTGAAAATGTGCGACTTCAAGGCTTCAATATCTTTGAAAACAATTTCATCGTCTCCATCAGCTTCCGGCTCGTCCTCTGCCTTGGAGGCCTCTTCAAGAGCCTCATACAGAGCCAGCTGTTCTTCGGCTGCGGGCAGGCCTTCAAGCCCCTCAATCATTTCACCGGCTTCAACCTTGGGCCGGATGAGGGCCAAAACCACGGGCCGCACCACAAGCATGAGGAACAAAAAGGCCAGCAATGCGTTGAGCAGGGGCTTACCCAGCCGTTCGGCATAATCGGCCAGTATTTCGGCAAAATTGGGATCCTTGGGCGGCTCGGAATCCGTAAACGGAGCGGAGCTTACTTCCAGAGCATCGCCACGGGCCTTGTCCAGACCCACGGCATTGGTAACAAGCTGGCGCACCCGCTCAAGGTCATCGGCCTTGCGCGGCACAAATGTCCACGCTCCGCTGGTCTTTTCATACGTCCCATCGATAAGGACTGCAACCGTCATACGCTTTAAATCGCCCACATTGGATACGATTTGCTGCTCTTCCTTGTTAATTTCGTAGTTGGTGGTACGGGTTTCGCGGCTGCCGTTCTGCTGTGAAACAGATCCGGCTATGCCATCACCACGGAAGTTGGCATCCGGCGAGCCACCCTCAAGATTCGAGCGGCCCTGCTGGGTTTCCTCACTGCGCTGCTCGCTGCGTACTGCGGTTTTTTCGGGGTCAAACAGTTCGCGACGGATGGTGCGCTGGCTGAAATCCATATCCACATTGACCTTGGCGATAACACGGCCAGGGCCAAACATGGGCTGCAACATTTCTTCAATGCGGCGTTCAAGGTTGCGCTGCACCTGCTGGCGGTGTTCCATCTGGGTGGAGCTTGCACCAGCGAGGCTGTCTGATTCCGGCTGATACAGCACCTTACCGCCATTGTCGGAAATGGAAACATGCGTTTTGTCCAACCCTTCAACAGCCATGAGCATCATGTTGAGGATGGCGTTGATTTCTTTCTGGTCGGGCTTGAGGTTGGGCCGCTTGAGCTTGAGCACAACCGAGGCTGAGGGCGACTGGCGTTCTTCCACAAACAGGCTGCGGTGCGGAATGACCAGATGCACGCGTGCGCTTTCCACATTGGGGAACTCGCTGATGGTGCGCGAAAGTTCACCCTGCAAGGCACGGGTGTAGTTTATTTTCTGCACAAAATCAGTTTGCCCGACCTTGACCTTGTCAAAAATTTCAAAACCAATGCCCTGCCCCACCAGACCGCCTTCGCCCGCGATCTTGATGCGTTCATCGTACACAGCTTCCTTGGGAACAAGAATGGTCTTTCCGTTGTCCGTAAGCTGGTACATGACCTTGTCGGCCTGGAGCGACTTGATGACAACGCTGGCGTCTTCGGCGCTGAGGTTGGAATACAGCACCTTGAAGTCGGGACGTGACGCCCAGACAGAAAGGCCAATGGCCGCAGAGCTGATGAAGACAAATCCACCCAGAACCATCACGCGTTGCGCAACGCTCATTCTGGCCCAGACTGCCTTGATGGAATTGACAAGTTGCATAAGAAAAGCCGGCATATGGTTGCTCCTGCGAAGACGTGGCGTAATTCCGGCACTTTGGCCGGGCATATGCCCTGCCAAAGCAATTGCCATGCCATATTACAACATACTGTAATTATATAGTTTTTTAAAACACCCCCCTGGTTCATTCAAATTTGTGACGCAGCGCCAGAAACGCCGAATCCCCCAAGGCACAGCCAGTGGGGGATTCGGCGTTCAGGAGTATCACGCGCGGAAATAAAAATCTGGAATTTGTAAAATGCACCTGCCCGGACGCATCACAATGTAAATAAACACTCTGCGCCCCGGCGGCGAACATATGATCATGCAGATGCCTTAGAACTGCATGCGGGAAATTTCCTTGTACGCCTCAAGCACCTTGCCGCGCACGGCAGAGGTCAGCTTCATGGCCATGCTGGATTTCTGCATGGTGATCATAAGTTCGTGCACATTCTGGGTGCGGCCTGCGGCGAAGTCTTCGATAGCCGCATTTTTGGCGCTGTCCAGTTCGTTAACCTTGTTGAGCGAACTTTTGATGGTGCCGGAAAAGCTGTTCTGCGGCGTCACCGGCGTGTGCGCCTGTGTGGGATATTTGATAAAATCCGCTTGGGCGCCAAAATTTTCGCCACGGTCAACGCTGTCGCGCAAAAGGCTCTGGTCAAGAGTTTTGGCAAACTGGGTCTGGCCGCCGATGGAGCCGCCCTGCTGCAGGCCGCTCTGCACCTTGCTGAAATTCTGCACTGCTTCGCTGTACGCCCGCATGCCAACTGCCTGAATGCTCATAACAACCTCCGCGCTCCAGAAAAATCTTTTTTATGCTGTCATCGTGGTCATGGCTTAGGGGATGCTTCTAAATAAAAGATTTTGCGCCGAGGACAAGGAAAACAGTGTTTTTTACGACAGGAGTGGACTCTTTCTGTCCATGACTGGAGTAAAAAATGCTGTATGACGCAGTAATCGGCCAAAAGAATTATTTAGTAACAGACCCTAGCGGCCAATATCCAAAGCCTTGATGAACATGCCCTTGACGGCATCCACGGTGGTGACGTTGGCCTCGTAGTTGCGCTGGGCAGTCATGAGGTTGGCCATTTCCTCAACCACGTTGATATCGGGGTACATGACGTAGCCTTCCGCATTGGCGTCAGGGTTGCCTGGCTCGTACACCCGCTTGAAGGGCCGATTGTCCATGGTCACGGCAGAAACACGCACGCCCTGCACCGCCCTGTCGAGGGCCGAACGCATGTGGATGGAAAAAGGATCATCCACATCAGCCGTTTGCTGCACCACGCTACGCCGACGGTACGGCCCACCCTGGGGCGTGCGCGTTGTCTTGGCGTTGGCAAGGTTCATCGAAATGGTGTTGATGCGGGTGCGGTCGGCTGCAAGGCCGGACGCGCTGATATCAAATGCCGTCATGAAGTCCATGGCTTCCTCCTACACTGTCCGCTGCCGGGGATCTTATGCCGCGTATGGAAGCGGCGCGGCGGCGGGCAAAAATCAGGACTGCTTGCCATCCTGAATGATGTTGTTCAGTCCTTCAAAAGACTTGCTCATCACCTGGGTAAGCGCTGTGTACTGCAACTGGTTCTTGGCATGCTTGGCCATTTCTTTATCAATATTCACGCGGTCTTCGCCGTGAACAACACGCGGTTTGACCGCCATATCCCATTCCGGTCCAAAAGAATCAGGCCTGAAAGCCGTGGGCATATGAGAAGATTCCGTGCGGGTCATCTCCCCGCTGGAATCAAGCCCGAGGGCCGATTGCAGTTCTTTTTCAAAAGACAGCTCGCGCGGCTTGTAGTTGGGCGTCTCCACGTTGGCGATATTGCCCGAAATGACGTTCTGCCGCTGCAACTGCATATCCATGACCTTGCCCACAAGGCCTATCTGCATATTGAACATTGATTTCATACTACGTACCCCCGTGGTTCACGGAAATCTGCTTGCCAAGCCTTTAGCAACAAGCGTTCCACAACATAAAAAGCATGTAATTAAGATATGTTAAAAAACAAAGAACGGGCAGAGGTCGGTATTTTGACAGACGCAGGGAGTTCCGTCAGGCCAGAACGCAAGCGCAAAAAACAAAAAACCCGCCCGAAAATCCGGGCGGGGTCAATCTGGCAGGAATGGACGAACTGCGGCTTACAGTTTCATCTGGGCATCGGTAACGCCCAGAGCGTGCAACTGCAAATAGATGCGGGCGCAGGCTTCCGCATCCGACCCTGCATGGTGGTGGTTCAGCGCTATGCCAAAGTAGGCACTCACGCTGCTGAGCTTTTTGGAGGCAAGCGGCAAACTGCGGCGGGAGCCTTTGAGCGTACACAAAAAAGGCGCACGGGGTTCCTGCACTCCCACTGCATGGCAGCTTGCGGCAAGCACACGCTTGTCAAAGGAGGCATTGTGCGCAAGCAGGCTGCCCGCCCCTTCAAGAAAGGCATCTATTTGCGGCCACAGTTCGGCAAAAGTGGGCGCATCCTTCAGCATGGGCCAGGTCAAACCGTGGATCTCGGTAAACATCACGCGAGATGACGGCGGCCTGATGAGGCTGTAAAAAATATCGGTCACGCTGCCCTGCTCAATACGAGCAAGGCCCACGGCGCAAGCGCTGTGGGCCGAGTAGCCGGAAGTTTCAAAATCAATAGCTACACTACGGCTCAAATCTGTAGAAACCACACTTACTCTTTTGCAGCTTTGTGGGCGGCTTCGGCCAAACGCGCCTTGATATAGTCGCGCATGACGGCATCGTCGTCCTCGAGGTTAAAGCAACGGGCGTCTTCGCCCATGAGGCCGCCGGGCACAAAGTCGCCCTTTTCGCCGGGGTCAGAGACCATTTCGTCATAAAAACAAATGGAAAGCCAGCGGCTTGCCGGTTCATCATCCACCACATCCAGCAGCACAAAGAGTACACGTTCGGTCTGTACGCTGTGGCGCGCCCGCAGGGAATAACTTACGCCGGGCCGGGCCTTGAAGGTAAAGGAAATATTGCTGTGCGCGGCCAGAAAATTCATGTATTCCGTAAATGATTTCTTGATGTTAAGAGGGTCATCCTGCCAGGAATCAAGAAATTTACGCAGTTCTTCGGAACCTGTAACTTCCATACGCGCTCCTTTTATGGGTTACGGCGGCGTGTCAGCGGGTCCATTGCCAGGGGGGGGTGCCAATGTTCAGCCCCCAAATGCCACGCCTGTCCAATACCGCCTGATGCTCCTGAATAAGCCAGCGACGGCAAAAAATAGCCCTGCACTTCTGCCTGTCCACCCAGGCCAGACCTTCCATCACCAGCTTGTAGTTGACGGAATCACCGCTCACCTGCACAAGCGCGGTAATGGGGCCAGCTTCGAGCTGCCCCACGTCTTCAACTTCCACTTTGGCCCCCGTGGGCATCATGCGCTGCAAATAGGCCAGCGCCTGAGGCCCGTAAGGCTGCCTGAGACTGGGAGCTTCAATGCCGTAAAAAACCAGTACTTTCTCTGGTTCTTCACTGTCTTTCTTGGTGCTGACTGAAATGGTATTGCCGTCTTCCACTCTTACCACATACGCATCCCACGTTGTAGCCGCAGCAGCGGGAGACACAGCCAGAACCATAAGGATTATACTTGCAAAAAGCCGGTTGAGCATTGCTGAACCCCTCGGTAAAGGCCTGCAAATGTGCGCCAGCAGATAATGCCTGTGCCGCCAGACCTTTGTCAAGGCAGGCGGCACAGGCATCAAGGAGGGGAATCAGAAATCAAACAGTAGTGCTACCCCCAGACAGTACGTCCTATCTGGTAGGCGGCTGTGGCTACAGCAAAGGCCAGAGCAGTGTTGAACACAATGCTGAACGCCACCCAGCCCCAGCTGCCAGCCTCTTGCCGAATGACCACCAGGGCCACAAAGCAGGGGGAATACAGCAGTACGAAGAGCATCAACGAAAGCGCGGTGGCCTTTGACCATGCTTCATCACCCTTGAGACGCTCCGCCAAGGGGGCGGCGTCTTCGGGATCCTGGTCGCCCATGGCGTAGGCAGTGCCCATGGTGGCCACAACAGCTTCCTTGGCGGCCACACCGGCCAGCAGGGCTATATCGGTGCGCCAGTCAAAGCCCATGGGGCGCGTGGCGGGTTCCACGGCCTTGCCAAGACGGCCAGCCACGGAGAAGGCCAGGGCTTCTTCCTTAAGCTCGTTGCGCACATTGCCGAGTTCTTCTTCAATGGGGGCGCGGGCTTCGTCACCTTCAGGGATAGCCGCGATCTTTTCCTCAAGCTGGGCGATCTGGGCATCAAAGGGTGCGGACTTGTCTTCCGGCAGACCGGGGAAGGTCATGGCGGCCCAGATCAGGATGGAAATGGCCACCAGCACGGTACCGGCCTTTTTGAGGTACATCCAGGCTCGTTCCCAGCAGTGCAGCAAAAGGCTCATGAGGGTAGGCATGCGGTACGGGGGCAGCTCCATAACAAAGGGAGTGGCCTCGCCCTTGACGATGGAAGAGCGCAGCAGGCGCGCCACCAGCAGAGCCATGACCCAACCTGTTATCATGATAAGGAACATGACGGTGGGGGCGCTGTCAGGAAAGAATGCCCCGGCCAGCAGCAAGAACACAGGCAGCTTTGCGCCGCAGGTCATGTAAGGCAGCGTCAGCAGGGTTGCCAGTTTTTCCTTTGGGCTGCGCAGGGTACGGGTCGCCATGACACCGGGGATAGCGCAACCGCCCGCAATACCGCCAGCGATAATATAGGGCATGACCGATGCGCCGTGCAGGCCGAAAAAGCGGAAGATGCGGTCCATCATGTAGGCCACACGGGCCATGTAGCCGCTGTCTTCCATAAAGGATATGAGCGCAAACATGATGAGGATGAGCGGCACAAAGCTGACCACGCCACCAACACCCGCGATGATGCCGTCAACAATAAGCGACTGGGCAAAGCCCTCTGGCAGCAGGCTTGTGCAGGTATCGCCCAGCAATTTAAAGCCGTCTTCAACCCAGCCTTTGGGATAATCGCCCAAAGTAAATGTTACCTGAAACATCAGGTAGAGCACGCCGATCATGATCAGCGGCCCAAGAAAGGCGTTGGTGAGTACCTTGTCCAGCTTGTCGGAAATGGCCAGTCTGTCCTTGCCGGCATCCTGGGTCACGATGCCGTCGCGCAGGAGGCTGCGGATAAAGCCGTAGCGGTAATCTGTGATGATGGATTCAAGATTGGCGTTGAGCGTGCTGCGCACATGAGCGGCAGCCTTTTTGCGCATGCCCTCAAGCTCTTCGGCCAGGGCGGCATTGGTGGCGCGAACCTCGCTCATGATTTCACTGTCGCCTTCAAGTATTTTGAGGGCAATCCAGTGGGGCATGTATTTTTTTGTCAACAACCCACTGTCTTCAATACGCTTTTCCATATCCAACAGCACAGGGTCAATATCGCTGCCGTAAGAAATACGCAGGGCATTGGCCTTGCCCTCCTGCGCCAACCTGATGGCGACAGCCATGGCTTCATCAAGCCCCTCGCCAGAGCGTGCCACCATGGGCAGCACGGGGATGCCCAGCAGTTCACTAAGGCGCTCCATATCTATATGGATGCCTGCGGCGCGGGCTTCGTCCATCATGTTGCAGCCAAGCACCACGGGAATGCCCATTTCGAGCATCTGCACGGTAAGCAGCATGTTGCGCTCAAGGGCCGAGGCGTCCACAACGTCAATAACGGCCTGCACATTGCCAGCCGCCAGCTCGCGACGCGCCACCAGCTCTTCCATGGAATAGGCGGTCAGCGAGTACGTTCCGGGCAGGTCAACCACGGTAACCTGCTTGCCGCCCACGGTGATGTGCCCTTCTTTTCTGTCAACCGTAACACCGGGATAGTTGCCCACATGCTGTCGGGCACCAGTGTAGCCGTTGAAAACCGTTGTCTTGCCGCAGTTGGGATTGCCAGCAAGAGCTATCCGCAGCTTTCCATCAGCGTTGAAATTGGCATCATCGGGATTATTAAACTGCCGAACCG
This sequence comes from uncultured Desulfovibrio sp., assembly GCF_902477725.1. NCBI lineage: Bacteria > Pseudomonadati > Thermodesulfobacteriota > Desulfovibrionia > Desulfovibrionales > Desulfovibrionaceae > Desulfovibrio > uncultured Desulfovibrio sp. Next base: position 15,804 of record NZ_CABSIF010000016.1, on the reverse strand, counting down.
CGCTCATGCACGCACCTCCCCCATGCTATAAACAGACTGACGCCGCACTTGCGACATCCCAGCCATTACCGCGAACAAAAATTTGTTCATACCAGCCTTCCTGCCAGCAGCCTTGCCGTCATACGGCTTGCCTTTTCCGACCTGTTTTCGATCCTGCCGAAGTGTCTCAGGAAAGGCGCTGCTCAAAAAATTGAAATTCAATTCCAAAGTCCTGATTGATTTAGCTACCTGCCCCCCAAATGTCAAGCGATGGATACTAATTTTCCGCAACTTTACTCAGCCAATTGAGCTCATGCCCAATACACCCGCGCCCAGCCAGATTCCCCCCGCCTCAAATGTTGCCCCAAGCAGTGACCTGCAAAAAAACGGGAGGCCGCCGACCTTGGTCAACGGCCTCCCATCCCGTCACCGGGTTGGCAGTTCTGCATTGAAGAACGCTCCTTCAGCAGTCTATGCGCCCTTGAGGCATTCACGCAGGGAAGATACGCCGCACGAATGAACCATTTGCAGAGGGATGTTGCGCGAACGCGCCACCTGCACGGCCTTGCGTTTGGCTTCGTGCGAAATTTTATTGGTGAACACGATCATGGCGTCAGGGTTGCCGATTTTGTCCACAAAATTGCGCTCATTGCGGGTAATGAACTTCAGGGAATGTCCGTCCTGCTCCGCCGCCGCCATGTAGTCTTGTTTCAGTCGGTCCATACCGCCTATCAGGGTTACGCACATATGATCCTCCGTCTTTTGCCGCACTGCTCAATTTTGCGCGGGTGGTGTTGCTCTGTGCCTCTCTTTTAATTGAAAAAGAATTTCAAAGTCAAGAGGTCTGGATCATATTTTTGAAAATAAATTTCAATACAAATAACAAGGGCGCTCTCCCCTGCGGAAAAGCGCCCTGATTTTGTGCAAAGGACGATAAAAAAGCTTCTATTCCCAGCTACTTCCAGCGGGCCAGAAATTCTGCGGCGCTGTTGCCTGCGTCAATATGCTTGAGCAGGGCGCTGCCGAAAACAACGGCATCTGGCCGTGCATCGGGCGAAAGAGCCTCAAGCTGCGAAGGCTCACGCAGGCCAAAGCCAAGAGCCAGCGGTAGCTTGAAAGCAGAACGCGCACGCCGCATGGTCACTGCCACCTGGGGCGCAAGGTCGTTGCGTTCGCCAGTGATGCCCATGACCGAAACCACGTACACATAGCCTTCGCCCACGCTGTCATAGAGGGCCATGCGTTCCGCGCTGGTATTGGGGCCAACCAGAGGAATGAGGGCAATGCCTTCTTTTTTCAGGGCTTCACGCAGTGGCCCGGCCTCTTCATAGGGCAGATCAGGCACGATAAAACCATGCACGCCGCCGCGCGCGGCGTCCCGCGCCAGCTTTTCGTAGCCATATTGCAGAAAAGGATTCAGGTAGCCCATGAGTACCACACCAGCCTGAATTAGCCCCTTGCGTTCAATGAGTTCTTCCAGAATGCCGCGCAGGCTTACGCCATCGCTCAGGGCGCGGCGCGAGGCGTCTTCCACCACCGGGCCATCTGCCACAGGGTCGGAAAAGGGCACGCCGATTTCGATGATATCCGCGCCGCCTTCGTCCAGTTCCATCAGCGTGGGCCAGAAAGTGGACTGATCGGGAAAGCCCGCCGTCAAAAAGGGAATCAGTGCCGGGCGACCGGCTGCCTTGGCATCGCGGATTTTCTGTTCAAGAATATTCATGACTACACCTCTTCCTGGCCCTGCGCCGCAAAGCCCAGCGCCTTGTTGACAATGCCCAGATCCTTGTCGCCGCGGCCAGACAGGTTCACCACCACCTGATCGCCTTTTTTGAATTCCTGCGGGTGGTCGAGCACCCAGGCAAGAGCGTGCGAAGATTCAAGCGCAGGCAGGATGCCCTCTGCGCGGCACAGACGCTGGAAGGCGTTGAGCGCGTTGGCGTCCTTGACCATGCCGTAATGGACGCGCCCGATTTTTTGCAGCCATGAATGTTCTGGCCCCACGCCGGGATAATCCAGCCCGGCAGAAATGGAGTGCGAGGGTTCAACCTGGCCGTCTTCGTTTTGCAGCAGCATGCTGTACGAACCGTGCAGAACACCGGGGGTACCAAGATTAAGCGGGGCGGAATTGAAACAGCCGGTCTCGCCCGTGCCTGCCGCCTCCACGCCGATGATGCGCACGCTGGCGTCATCCACAAAGGGATGGAACATGCCGATGGCGTTGGAACCGCCGCCCACGCAGGCAACCACGGCATCAGGCAGCCGCCCGGTTCTTTCCAGCATCTGGGCGCGGGTTTCACGGCCAATGACGCTTTGCAGCATGCGCACCAGCTTGGGGAAGGGGTGCGGCCCGGCAGCGGTGCCAAAGCAGTAATGGGTTGTTTTCTGGCTGCCGATCCAGGCGCGCAAGGCCTCGTTGATGGCATCCTTGAGGGTGCGGGTGCCGCTTTCCACCGCATGCACGGTAGCGCCCAGCAGCTTCATGCGCATGACGTTGGGGGCTTGCCGCACCACATCTTCCGCACCCATATAGATGGTGCATTCCAGACCCAGGCGGGCGGCAGCGGCAGCGGTGGCAACGCCGTGCTGGCCAGCGCCGGTTTCCGCCACCAGGGCTGTTTTGCCCATGTACTTGGCAAGCAGGGCCTGCCCAAGGGTGTTGTTGACCTTGTGCGCGCCCGTATGCAGCAGATCCTCGCGCTTGAGCCACAGGTCAAAACCCAGCTCGCCCGAAAGCGTGGGGCAATAGGTCAGCGGCGTTTCGCGCCCGGCATAGTTGAACAGCAGGTCTTTCAGCTCTGCCTGAAACTTATCGGTGGGATAAATGTCGCGCATGGCCGCTTCCACTTCCATAAGGGGCGGCATAAGCAGTTCGGGAACAAAGCAGCCGCCGAACTCACCAAAGTAACTGTCTTTCATAGCGAATACCCATTGCCTTTGGAGTTTGCGGCCATGAATGCAGCCGCCATTTTTTCCCTGTTTTTACACCCCGGCGCGTCTTCCACGCCGGAATTGAAATCCACCCCGGCAGGCGCGCACATGCCTACGGCCTTTGCCACATTGGCTGCGCTCAATCCCCCGGCAAGCAGCCAGGGATGCGCCGGGCGCAGGCTGGCCAGATCCGACCAGTCCAGCTTGTGCCCGCTGCCGCCGCCTTTCAGCCCCGCGTCAAGCAAATAATAGGCGCAGGCTTCAGCATTGCGTTGTAAATCATTGTACAACAAAGCGCGGTGGGTGTAACGGTCTGGCCAGAGCACCCGAATGACGCGCTCCGCGCCGATGGCGCGGGCGCATTCCACACTCTGGTGACCGTGCAGTTGCGCATAATCAAGCCGGGCTTCGTCCATGATACGCCGGATTTCGTCCGAACCCTGATTTACAAAAACGCCCACCCGCAGCATGGATCCACTGCCCAAGGCTGCAGCCTGCGCAACCGTCACGCCGCGCGGGCTGCGGGGGTGAAAAATAAAACCGCACATGGCAGCCCCTAGGCTGGCCGCATGGTCAACATCCTCTTGCCGTGTGAGGCCGCAGAACTTGATCAGCATGTGCAATCTCCCTCAGTTTTGGCCGCAGCTCCCAGCAGGGTCGCCAAGGCCTCGCCCGGAGCGCCGCCTTCCATCAGGGCGCTGCCCACAAGGGCGGCGTGATACCCCGCAGCTGCCGCTGCCCGCAGATGCTCTGCGCGACTCATGCCGCTGGCTGCAATCCACAGTTCGCCATTGGCTGGCGGGCAGGACTGTATCAGTTGCAGGCAGGCATCGCGATCCACCGCCAGACTTTCCAGATCGCGGGCGTTGACCTGTATGATGCACGCCCCGCTCTCGCGGGCCAGGCGCAGGTCTTCCGCATCAAATATCTCCACCACTGCCTGGATGCCGTAGCCCTCCGCCTGTTCGCGCAGGGCGCGCAAGGTCGCGGCGTCCGGCGTCAGGCGCACAATGAGCAACAATGCCGAGGCTGGCGTGGCTGCCGTGGCCCGCACCTGCAAAGGATCAAAAATAAAATCCTTGCGCAGCAGAGGCACACGCGGCCCATTGTAGAGCGCCGGGTCAGCGGCGCGGGCCAGATATTCCAGGCGCCCGCGGAAAAAGGTTTCTTCCGTCAGCACCGAGACGGCGCTGGCCCCTGCGGCGGCATACTGGCGCGCCACATCTTCCACAGCCAGACTCTCGCAGATCACGCCGCGCGAGGGCGAGGCCCGCTTGTATTCCGCCACCACCGCCAGAGGGCAGCCCGGCGCGCGGAGGGTCAGGGCCGCAGCAAAGTCTGGGCGCTGGCCTTCGTATACTGCGGGCAGAGCGCCCTGTGCTTCCAAAGCACGCAGAGCCTCTACCTCAGCCTCCTTGGCCTTGCGAAAGCGCTCAAGCAGCATTGAGCACCTTCCTGCCCACACCGGCGCTCACGGCCTCGCGGGCGCGGGCCATGCACAGGGCCATATCCATCTTTTCTTCCAGCAGGTAGATGGCAAGCCCCACATTGAGCACCACCATGTCCATCATGGCGCGCGGCCCCTGCCCGTTGAGAATATCCTTGAGCACGGCCACGGCTTCTTCCTTGCCGCTCACGGCCAGGTCTTCCACAGTGCAGGATGCAATGCCGAATTCCTGCGGGTCAAGCATCATGGGCGTCACCTTGCCATTGTGCAGCAGGGCCATCTTGGTGGGGCCGATGGGCGTTACCTCGTCATAGTTGCCCGAACCGCAGACCACGGCGGCGCGGTGCAGGGGTGACTGCATGAGTGTTTCGGCCACCAGCTCCACCAGTTCGGGCCGCGCCACGCCCATGAGCAGATGGCTGGGCCGCGCCGGGTTAATCATGGGGCCAAGAATGTTGAACAGGGTCCGCACGCCCATCTCCTTGCGCACAGGGCCGATATTGGCAAAGGAAGGATGAAAGTACGGGGCAAATATAAAGGCGAAATTACGCTTTTTGACCATCTCCGCCACAGAGGCGGGGTCTTTTTCCAGCGTGATGCCGAGGGCTTCCAGAGCATCCGCGCTGCCGCACTTGGACGAAACCGCCCGGTTGCCGTGCTTGACCACCCTGTAGCCCATACCTGCCAGCGTCAGAGATGAAGCCGTGGAACAGTTGAAGGAATGACGTCCATCCCCGCCGGTGCCCACCACATCAATGGTTGTTCCCGAAATGCCGTCCACGCGCACGGCGCGGGCCAGTGCGGCGCGTGTGGCGTGAGCCAGTTCAAGGGCGCTCTCGCCCTTCATGCGCAGCCCCATGAGGAAGCCGCCCGCCTGCGCCGGGGTCATCTTGCCGTCCATGAGGGCCGCAAAACCCGCCGCCGCCATTTCGGCGGAGAGGTCTTCCCGGCGGGCCAGACGCTCCAGAATACCGGAGAAGTCGGAGGTTTCCGCACCTGTGCCAAGGATGCTCTGCGGGAAGTTGCCCAGCAGACGCAGGCCGTCCGGCGTAAGCACGGACTCGGGGTGGAACTGCACGCCAACCCACGGGCGGTCATTGTAGCGCAGGGCCATAACTTCACCTTCGGGAGCGCGGGCAGTGACCGTAAAGCGGGGATTTTCCGCGTCCTCATCGGCGCGCACCACAAGGGAGTGGTAGCGGCCCACGCGCATGGGGTTGGGCAGGCCCAAAAACATGCCAGTGCCGTCGTGCACGATTTCAGACTGTTTGCCGTGCATGATGCACGGGCCGACCTCAACCTTGGCCCCGGCATGCAGCCCCAAAAGCTGATGCCCAAGGCACACGCCCAGCACGGGAATGCGCGGGCTGAGGCGTTTGAGGAACTCCGGGCAAAGCCCCGCATCGGCGGGATGCCCCGGCCCTGGCGAAATGCAGACCATGGAAAGTTCTGGATTCACCGCCATGTCCAGCACGGCGGGGTCATCGTTGCGCAGCACCACGGGCTTGTGGCCCAAGGCGTAAAAAGCCTGCACAAGATTGTAGGTAAAGGAGTCGTAATTATCGATGAGCAGAAACATATTCTTCGTCCTCCGCACGCAGGGCCAGGCGCATGATGGCTGATTTGTTGCACACTTCCTTCCATTCCAGATCGGGATCGGAGTCATGCACGATGCCTCCGCCCGCCTGCCAGAAGAGCTTGCCGTCACGCATCCACATGCTGCGGATGGTGATGCCTGTGTCAAGGTTCACGCTGTCCTTGTCCAGACCAAGCCAACCGATGCAGCCAGCGTAAGGGCCACGCGCGCGGCCTTCCACCTCGCGGATGATTTCCATGGCCCGCACCTTGGGCGCGCCCGAAACCGTCCCCGCCGGGAAGGTGGCCGCCAGCACGTCCAGGGCGTCCAGGCCTTCCTCAAGCCGGGCGCTGACCCGACTGGTGAGGTGCATGACGTGGGAGTAGCGCTCAACTTCCATGTAGCGTTCCAGATTCACCGAGCCGGGCTGGGCCACGCGGCCAAGATCGTTGCGGCCAAGGTCGACCAGCATGACATGCTCGGCGCGTTCCTTGGGGTCGTCCCGCAGTTCGGCGGCAAGGGCGGCGTCTTCAAGGTCGTCCGCGCCGCGTTTGCGCGTGCCTGCAATGGGCGAAAGCTGCAAATGCCCCGCCGTGCAACGCACCATGACCTCAGGCGAAGAACCGAAAAGCGTCAGCTCGGGAAAGCGCATGTAGAACATATAGGGGGAAGCGTTGAACCGGCGCATGCGGCGGTACAGTTCAAAGGGATTGCCCTCAAAGGGCGTGGAAAACCGCACGGAAGGCACAACCTGAATGGCCTCGCCCTGACGCAGCATTTCCTTGATGCGGCGCACGTAATCCTTGTAGCCTTCCTCGCCGGGTTCGGCGCAGACATTATCGGGATTGATGCGCACGGCCCCGGCCTGCCCCGTGGCGCGGGCTTCAAGTGATTCACGCGAGCTTTGCAGCGCACGGTGTTCGCCCAGGCTCACCTGACAGAGCCGGTTGTACAGATGGTCGAACACAAGCACGGTCGACGGCAGCATGAGCAGGCAGTCGGCCTCGCTCTGCGGCATGACCGGGGCCAGTTTGGGATTGAACAGACCCGCCATGCCAAAGCCAAGATACCCGTAAAGAGCGCGGGTAATGGGCGGCAGATTTGTGATGTTGACCGGGCCATCTATGGTCAGCGCAGCCATGAGCGCCCGCAGGCCGTCCACAAAGGGTTTGCCCTCAAAGCGCGCCAGGGGTGTTAAGCTGCCGTTGCGGATGTCCAGCGCAAGCTTGCCATCACGGCAGGAGATGAACAAAGCCGCATCGCAGGCCAGGATGCTGTACCGGCCCCAGCGACCGTCCACCTCGGCGCTTTCAAGCAAGATGCCGTTACCGGCGCCGACCATGCCCATGAACAGGCTGATGGGCGTGTCCATATCCGCTGGCAACCAGCGGGCGGTTTGTTGCAGCGTCAGCATATGCTGCGCATCACCGTTATCTTTCATCTGGCGCATCCTTTGGGTTTTTGTGCCTGAAAAACAAAAAACGCCGTCTCCCTTGGGGAGACGGCGCCTACTTACGACAATGCCAACGTACCGGAACTATTAAGCCCGCACGTCTCCCCCACGCAGTTGGATGCGCCACCACCAGCCTTTGAAGCTGTTAGAAATGGTGTTGGAGAAAACGTTCATATAAATGCCTAGTTCCTTATGTTTCAAGTCACACTACGCATCCAGCCGCAGGCTGTCAACAACGCAGGACGGTTTTTCAGTAAATTTCCGTTACAGCCTCAGCTATGGCAAGCGGGAGGGCACGCCCGGAGCGGCTTTGCCCTCCCTGCTTCCTCGGCCTACTTGCCGAACAGAATTTCCTGATAATTGGGCAGCGCCCACAGGTCGTCAGCCACGCGCACTTCAAGCATGTCCGCGTAGCGGCGCACTTCAAGCATGCGGGGCAGCACATATTCGCGATAGCTCAGGGCGGCCTCAAAGCCGTAGCCCAGGCTGTCCGCCTTGGCCAGCACTTCTTCAAGCTGGCCGCAGGCATCCTGCATGAGGCGCAGATTTGAAGTGATTTCGGCCAGGGTCACAGTTTTGGGATCCTTGCCGATGGCGCGCATGTTGGCCGCGGCAGCGGCCAGTTCACCCTGATAGCGCATGCCCGCAGGGTAAATGATGGTGTGGGCCATGCGGATAACCAGATTGGCCTCGGTGCGCACGGTCTTGCAGTACTGCTCAAGGTAGATTTCCTGCCGCGCCTTGAGTTCGGCCTTGTTGAGCACGCCTGCCTTTTCATAAAGGCTGACCACTTCGGGCTTGGTCAGTTCGGCCAGAGCCTCGGGGGTGGTGCGCAGGTTGGGCAGGCCACGGCGCTCGGCTTCCTTGTGCCATACTTCGGAATAGCCGTCGCCGTTGAAGATAACGGCGCTGTGCTCGTCGATGACATGGCTGATAAAGGATTCCAGGGCCTGATTGAAGGTCTTGCCCTGGGCCAGTTCCTTTTCAAGCCAGTCGGCTGCAAAGCCCAGCGAATCGGCCATCATGGTGTTGAGAGCGGTGATGGAACCCGCCGCAGACTGGCTGGAGCCAAGCGCGCGGAACTCGAACCTGTTGCCGGTAAAGGCCACGGGGCTTGTGCGGTTGCGGTCGCCGGGATCGGCGGGCAGCGGCGGCAGCGTATCCACGCCCAGATTGAGGGCGCGGCCCGTGCGGCCACCGGCGGCGTTTTCAACGCGTCCGGCGCGGAAGGCTTCAAACACTTCCGTCAGCTGATCGCCAAGGAAGATGGACATGATGGCCGGCGGGGCCTCGTTGGCGCCCAGACGGTGGTCGTTGCTGGCGCTGGCGACGGTTGCGCGCAGCAGACCGCCAAACTTGTGCACGGCACGGATCATGGCGGCGCAGAACACCAGGAACTTGGCGTTGGCATGCGGGGTTTCGCCGGGATCAAACAGGGTGCCCAGCTCCGCATTGCCGATGGAATAGTTCAGATGCTTGCCCGAGCCGTTCACACCCGCAAAGGGTTTTTCGTGCAGCAGGCACTTGAGGCCGTAGCGCTTTGCCACGTTGCGCAGCTTGGCCATGATGATGTGGTTGTGGTCAACCGCGAGGTTGCTCACCTCAAAGAGAGGCGCGATTTCGTACTGGCTGGGGGCCACTTCGTTGTGGCGGGTGCGCACGGGCACGCCCAGCTTGTACAGTTCGCGCTCCACTTCCATCATGTACGAAAGCACACGCTGCGGGATAACGCCAAAATACTGGTCGCTGAATTCCTGCCCCTTGGCCGGGCGCGCGCCAAACAGGGAACGCCCGGCGATCTGGAGGTCGGGGCGGGCAAAATTGAAGTTGTGGTCAATGCAGAAATATTCCTGCTCAAGCCCGGCGTAGGAAACAATGGGCAGCGGCGTATCTTCGCCAAAGAGCGCCAGCACGCGGTGCGCCTCGCGGTTCAGAGCCTGGCCGGAACGCAGCATGGGCGTTTTTTTGTCCAGGGCAACACCCGTCCACGAAAGGAACATGGTGGGGATGCACAGGAAGGTGCCGTTGGGGTTCTCCATGATGTAGGCGGGGCTGGTCACATCCCATGCGGTATAGCCGCGCGCCTCAAAGGTGGAGCGCAGGCCGCCGGAGGGGAAGGACGAAGCGTCAGGTTCGCCGCGAATAAGCATGGAGCCGGAAAATTCGGCGATCACGCCGCCAGATCCGTCGGGCATCAGGAAGCTGTCGTGCTTTTCGGCAGTCTGCCCGGTGAGGGGATAAAAAATGTGGGTAAAGTGGGTGGCACCCTTTTCAATGGCCCAGTCTTTCATGACTGCGGCAACGGTATCGGCGATGGCGGGGTCCATGCGTTCGCCGAATTCAATGGTTTTACGCAGCGCCTTGTACACGCTCTTGGGCAGGCGTTCACGCATGATGCGGTCATTGAATACGTTGCACCCGAAAATATCGGTGGGTTTGGTGTCCACAAAATTCAGGGGGGCCGCTTCGGGTTTGTAAGTAGTGATGGCCTCAATGGCGCTTTGTCTGGCGGATTTGCTGCTCATGGACGAACCTCGCGCTCAGGGCTGGCGCAGTGTTGGGGGTGCCGATATTCCCGCTTATGGCGGTTGGATTTATGCCGCTGCATGCAAATCACAAAACGCCCGCGCCCGTGCTGCCCTGGCGCACGCGGACAAGGGGGGCTGTTGCAGAGACCTTGCGGACGCCGTGCAGACGCCCGCACCAAAGCCATGATCTCCGGGCCTGACCGTGAGGGCCAGGCCCGGAACAGTATACTCTACCGGAACGCGCCCTGGAGCTGCCCGCCACCACACAAAGCCAGCCATGCAGAATCAATCAACACGGCCAATAGGCAAAGGCAGCGGCAAAACCGGAACGCGAACCAGAAACCGCTTTAGTTCACGCTCACGATTTCGATTTCAAACGTCAGCGTCTTGCCAGCGAGGGGGTGGTTGGCGTCAAGGGTGATCTCGTCCGAGCCAACTTCGGTGATGGTCACGTCCATCTGGCCCTGCTCGTTGGAGAGCTGCAAGGGCACGCCCACGTTCAGGGGAATGTGGTCGGGCACCTGGGCGCGGGGAACGGTGAACACCAGTTCGGGATCAGCCTCGCCGTAGGCATCATCAGGCGCAACGGTCACGGTAACGGTTTCGCCCGCTTCGCGACCGTCAACGGCGGATTCAAAACCCGGGATCAGCATACCCTTGCCCATCACGAATTCCAGGGGTTCGCGCTCACGCGAAGAGTCGAACACAGTGCCATCGTCAAGGGTACCCGTGTAATGCGCGCGCACCGTATCGCCTTTTTTAATAGGCATAACTACTCCATTGCAGTGTATGTGGGCGGTCTGCGGCAGTGTGCCGCATCGTCGGCAGAAGCTGCCAGGGCAGAAACCCGCCCGCGAAAAGAATAACGCCCGATAATAAAGTGCAAGCAAAACACGCCGGGGGGCTTCTGTCAATCTGTAACGTTGTTACAAATGCCTCCAATCCCCCTGCCAGCGCGGGTTTGCGGACTTTGATCTTTTGCGCGTCATTACGGTAAAAATGCAACTGCCGTAGTTGCATTCCGCCCTGGCGCGACACTGCTGCCACACCGCCACTACAGCAGCTTGCAGGCTTGACAGAGTGCCATACGACACTAATAATCAGCAATTGCTCTCAACGGGAAAATCCCGCTCTTGTTCGGGCGGCACACGCAATCTTTCAGAGGTATCTCAGAGGTATTTTTATGTCCGATATTCGCTCCACGTGCACCGACGAATGCAATTTTTATGGCCGCCACACCCCCCGCGAGCTGGCTGAAACCTTCGGCACCCCTCTCTATGTATACAATGAGAACGTGCTGCGGCAGCGTTGCCGCGACCTTATGGGGCTTTCCAAACACCCCGGTTTCGGTGTGAACTATTCTGTTAAGGCCAATGCAACCCCCGCCCTGCTGCGCATAGTGCGCGAGGAAGGGCTGGTGGTAGACGCCATGAGCCCCGGCGAACTGTACATGGACGAGCTGGCCGGTTTTACGCCTGCCGAAATTCTGTATATTTCCAACAACAACTCCGAAGCCGAGCTGAAAAACGCCGTTTCGCGCGGGCTGCTTATCAGTGTGGATTCTCTTTCGCAGCTTGATACCCTTGGCCGCATCAACAAGGGTGGCAAGGTCATGGTGCGGTTTAACCCCGGCATTGGCGCGGGCCACCATGCCAAGGTCATCACCGCGGGCAAGGACACCAAGTTCGGCGTCACCCCCGACAAGCTGGACGAAGTTTTTGCCCTGCTTGAAAAGCACGACCTCACGCTGGCTGGCATCAACCAGCACATCGGCTCGCTCTTTATGGAACCCGACGGCTACCTTGATGCCGCCGAGGTGCTGCTGCACCTTGCCGACCGCCTGCCCTCCAGCATGCTGGCAAAACTCGAAGTCATCGACTTTGGCGGCGGCTTTGGCATTCCCTACCACAAGTACGAAGGTCAGGCCCGCCTGAGCATGACCGACCTTGGCAGCCGCCTGCACGCCCTCATTGCGGGCTGGTCTGAAAAATCCGGCTACAAGGGCCGTTTTCTTGTGGAACCGGGCCGCTATGTGGCCGCCGAATGCTGCGTTCTGCTGGGCACCGTGTTTGCCGTCAAAAACAATGGTGACAAGCGCTACGTGGGCACCAACCTGGGCTTCAACGTGCTTGTGCGCCCCGCCATGTACGATTCCTTCCACGATGTGGAAATTTACGGGGCCGACCCCCAGACCCGCAAAAACATGGTGCAGACCATTGTGGGCAATATTTGTGAAAGCGGCGATATCCTTGCCAAGGAACGCGAACTGCCCGTTATGTGCGAGGGAGATGTGCTTGGGGTACTTGACGCCGGAGCTTATGGATTTACTATGGGTTCCAACTACAACCAGCGTCGTCGCCCTGCTGAAGTTCTCATTCAAAGCGACGGCACTGCCAAACTTATCCGCCGCCGCGAAACCCTTGAGGATCTTGCGCGCTGCCTGATGGATTAATGTGACACAATTACGCGGCGCATCCGCGCAGCAGGCCCGGCCCGCGCCCGACCTGAGCACTTCCCCCCGCGCGGTCTGGCGGTTGACCTGGCCCCAGATGCTCATGATGTACCTTATGTTCTTCATGGGCTTTGTGGCTGTGTGGGTTGCCGGACAGATCAGCGCGGATGTTCAGGCGGCGCTGGGCATGGTGAACCAGTGCAGCATCCTGCTGATGGTGGTCGCCATGGCTGTTTCAAGCGGCGCTACGGCGGCTGTCAGCCAGTCGTTGGGCGCGCTTAAAGTCATGCGCGCCCAACGCTATATTGGCACAACTGTTATCGGCTGCATGGGGCTTGGTCTTCTTGTGGCCCTGGGTGCCGCCCTTTTCAGCGATGGCATACTGCGCATGCTCATGGTGCCTGACAGCATCATGCCGCAAGCCCGCGAAATGTGGGCCGCCAGCATGCTTGGTCTGCCCGCGCAGTATCTGTACGCGTCAACCGGGGTCATGTTCCGCGCCACGCGCCAGGTTTTGCCGCCCCTATGGGTTGCTTCCGGCGTGTGCCTGTGCAACCTGCTGGCCTGCCTTGGCCTTGGGCTTGGCTGGTTTGGCCTGCCAAACATGGGTTATATGGGCCTGATATGGGCCAACGTGGGCGCGCAGTATCTTGGCGCTGTATGCAACTGCGTGCTGCTGGCGCATTCCGGCTATCTGAACCGCAAATCCCTGCCCTCCCTGCGCTGGCTCCGCGCTGGCCTGCCCTACCTGCTCAAGGTGGCCCTGCCCGCAGGCGCGGCGCAGATCGTATGGCAGTCCGGCTACATGATGCTGTTTGTTCTGGTGGCGTCACTGCCCTCCGACAGCGTCAACGCGCTGGCCGGTCTCAATGCCGGTCTGCGGGTGGAGGCCCTGCTGTTTCTGCCGGGCATGGCCTTCAACATGAGCGTGGCCGTGCTGGTGGGCAACAGCCTTGGTGCGGGCAAATCCGCCGAGGCCCGGCGCGTGGCCCTCAATATGGTGACGCTTGCGGCTGTGGCCATGAGCTTTATGGCCGCCCTGCTCTGGCCCTTCCGGCAGGAGGTTGCCCACCTGCTCTCGCAGGAGCCGGGCACGCAAGCCCAGATTGTAAGCTACCTTACCTACAACCTGCTCTCCACACCCTTTTCCATCGCAAGCACTGTCATGGGCGGCGTGATGACGGGAGCCGGTGCCACCAAGTACAACCTCATGATTTTTGGCGGCAGTTTCTGGCTGGTGCGCTTGCCCTTGGGCTGGCTGCTTGGTCACATGCTCTGGGGCACCGCCTCGGGCGTATTTGTGGCCATGCTCGTATCCCAGATTCTGCAAACCAGCATCATGCTTTATGTGGTGCTCTTCAGCGACTGGACGCGCTTTGCCATGAGCCGCTGCCGTCAGCCGCAAACCCCGTAAATACCGCCCCGGAGGCCGCAATTGCGGCACCTCGGCATGCGCCCGCGCACTGTTTATGCATCTGCGCATTGAGACGCGAGGAGACGATTGTGAGCAAGACCTTTACCCCTGTCAGTCTGGACGGACGCCAGCAGTATTACGAACTGTGGGGCCGCACCCCTCAGCGTTCACTGGACTATACCCTGGCAAACCTGTGGGGCTGGCAGGATTACTACGGGCTTGAATGGTGCTTTGAGGACAACCTTTGCTGGATCCGCCAAACCCGGCCCTATGCCGTGTGCTGGGCCCCTGTGGGCGACTGGAACACGGTTTCGTGGAAGGATCTGCTGCCCTGCGGCTTCAACCCCGAAGCCCACAACATCACCCGCGTGCCGGAAAAACTGCTGGAAATCTGGCAGCGCGAACTGCCCGGCCTTGTGGATGCAGAAGAAGACCGCGGCCAGTGGGAATACCTGTACAAACAGGAAGAACTGGCGGAACTGCCGGGCAACCGCTTCCATAAAAAGAAAAATCATCTCAACAGCTATGTGAAGACTTACGGCCAGCCGGACTACCACACGCTGGATGACGCCATGGTTGAAGACGTGCTGGCAGTGCAGGACGACTGGTGCCAGTGGCACGAATGCGAGGAATCGCCTTCGCTCAGGGCCGAGAACGAGGCCATCAACCGTGTGCTCAGCCACTGGAACTGTTTTACCGGGCTCGTGGGCGGTTCGCTCTATGTGGACGGCAAGATGGTGGCTTTCAGCGTTGGCGAAAACCTGGACGGCGCAAACCTTGGCGTGCATTACGAAAAAGGCCTGAATGGCTTCAAGGGCGTGTACCAGACCATCAACTGCCTGTTCTCGCGCAACGCTGGCGCAGGATTTACCTACATCAACCGGGCGCAGGATCTGGACGAAGAAGGTCTGCGCCAGGCCAAAATGACCTACCTGCCTGCCGACTTTCTGCGCAAGTACAAGGTGCGCATCCGCAAGAGCTGACATTTAGCTGCTGCGCCGTAGCGTGGGGGGCAATCTCTGTTCACCGCGCTTCGGAGCTGAAATGCAGAAAAACCGCGCAGCCATCCTTTATCAGGGCGGTATGCGCGGTTTTCATTTGTGCGGCCTAACTTTTGCTGCTCTCGCCCGGTGCACAACCAGTTGAGGGAACTCCTTTGGCAGGCAACTCAAACAAATGCAAAACCCCGACGGAAGCCGGGGAATTGCACGAAAAAACAGTTGAGGTGGTTGAATCATGCCATAATTGGTATTCCTGTCAACATAAGATACCAGTCGACAGAAAATACCCTTTCATTACATTTTATCTACTTGCGACACCCTGCCTTGAAATTTTTTAATCTGCAATATTAATCTGATACGTGGCATGCGCAGATGTGCCCTTCTGGCCCTGACAGCAAAAATATCGCCGCCCGCCCTCCTTTAGAAAAAATATTTTTTAGCCCTCCTGCCTCTTCACCATATCCCAAGGCAGATCAAGCAAATGCCTTAGCCCACATAAAGCGACACCACTCAAGCACAGCAATATTTGCGTGAAAACAACGAAATTTCGTTTTTATTTATGAAATATCATTTCGCTGCAAGCATAGAATGACGCACAAAATTCCGCAATACACCGTAATTAAAGGAATAATATATAACGGCTTGGTTCTTGAATACTACGACCCAATGATGCTGCTCCCCCACACAATGGGGAAAGCATATTGGGCTGAAGCAGGCAAAAGGAAACCACGGAGACTGAGCGGGCAACTTGCCGTGCTTTGCGCAGCTTCCGATGGCATATGATTTTGCTCGATCAATGTCTGGCTTTGTGCTCTGGGCTGGACAGAACAATGAACTTTTGAGGTGTGATGATGTCAAAATTCGCAACGCCGCAGTTGGATCAGCTTGAATCCGGTCCATGGCCGAGCTTTGTATCCGATATCAAGCAGGAAGCTGCGCATCGCGCGGCCAATGCCAACAATGTCGAGTATCAGATCCCTGTGGACTGTCCTGAAGACCTTCTGGGTGTGCTTGAGCTTTCCT
>NZ_CABSIF010000015.1 GCF_902477725.1 uncultured Desulfovibrio sp. | reverse complement strand
AGGGGGGCCGAGAAGGGGGGGCGAGAAGGGGGGGCGTAGCCCCATAACCGGCCCCGACTTGCTGCGCTGCGCACAGGCGCCTCAAACTCCGCCGGACGTCGGAATCGCGTGCCCGGAGGGCAGCAAAAGACTCCAGCTTTACGATGAGCAGAAATTGTCCACCGCACAGGCGGCCCAAGCTTCGCCGGACGGCGGAATCTCGTGCCCAAAGGGCAATAAATAGAATTAAGTTGAGCTAAGCAAATCGTTCTTGGCATCATTGCCACACCAGACACGGCTATCACTAAAGGCCATCCGTCCCACCATCTAGGCTCCGATCAAAATCTGCCCCTCTCATGCGCACGTCTACCTCCGTAACATTGCCGTAAAAAGTCGCGTCATGCGGTTGTAACAATGAGCTCAATTCCCTCCTTCTTTTTGGCAACAGTCTTTTCCAATTATCTCTGACGAATCCAATTCGCCGTCAAAATCAATTATTTCTGTAACAGACCCGCCATAGTATCGGCTTAGTGATGTTTGTGACTACGAGTCTGAGTACCGCGCTGGCTGAAAATTAATGTCGCAGTCCGCTTCGCGTAAACAGACCGCAGCCCAGCCATCCCAGCAATTTATGTGGAGGGGGTCATGCCCGATTCTTCCGCGCAGGATTTATTTGTAGATACTTTTTGCGATTTGCCGCTGCATCCTGCAGGCTTGGCAGATTCGCATTCGCATCCATGCCGCGCCTCGTCAATGGTTCCGCCGCCAGCCTCAACGTCACTGAATGTTGCAACTGCTGATGATGAGCAGCGCCGACAAGATTTGCTGGATGTGCTTCAGAACCAAGTCATCACCAGCGTGCTCCAACCAATTGTTTCCCTTCGCGATGGCGCTGTCTTTGGTTATGAGGCGCTTGGGCGCGGCCCTGCCGGGACTCCGCTTGAAAATCCCGAGGCCCTCATTCAGTGCGCGCTGGAAAACGGGCGCATGCTGGAGCTTGAGCACCTCTTTAGGCGCAGCGCCCTGCGCGCTGCCCGCCAGATGCCAACGGGCATCCGCCTGTTCCTTAATGTAAATCCGAACATCATTCAGGATTCGCACTTCGGCATGGGGTTCACCAAGGAATATTTGACACGTTTTGCCATCAGCGCCGAGGATATCGTTTTTGAAATCACCGAACGCGAGTCGGTTGTGAACCTGCGTGGCTTCAAACAGATTATCGAGCACTACAAAGGCCAGAATTACCAGATCAGCATCGACGATGCAGGCGCAGGCTATTCCGGCCTCAACCTCATATCAGACGTGCAGCCGCACTTTATCAAGCTCGACATGCAGCTCATACGCGGGGTGGATAAAGACCTCACCCGGCAGGCGCTCATCAAGAGCATGCAGGAATTTGCGGCGCTCACCAATACACGCATCATTGCCGAGGGCATAGAAACCGAAGAAGAGCTGGCAACCCTCATCAGTTTTGATGTGCCCTACGGGCAGGGGTATTTTCTCCGCAGGCCAGATCCCACTCCTCGAGCTGTAGATCCCGTGGCTCTCCAGGTCATTCACCGCGAAAATAAAATCAAAAACAGATTTTTCGGCGCGCGCGTCCACAAGTTTCATGTGCGGCATATTTGCCGCCCAGGCACGGTTGTGCCGCCGCACATGCCAATACGCAGCGTGGTTGATCTGTTTGAAAAAAACAGCAAGCTCAACGGCCTGTGCGTCGTCATGGGCGAGATTCCCGTTGGAGCGCTCACGCGCAACCGCCTGCACGAGCAACTGAGCGGCAGGTTTGGTTTTTCCCTCTTTGCCGACAAAGCCGTGGAGGCGGTCATGGACCGCTCATTTCTGTGTGTAGACCACCAGTGCACCATTGATCTGGTCGCGCGTCAGGCCATGCGCCGTGATGACGCCAAACTCTATGACTTTGTTACCGTAACCCGCGAGGGGCGCTATCAGGGCGTGGTGACAGTCAAGGAACTGCTTGAGAAAAGTATTGAGCTTGAGGTCGCCAACGCTCGCCAGCTCAACCCTCTTTCAGAACTGCCCGGCAACGCGCTCATAGATATCGAGCTGGAGCGCCTTGTGCGCCTCGGCTTGCCGCGCATTGTTCTCTACTTCGATATCGACAACTTCAAGGCTTACAACGACAAATACGGCTTTAAAAATGGAGACAGGGCGCTCAAGCGCCTTTCGTCCATCATCAAGGAAAGCGCCTGTGAGGATGATTTTGTGGGCCACATCGGCGGTGATGATTTTATCGCCGTAACAGACACCCAAGCAGCCCCCAGCGTGTGCGAAGCCATTATTTCTGCCTTTAACGACAGCGTGCCTGCCTTTTACAGCGCTGATGACGTCCAGCGCGGTTACATTGAGGGCAAAAGTCGCAGCAATATTGAGGAGCGTTTCCCGCTCATGTCTCTGACAATTGTCGGCGTCAAGGCCAGCAACTTCCAGAGCAGCTTTGATCTGGCGCGGGCCGCAGCCACGCTGAAAAAGCAGTGCAAACGCATCAGCGGCAGCAACTATCAATTTGAAGCGTAACGATTATTGCCGTCTCCGCAGGCGACAGCAAGCAAACTACGGGAGTGCTCATGAGGCTGACCACGAAACTGGTTTTTTCGTTCAGCAGCATCATTGTTCTTATGTTGGCGCTGTTCGGCGTGTATTACATCAATACCGACCGTATTGATCACGCCGTCAGCCATATGGATCAGCAGTATGTACCCTCGCTTGTAGCGGTGCAGGCCATGGCGTCCCTGCTGTATTCGGCCCGCTCCGATCTGGCGGCCCTCACCCCGCATACGGATAGAGTCACCATTGCCGAGTATCGCGACCGCATCAAGCGCGCACTCAAGCAGTTTGCGCAGCACGCCGAGGCCTATCAGGTATTGATCGAAGCCCGTAAACAGGCTGACGAACCGGTAGATGATGAACTGTGGGGCAACATCATAGCCCAGCTGCGCGCGGAGGAAGCCACACGCGAAGAAATTATCCGTCTGGCGGGCGAGGGCGATACGGATGGCTCCATTGCGCTGTTCACCCGCAGCAGGGCTGATTTTATCCGCCTTGCGCGCTATTTTGACCAGCTTGTGCAGCACGACGTGCAGCGCAGTCAGGAGGCAGCAGCAGGCGCGCAGGAAATTGCGCGTCAGTCGCGCATGGCCGGGGCCGTGCTCGCCATCGTGGGCATACTGTTCAGCATTGCGGTTACGGCGGGCATCACGCTTGCCATCAAGCGTCAGCTCGGCAAAGACCCGGCGCAGTTGCAGCTTATCGCGGGCCGGGTGGCTGAAGGGGATTACGATCTTGAGCACTCAGGTCGTCAACAGGGTGTGTACGCCTCGTTGGTGCTCATGGTTCAGGCTTTGAAAGTGCATATTGAAAGTGCGCGCAGTGAATCGGAAAAAGCGCGGGAAGAGTCTGCCCGGGCCAATGCCGCCTTGGAACAGGCCGAAGCGGCGGAGCGGGATGCCCGCGAAAAAACAGAAGCCATGCAGCAGGTGGCCGAGGCGCTGGAAGAAGTGACCCATGTGGTTGCCACAGCGTCAGGTCAGGTTGGCGAAACCATCCGGCAAGCAGAAGAAAGTGCCGACAGCACGGCTCAAAGGCTTACAGAAGCCGCCACAGGCATGGAGCAGATGAATGCCACGGTGGGCGAGGTGGCGCAGAATGCCGCCGTGGCCTCTGACTCCTCGGCAGAAACCCGCCAAAAAGCAGAGAACGGGGCCAGGGTGGTTCGCCACGCTCTGGAGAGTATTGAAACCGTGCGTTCTACCTCCTTGCGTCTCAAGGATGATATGGAGCAGCTTGGCGGGCATGCGCAGGCGATCACCCGTATCATGAACGTTATTTCGGATATTGCGGATCAGACCAACCTGCTCGCCCTCAATGCCGCCATTGAGGCCGCACGGGCTGGCGATGCCGGGCGCGGTTTTGCCGTGGTGGCGGACGAAGTGCGCAAACTGGCGGAAAAAACAATGGCTTCCACCCATGATGTGGATACGGCCATCAAGGCCATTCAGCAAAGTGTGGCCCACAGCGCCGCCTCTGTGGGGGAGGCGGTAAAAGGCATCTCGTTGGCAACTGAAGCTGCCCAGCAGTCAGGGCAGGCGCTGGAGGGCATTGTGGGAACAGTGGAAGAAACCGCCAATCAGGTCAGCGCCATTGCCACAGCCAGCGAGCAACAGGCTGTTGCCACGGACCAGATCAACCGCACAATTGGGGATGTCACCAGTCTTTCGCGGCAAACCGCTGTTGCCATGAGCGCAGCCTCGCGCGCCGTTGCGGGGCTCTCTGCCCAGGCCAAAAATCTTGAAGGCCTCATTGAGCAGATGCAGAATTGCTGAGGCAAAAATTATTCCGTCACAAAAAAGGAGCCCCTTCATTGAAGGGGCTCCTTGCGTTCATAATGGTTTTACGTTCAGGTGCCGCAGCTGTGGCGGGCCTGCATGCAAGGCGCTATTTATTCACGTAGGCCTTGCCCAGTTCCAGCGCTTTGAGGTTGGATTCCTGCAATTTCGGAGGCAGGAATTTTTTGATGGCGGCTTCCAGCGCGTCCACGCCAAAGGGGAGCACGCCAGAAGAGCAGACCACGCTCAGGAGCACGGTGTTGCCGCTCTGCACGGAACCGGCCTGCATGCCAAGCTCGCGGCAGGGCACGAAGTGGCACTGCCCCGCAACCTGACGGGTTTTTTCCATAATGTGCGGCATATCGGGGTACACTGCCTTGCCCAGCGAAACGCTGAGGGGCGGCAGGGCATCACTGCTGGAAAAGATTGCGCCGCCTGGCTGCAAATAGGGCAGGGCGCGCAGGGTTTCCAGCGGCTCAAAGCCAAGCAGCACATCGGCTTCGCCGTAGTCCAGCTTGGGGGAACGCCAGCCGCCAAGTAGCATGACAGATTCCACCACGCCGCCGCGCTGGGCCATGCCGTGCACTTCGCCAGCCACCACATCCAGTCCGGCTTCCAGAGCCGTGCGGGCCAGCAGGGTTGTGGCCGTCAGGGTTCCCTGACCGCCCACGCCGGTAAAGAATATACGCATCCGCTTCTGCATTTCTTGTGTTTTCATAATATCTCCCTACCGCTTCCGCGCCTTGAAGGCCGTGGGCGCAACCTGCAAACAGACCATGCAGCCCGTGCAGAGCGTGGCATCTACAGCAAGATTGTCGCCCTCGCGGTAAAAGGCGGGGCAGGCCAGCTGTTCAAGACAGCGCATGGCTTCCGGCCCCTGCTGGGCCACCTCGGCTACCTGGGGCTGGGCCTTTTTGAGCTGACGGCGGGCATACAGCACGCAGGGCTCTTCGGTAATCAGCACGCGCACGCCGCTCTGGGCTTTCATTTCTTCCAGCGCCTTGGTGACGGCCTTGACGTTGAAGGAGCGCACCTTGGCGCACTGGGTAACGCCCATGGCGCGCACAATGGCTTCAATATCCATGTGCTGGCTCATGGAGCCAAGCATGTCCTGCACCATGCCGGGGTTGGGCTGATGGCCGGTCATGGCCGTGGTGCCGTTGTCCAGAATGACCAGAATGACGTCATGCTGGTTGAAAACCGCGTTGGCAAGGCCCGTCATGCCGGAGTGGAAGAACGTGGAGTCGCCGATAAAAGCCACCACGGGCTTTCCCGATGCGCGGGCAAAGCCGCTGCCTGCGGAGATGGAAGACCCCATGCACACCAGAAAATCCGCAGCGCGCAGGGGCGGCAGCAGACCCAGGGTGTAACAGCCGATGTCGCTGGAGTAGAAGGCGTCGTCGCCAAAAACCTGCCGCGCGGCATAGTAAACGGCACGGTGCGAGCAGCCAGCGCAGAGGTTCGGCGGGCGGCCCGGCAGCTCCATGTCCACGCTGCGCACGGGTTTGGCCGGGCAGGGCGTGTCGAGCCAGGAGGAAATGCGGCGCATGACAAGGGTGGTGGAGTATTCACCCTGACCAGTGAGGCCGGAATCCTTGCCTTCAATGCGCACGTGGATGTCCTGCTTTTGCACCAGGGCGCGGATGTCCTGCTCCAGCAGGTCAACGCCTTCTTCAAGCACCAGCACGCGGTCGCAGCCGTGCAAAAATTCGGTGATCATGGCGGTGGGCAGGGGCCAGGTCATGCCAAGCTCAAGCACTCGCACACGGTCTCCCCAGCCGCCAGCCGCAAGGGCGTCGGCCAGATAGTTGCGGGCCACGCCGCTGGTGATGATGCCGAGGCGCGTGGGCGTCTGGGGTTCATGTACCGTATTGAAGCGGCTAGATTCCGCAAACTGGCGGGCTTTTTCAATGATGCCGTCCAGCACCTGATGGCGCTTGCGGGCCACAGCGGGAACCGGCACAAAACGGCTCGGATCGCGCTTGAATTCAACCTTGGGCTGGGTGGCGGGCAGGTCGTCAAAATCCACAGCGCCGCGCATGTGGCTGATGCGGGTGGTGGTGCGCAGCATCACGGGCTGTTGCAGCTCGCGGGCAAGGCGAAAGGCCTCGCGGGTCATGTCCTTGGCTTCCTGCGCGGAGGCAGGTTCAAAACAGGGCAGCAGGGCAAAGCGCGCATAAGTGCGGTTGTCCTGTTCGTTCTGGCTCGAGTGGCAACCGGGGTCGTCTGCCGTCAGCAAGACCATGCCGCCGGGCAGGCCAGTGTAAACGGAGGTGAACAGCGGGTCGGCAGCCACGTTGACGCCCACATGCTTCATGGTCACGAGGCTCATGGCGCCGCCAAGGGCGGCACCGGTGGCCACTTCCATGGCCACCTTCTCGTTGACGGAATATTCCAGCCGGTAGCGGCCTTCGCCGCCAAGGCGGTGGAATGTGTCCGGCACTTCCGAAGACGGAGTGCCAGGGTAACAACTGACCATGTGCACACCCGCTTCAAGCGCGCCGCGCACAATGGCTTCGTTTCCCAACAGCAGGTGCCGCTCGCCGCGAGCGCCCTGCAACAGCGGATGATTGCTCATGTTCCCTCCAGGCCCAGGCATATGTGCCTGAACCGCAACTGGATGCAAAATGGCGCAGCCCATGCGGCCCCGCCTACAATGACGCAAGCCCGCGCTGTTTGTACATGCGCGGGCTTGCGAAGAGATATTTACTGGGCTTTGCCGGAAGATTTTTCCCCAGCGCCGTCTGGCGCTGCCGGGGCCGCAGTCTGGGCGGCTTCTTCTTCAACAATCTTGGGGGCCAGCGTGGTTGCGCGGGCGCGGAAATATTCGCTGTTAAGGCCCTGCGCCTCGCGCGAGAGGGCAAGGTAGATGCGGGCGGCCTGTTCTGTCTGCCCGGCGGCGACGGCGGCTTCGGCCATCATCTGCTTGAGCTGCGGAGCGGTAACTTCACCCGGCAGCGCGGCTTGCAGCTTTTGCAGCAGGGCAAGGGCATCGGCGTATTTTCCGGCCTTGAGCATTGCACCAGCCTCATTCATGCCAGCAATCAGCGCGAGGGGGCCTTCGCTTTCCTTGGCGGCCTTGGCAAAGGCATCCGCGGCGGCGGCGTTGTCGCCGTTGCTCATGGCGCTTTGGCCCAGGGCCAGATAGGCGGAAAACTTCACGTCAGAAGGAGCCTTTTCCGCCAGAGCGGCAAGTTCCTTGACCTGCGCGGGGCCGCTGGTTTGCAGCACAATGCGCGCAAGCGACTGCCGTGCCTCATCATTTTTGGATGTGCTGTACCAGCGCCAGATGCCGGTGCCCGCCAGAACCAGCACAAACAGCACCACAATGCTGGCTATGGTGCCAGCGTGGCGCAGCATGAACTGGAGCATGGGGGCGCTTTCGGAGCTGACTTCTGCCTGAAGGTCGCGCAACAGGGGGGAATCCTCTGCGCCTTGATTCTTTTGCGGATTCATGTATCAAAACTCCTTAGGGAGGCGGAACCGCCGTAGTTTTTCCGCGCGTTTGCCCTGCGCGTTCCATGATCGGCGGAGCTGGACGGAAGCTTTTTTCTTAGGCCAGAATCAGCCCCTCTGTCAAAACAAATATCCTCTGGTCAGGCGGCCTGCGCGGCCCCGGCCAATACAATAAGGAGTACGCATGACGCCTGCAGAAGAAATGTCGCGCCTTGGCGCGCGGGCAAAGGAAGCGGCCAGGGCCATAGCCAAGGCCCACCCCAATGCCAAAACGCAAGCCCTGCTGGGGCTGGCGCAACTGCTGCAGGAGCGGGAGGCCGAAATTCTGGCCGCCAATGCGGAAGACCTTGCTGCGGCCCGTGCCGCCGGGCAGGACGCCCCCCGCCTTGACCGCCTGACGCTTACCCCTGCCATCATGGATGAAATGCGCGCTGCCTGCCGCCATGTGGCAAATCTGCCCGACCCTGTGGGCGCTACGGAACGCCAGTGGCAGCGCCCCAACGGCCTGCTTGTGGGCCGTATGCGTGTGCCGCTGGGCGTGATCGCCATGATCTACGAGGCGCGCCCCAATGTGACCATCGACGCCGCCATTTTGTGCATCAAGGCGGGCAATGCGGTTATTCTGCGCGGCGGCAGCGAGGCTTTGCGCTCCAACATCGCGCTTGCCAAGGCCCTGTGCGATGCGCTGGCGCAGGCGGGATTACCCGCCGATGCGGCCCAGCTTGTGTCCATACCCGGTCATGAGGCCGTCAACGCCCTGTGCAAGCTCGACCGATATATTGATGTTATCATCCCGCGCGGCGGCGAGGGCCTTGTGCGCGCCGTGACCGAGGCTGCCACCATGCCCGTGCTCAAGCACTTCAAGGGCGTGTGCCACGCTTATATTGATGCGGATGCTGATCTGGACGCAGCGGCGGAGATTGTTTTTAACGGCAAGGTGCAGCGCCCTGGCGTGTGCAATGCACTGGAATGCCTGCTGGTGCACCGCGATGTGGCCAAGGATTTTCTGCCCAAGGTGGCGGCAAAGCTTGGCGCTGCCGGTGTGGAATTTCGCGCATGCCCGCAATCGCTGCCCCTGCTTGGCGCAACTGCCGTTGCTCAGCAGCCCGATGATCTCGGACAGGAATTCCATGCTTTGGTGCTTGCCGTTTGCGTGGTGGAAAGCATGGATGCCGCGCTGGATCACATTGCCCGCTACGGCTCAAACCATACGGAAATCATCTGCACCAACAACCACGAGCATGCCATGCGCTTTTTGCGCGAGGCGGATGCTTCCATGGTGGCGGTCAACGCTTCCAGCCGTTTCAACGATGGCGGGCAGCTTGGCCTAGGCGCGGAGATCGGCATTTCTACCTCAAAGCTGCATGCCTACGGCCCCATGGGCGTGGACGAACTGACCACCACCAAGTTTGTGGTGCTTGGCCAGGGGCAGGTGCGCGGATAAATGACGGAAGCGGCGTCCCCCCCGCCGGGCAGAGCCATTCTTGGCGGCAGTTTCAATCCGCCCCATGTGGGACACCTGCGGCTGGCCATCGAGGCCCGCGAGGCCCTGGGCGACCTTGTGCAGGGTGTGGATATGGTGCCTTGCGCTGTACCGCCGCACAAGGTGCAGCGCAGCATGCTGCCCTTTGACCTGCGCGTCGATATGGTAGAGGCCTGCGCTCAGGGCTTGCCCTGGCTGCGTTGCAACCGGATGGAGGCCCAGCGCCAGGGGCCGTCGTATACGTGGGATACGCTTTGCGCCTACCGTGAGGCAGAGCCGGATACGGATCTGTATTTTATTCTGGGCAGCCCGGATTTCGCCTTGCTCTCCACATGGCATAGGGGGCTGGATTTGCCACGATTATGCCATTTTGTGGTTGTGCCCCGTAAGGGGCATACCTCTGCCGATTTTATCACCGCCTCCAAAGCCTTGTGGCCCGATGCCGCAGAGCGCGCTCCATTGCTGCCTGCCTGCCCGTGCATGGCCCTGCCGGGAGGTGGGCTGGCGCATTTTCTTTCTGTGCCATGGCTGGCGGTGAGCGCCTCTCGGGTGCGGCAGCTCTGGCTGGCGGGCCGTAATGTGGATTTTCTTGTGCCGGATGCGGCCTTGCAGATTTTGCGAAGCAACGTTCAAACAGTGCGGCATCACTGGCTGGAGGACGGCTCGGCATGCTGACTACTGCTCCAAAAGAAATCAGGGAAAATATCGCCCGTGCAATGGGCTATCTGCGGCGAGACGAAGTTGAGCGCGCCCTTGTGACCATGAGTGAGGCGCTGCGGCTCCTGGCCGGGGTAAAGCTGATGCGTTCAGCAAGGGCGGAACTGGATATCCAGATCGGGGAATTTTTGGGGGGCATTGTGCGCCATAGCGCCCTGCAACCGCTGCTTGATCCCGGCAATACGGGCAATCCGCGCAGCATCACTCTGCAAGCGGGCAAGGAAGCCACGCTTTCCACCGTGTTGGATGGGCTGGCAAAGATTCTGCAAACTGCGGCAGAGCAGGCTGTGCAACAGGAGGCAGAGTCCCGGCTGGAGCGGAAAAAGCAGCTTATCAGCAGCGGGCTGGATTTTTTGCGCGAGGGGCAGGTCGCCAAGGGGCGCGCTTTTTTGAAGCGCATAGTGGAAGAGTTTGGCGACGAGGAAGGCATCCGCCTGCAAATGGGCCAGATTTTTGCCGCTGCCGGGCTATTTGCCGAAGCCGCCGCCATGTATGAGGAAGCCATGACCATTCAGCCGCGCGAGGCCTCGGCCTACACCGGAGCCGTGGCAGCGTGGATGGAACTGCAGGAATACGAAAAGGCCGAGGCTGTGTATCAGGCTGTGCTACGCACTTTTGGCGGTCATGCCTCCACCTTTGGCAAAATGGCGAAACTGTATCTTGCATGGCGTAAAAAACAGGCTGCGGAAGATAACGCCCTGCGCGCCTTGCAGACAGACCCCGAGCAGGCCGATGCCCTGGAGGTTATGGCGGCGCTGGGCAAGCACTAGGGGCGGGAGCTGTGTTTGATGGAGCCTGCGGTCAGGCCGGGTTCACGGATTGTGCCTACGCGCCGAGCACGCTAACAGGTTAAGCGAGGGTGAAAATTTTGGCTCTGTCTTTCTGCCCATCAGTACAGATGATCTGCCGTTCAGGGCGTTGCTGCCCACGCTCTTGAGGCTCGGCCTTCGGTTTGCCAACCGTGGCGGCGTGAATAAGGGCCTCACAGATGTTTTTTGCTATGTTGGGGCAAACCGCTGAGGCGGCGCGCCTTTGTGAATCAGAAGCATTGCCTTTCATCCAAAGATAGGCTATATACCGCCTTCGGCTGCAAGCGGGGCACCCAACGCCCTTTGTGGCCTGCGGAGAGGTAGCGAAGCGGCCGTAACGCGCTCGACTCGAAATCGAGTTAGGGGTTAATAGCTCCTACGTGGGTTCGAATCCCACCCTCTCCGCCATATGATGATTCAAGGAACTCCGAATTCGTCCGCTAGTCGTTGACAGTAGCCGAATTCGGAGTTTTACTTTGTCCGACGATGTCCGGTAAAAAACGCTCAAAGCCGAGCTTAAACCGGATACTGCGCCGGACATTTTTTATTTTGGCGTTTCCTATGTCCAAAAGATGTCCGGTCTAGGGAGGAAACGCTTATGGCTCTAAGCGATATGGCCATCAAAAAGGCCAAGCCCCGCGAGAAAATTTATACCCTCAAAGACGCAGATGGGCTTTATCTGGAGATAAAGCCTTCGGGCAAAAAGTATTGGCGTCTCCGTTACTGGATCGACTCCAAGGAAAATCGTCTTTCCCTCGGTGAATACCCCCTAATATCTCTGGCTGAAGCTCGTTCGCGCCGTGATGATAAGCGGCGCATGATTAAAGACGGCGTTGACCCTGTGGCGCTGGTGCGTGAGCAAAAAGCCGCCGTAGCTCCAGACAAGTTCTTTGAGTCTGTAGCGCGTGAGTGGGCGCAGAAAAACGCCCATCGGTGGACAGAAGGCCACGCGGAATTGAATCTTCGGCGTCTGGAGATGAATATTTTCCCCTACATCGGAGAGAAGCCCATCGGGGAAATTTCCGCGCCGGAACTTTTGGGATGCCTTCGCCGCATTGAAGCCAGAGGTGCTCTTGAGGTCACGCGCCGAGTGCGTGGGCTTTGCTCCATGATTTTTCGTTATGCCATTGCCACAGGCAAGGCAGAGCGGGACGTTGCCGCAGACCTCATAGGAGCTTGCGCGACACCCAAGAAGCAGCACCGTCCTACCATCACTGATCCACAAGAAGTTGGCAGGCTCATGCAAGCCATAGACGGCTGTGCAGCCTCGGCAATCGTGTATTGCGCCCTGCGGCTGGCCCCCTTGGTTTTTGTGCGCCCTGGTGAACTGCGCAACGCAGAGTGGAGCGAGTTCAATTTGGCGGCTGCCGAATGGCGCATTCCGGCGCATAAAACCAAAATGCGCTCTTTGCATATTGTGCCGCTCTCAACTCAAGCCCTGAATATCCTCCATGAATTGCAGCCGCTCACTGGGGATGGAAAATACCTTTTTCCCTCAGTACGAACGGCATCCCGCCCAATGTCTGACAATACCATTAACGTGGCGTTGCGCCGGATTGGATACGCCAAGGAAGAAATATGTGGGCATGGCTTTAGGGCGATGGCTTCAACCCTGCTTAACGAGCTTGGCTGGAACAGGGACGCTATCGAGCGCCAACTTGCCCACGGTGAGCGCAATAAAATTCGAGCGGCATACAATCATGCGGAGTTTTTGCCGGAACGGCGGCAGATGATGCAAGCATGGGCTGATTATTTAGATGAACTGAGAGGGGGCTATCATGTTGACTGTTGATTATAATCAGAAATTTTTATCTCTATCAGAAATATTGCCTATTAGTAAGCTCCTTCTTAGGTGGCCTCATGATTCACATAATGCAATCTATAAATTCATTTGCCGCAAATCACTTGTATTGTACACTCTTGAAAGTATTGCAAAAAATAATAGCGGTAATTTCTGTGCAATTCTCTCAGAAATGAAAATGGCATCATGGGATTATGATTCTTTAACTAATACATATTCAAATATTGTTGTTCTTGAACAGCATGTTGAGAATATTGAAAATGAATATAAATATATTTCTTATGTGCCTGCATCTTCTAGGGACGATGTTATCATCACCTGTGAAAAAAATTTGGGCATAGTTGCTGAAAATTTTATTCACATGCTCTCGACATTTAAAATGATGTTCGATCTCTCTAGCAGTAATGGATTTGATTCATACTGTGATGAGCATGAAATTATTAATGCCACTAATGGATATATATTTAGAAATCCTGGCAGCCCAATTCCTGATGACAAGCTCTATCCACAATTTTTTTCTAAAGATACAGTTGCTGCTAAAAAGTCATCCATCGAAGAAATAGAAATGTATATTAAGGAACTTAGATCTCTGGGGCAGGACAATCCATTTGCGCTAACCCAAAGTGTCGACCAAGCATTTGCCAAGATTGGTGACGCCATGATGGGGAGGCTCATCTCAACTGACGGCAAGCAGAACACCAATACCCTTCGGGGGCGGGGAAGGAAGTGGAGGCATAAAATATAGCAGAATCATCATTTTTTTATAAATTATGATCACTTTTTTTGGAATAACTATCAGCTAAAGCTCTTGACGATATTGCATCTGTCCTCGCCCACAATCGGCCCATGTTCTCCAACATGGGCCGTTTTCATTTCATAACGGCCCGTAAACCTCAGGAGCCGTTATGGCAAAAGTCGATTTTTTGTATCGGCAACGAGACTACCTGCCTGACGAGGGGTTTGTTCGTTTGTCGCAAATTCTCCAAGTGCTGCCCATTGGCAAAACAAGCTGGTGGGAAGGCGTCAAAAAAGGGCGCTATCCCACCCCTGTGAAGTTAGGGCCGCGTACCACCGTTTGGCGCGTTGAAGATATTCGGGCGCTGATCAGCAATGTGGAAGGAGGGGACGCCGCATGACCTCCCCATATGTCCCTCTCGGCTCACAAAATAATCTTCCCCCATTGAAGGCGATCAGTATGGAGGAATTTCTTTTAAGCACCTTGCCCGAGCGCGACTACCTTCTGCACCCGGTAATTCCTGAGCAGGGGATAGTCATGCTCGTTGCAAAGCGGGGCATAGGCAAGACCTTTACGGCGTTGCACATGTCCCTGTCTGTGGCTGGTGGGTTGTCCCTGTTCAACTGGCATGCTCCCAAGGCTCGGCGCGTTTTGTATGTGGATGGTGAAATGCCCGCCATCTCCATGCAAGAGCGTCTGGCGGCTCTGGCAACGGGCATGGCTGCGCCGCCCCATGCGATGCAGAACTTCTCCATTATCACCCCCGACATTCAATCGCGGCCCATGCCGGACTTGGCAACAACCTACGGGCAGCAGGCTCTTGAACCATTTCTTGCTGGAGTCGATTTACTGGTTTTAGACAACCTCGCCACCCTTTGCCGCACTGGCAAAGAAAATGAATCACAATCTTGGACGCCCATGCAGACCTGGCTATTGGATTTGCGGCGGCGGGGTATGGCTGTTTTGCTGGTGCATCACGCGGGCAAATCGGGCGATCAGCGCGGAACCTCGGCACGCGAAGACATCATGGACACGGTCATAAGCTTACGGAGGCCCACAACCTACAGCGTTGCCGAAGGTGCGCGGTTTGAAGTCCATTTGACCAAGGCGCGGGGAATTGTGGGTGAGGATGCAATGCCCTTTGAGGTGCATCTGCGCAGTGAAGGGAATCAGCTCATTTGGGATGTGAACGAGCTTGTCAATGTTCAGGCCGAGCAATTGAAGCAGCTCTTGGCTGAGGGCTTCTCCATTCGGGATTGCGCCGATGAAATGGGCGTGAGCAAGTCTGTGGTTCATCGGCTCAAGAAGAAGCTGGAGGAGGGCGGCGATGCTGGTGCTGTTCGTTATTAACGCCGTGTCCCACCGTCCCACCCCTAAGGACAGGGACAGTGGGACAGCTTTGCAAAATATCGCCTCCCCCGCGTCAGATGGCTTGAAGCAAGCCATGTTTTCGCTTCGCTCAAACGGCTTGCTCTGCGAGGCGTCAAAGCACATTGCCGCTTCACGGCAAAAGGAGCGCGCCTATGCTTGCTGAGTCGCGCAAACACGCCCCCCGAAAAAGTGGACGCCCAAAGGGCGACCCCATAAAGGTGCGCCACATGACAATCGGGGTGCGCGTTAATCCGGCAGAGTGGGAGGCGCTTCAGCTTCGCGCGCGGCACATGGGCATGAGCCCTGCGCAGTGGTTG
Organism: uncultured Desulfovibrio sp.; assembly: GCF_902477725.1. Classification (NCBI taxonomy): domain Bacteria; kingdom Pseudomonadati; phylum Thermodesulfobacteriota; class Desulfovibrionia; order Desulfovibrionales; family Desulfovibrionaceae; genus Desulfovibrio; species uncultured Desulfovibrio sp. The sequence continues at coordinate 65,249 of NZ_CABSIF010000015.1, read as the reverse complement.
CGCACAGCAGCATTAAGCAAACGCATGCCGCTTCCCCCTGTGCCAGAGATTAACCGCAAGGCCTACGGCGAGCTTGCGCGGTTGGGCGTAAATCTCAACCAAATCGCCAAGGCAGCCAATGCGGGGCGAACGGCTGTTCCCTTCGGGCTGTTAAGGGAGCTGCTTAGCCAGATCATGTGCTTGCAAGCTTCGCTGATGGGGGTTGCTGGCAGCATGCCGCTAGTGGCAGGGGAAGTGCCTTGATAGCCAAGTGCATCAAGGGCAAGGGCTTTCGTGGGGCGGCAGCCTACGATTTGCAGCCCCACAAAAGCCTGTTGCTTGAAACCAATATGGCGGGCCGCACTCCACGCGCCCTTGCTGCGGAATTCGGGGCTATCCGCGCCTTGAGGCCGAATTTGTCCAAAGCAGTTTGCCATGTGAGCCTGAGCCTACACCCGGAAGAATCCTTGTCAGATGAGCAGTGGTGTGAGGCCGCGCATTCGTGGCTTCAGGGCATGGGCTTTGTAAACAATCAATATGTCATTAGCCGACATACAGACGCGGCGCACGCACACATTCATATTCTGGTGAACAGAATTGCGCTGGATGGAAAAGTGGTGAGTGACGCGCACGACTACAGGCGACAAGAAAAAATCATGCGGGAGCTGGAGCAACGGTTTTCTCTTCGGCAAGTGCGCTCAAGCCGGGAAACGTTGCGGGCAGCCCTTACGAAAGGGGAGATTGAGCACGCCCTGCGTACTGGCGAGGCCTCCACCCGCATGAACCTACAAAAAATAATTGATGCGGCCCTTACGCAGAAAATTGCGTTGGATGCGTTTTGCCAGCAGTTGGCAGCCCAGGGCGTGACCGTGCGTTTAAATAAAGCCTCCACCGGATTTGTTTCGGGGATCAGCTTTGCGCTTGGTGATGTGACGTTCAAGGGCAGCAAGCTCGGCAAAGGGTACACATGGGGCGCATTGCAACTTAGAGGATTACTCCATGAGCAAGATAGACGAATTGAAGAGCATGAGCAGGGCATCGGAAGCGACAACGCCACCATCCCCATCGAGCGAGATAGATCAAACAAGGCTAGAAGCAAGCCTGATGGTTCTGAGCTTGCAGGAGGAAGCACGAATCAAGAACTCACAGGAGCTGATTCAGCTTTTACGAGAATTGCAGAGAAGTACCTCTCAGGCCGCACGGGAGATCGGAACCGCAGCTCACCAAGTAAGGGATTATCCCGTTGAGGTTTTGAATCAGCACCGGGCGCGTATGGAGCAATGCTTGGCAAAGTGCGAGGCGGCGGCAATCGCCTCTAAGGAATATTTTGATAAATCGCGTGCAGAAATGGATGGTTACGGCAAGGAATTGCGGGGTGATACGTGGTGGTTGGCGAGTGTAACTTCTGGATGCACAGCGATTGCTTTTATGCTTCTGTTTTTGTTTCTCCGCTGGCTAGGTCATTGAGTATTGCCGTAGATGTTTAGGCTATCATCCCAGCCAGTTAATAAATACAGGCTGCTATGCGTGACCGCATGGCAGCCTTCTTTCGCGCTGTGAAAATCAGATATCAAACCGGATGTTTTTTTCTGGCGTTTCCTTTATGAGCAGTTCTCAGGCTGCTTGCGGAATTTCCCATTTGTCACTCAGGCGGCCTCTTTCCAGCGCATTTGAGCACCTTACTTCTTCACCCCGGCCAAAGCCGCGTCCACCTGCTGTATAATTTCGCGCACTGTCCTAGCGTCTACATCCACAGTTGCGGCGGCCACCAAAAAATCCTTTTCGGTTATATCCTTGCCCTTGTTATTGACCATACAGGTTTGTTCCCCGTTAATGCCATCTGACGGTGTAAGGTCATAGACCGGGGCCATGCGCCACTGGTTTTCCCTGTTCAGCAGAAAGGAAAAGTTTTTGGAGTGGTCGTCCCTGTTGCCGGAGCGCACGTTGAACACCAAGAGCCGCACCATTTTAAGCACTTCGCGCATGTCTTTGGTGAGCAGCAGCGTCAGGCGCAGCAGGCTTTCATATGTGAGCGAGGGTTCGCGGTGCGATGCGTGCAGCAGGCCGCAGGCGGTGTGCACATGCACCTTTTGGCCATGCACCCTGTCAAAGCGTTGTACGCCGAAATATCCCGGCGAGGTTGCCGACGGAAACAGGTGCGTTTCCGGCATATCCAGCCCGGCTTCTCTGGCCGCCAGGGAATATGCGTATTCCGTCAGCCCGGTGTTTGGCGGTTCGTGCGCGGAGCGAAATTTGATGATCCAGGGGGTTCCTTGAGGTTCCCCCGCCCCCTGCGGCACAATGCGGTAATCATCGGCAACGTTCACCAGAATTTTGGGTCTGGCCCCTGCGGATGAGCCGTTGAGCTGAATAAATTTGTCCAGTTGCCCCGCATCCACAGGCGCATCGCGCAGAACCCGCAGCGATTCCTCTGCCAGAGCATCCAGTTCCGCCACAGAAACGGCTTCTTCTGCCAGTTCCGCCGCCGGGGTATACTCCAGCGCGCCCATGCCGTGGGCACCCACCATGGCAAGGCGCTGCAAGGGCAGACAGGCATGGAGCGATGAGCCTTTTTTTCGTAATGTCCTGTCCAGCAAAAGCAGCCCCCAGCCATCGGGCAGGCTGTCGTTGAACACACCGAACAGGCCGTCAAAGGTGCGCTTGGGGTCTTCCTTGACCTCTGGGCTGAGCGGAAGCCTGAACGGCGAAATGTTGATGCCCGAATCAAGAAATTCTGGCGCGTACTGAAACAGAATGGCGTTGCTGTGTGCGGCGAGCTTTCCCACATGGCGCCGTACGCCGTATGCATGCAGATGCACGTCAAGATTCATGGCGTTTTCTCCCTGCCCGCTTGCGGGGTGCTGGGGATTGCGGCTTGAAGAGGTTTTCTGGGCGCGGCGGGTTGAACAAGCCGGAAAAGGCTTCAAGATCGTTAAGAATCAGGGCGATAGCCAGCAGGGACGCGAGCGAGATTTCCCCTGTTGTTTCAAAGCGCTTCACAGAGCCAAGGGAAACGCCGCTGCGGGCAGCCAAATCTTTCTGGCTCATATTGAGAGCAAGACGTTTGGCCTGCGCCTTGGCGGCGATGCCGAGCCGGACTTCCTGCGGAGTTTTTAAAATATCGTCTAACATAATAGCTCTTATTTGTATTTTTTAGTATAATAGCTAAAATATGAGATGATAACAACTGGCAGATGGGGGAACTCACTCTCTAACATCAACACCAGCCCCGCCGAGCGAGATCGGGGCAGCATCTCACCGAGAGCAGGATAACCCGTTGAGGTTTTGAATCTCTTCAATGGAATATCATTAAAATGAATGCGCATAGCAAACTATGGTAATCATTGTCTTGAATGGAAGTAATTATGGCTGTAAGCTTCTTACATGAAAAGTATTATTTATTTATCGGTTGCCGCACTTGTTCTAACTGGTGAAATTGTAGCATCGTTTTGGGCTGAGTTAATGGACTGAAATTCCAAGAGAGGGTGCCTTAGAATCCGCTTTTTTAGTGTTGATGTTTACCAGTTTGAGATTTTGAATGCGTAGTATTTTTGGTGGTTTTGAAGTTGACTGGATATCGAAATTGGAGAGGCTACCCGATGAAAAATTCAAAGAGATGGGCACGCCAATAGATATAACTAACGGTCAATCCTAGAGATAGATCTTTACCGCAATGAGAACATAGCGATGATGAAAATTAAAAACTCTGCAATTATATATACGGGCTATGATTATCAAACCTTACATGGCGTAAGGCTTCTTGCTGAGTGGCTACAAAGTCCTTCTAAATATATTAGAGCGGCTTTTGAAGCTGATGATGAAAGCAATAAAGCTCCAAGGGGTATTGATGATATCATTTTTGAACGTGCAGATGGAATTGTTGACTTTTGGCAAGTCAAATTTACTCCCTCTCCAGAGAAGGATGAAAACAGGCTTACGTGGGATTGGTTGTTAAAGGTTTCAGGTAAAACGAGCAAGTCTCGTTCTATTCTCAAAAAAATATATGATGCTATTTCACAAGTGTCGCCTGAAAGATTAGGGGAAGTTGTTCTTCTAACAAATAAACGCCCAGATAGGTTGATAGAATCTTGCCTTTGTGCGTCTGTGATAAACTTCACTGAAATCGACGAAGAAAATAGAAAAGAAATTGTCCGTCAATTGGGAAATATAGAAGCTTGTAAGCTTCTATTTGCTAAATTGACGATTCAACACAGCGATGGTGATTACCGTACGGTAGAGCGCATGGTTCGATCTGAGCTGCTAAAGCAATCTAATGAATCCGGTGTTGAAAGGCTTATATCTAGAGCACGAGAATGGGCGATGTTTGAGGGAAACCCTCCTGAAGACGGTTGGATTTATCTTCATCACGTTAGAGAGGTTTTGTCACCGAAAAGGCCTGAGCCTATTCCTGAAAAATTCTCAATACCTACAGGATATTGTCTGCCGAATACTGATTTCCATGATAAACTGGTTGCCCAAATTGCAGCTTCGGAAGGAGAAGTTATTACCTTAACGGGTAAGCCTGGTGCTGGTAAAAGCACGTACTTATCTTTTTTGTGCACCGCCCTTGAGGAGAAGGAAATCCCGTTAGTTCGGCATCATTATTTTTTGTCATTAAACGATAGTACTGAAGACAGACTAACCCCTAGAATCGTAGCGGAATCTCTATTATATCAGATAAAAATTTTTCACCAAAATGCTTATGCGGACACATCGAAGCCAGAAAACCTGCGTGAAGCATTATTAACCTGCGCTAAGTACTACAAAAGTGCAAAAAAACCTTTTGTGGTTATGGTTGACGGACTAGACCATGTCTGGCGCGACAATGCGAAAGACAAGACTCCCCTGGATGAATTATTTCGGCAATTACTGCCAGCAACAGATAATTTGGTTTTAATTTTTGGAACTCAACCCGTTGATGACGGATTGTTACCCAGCTTACTGCTTAGATATTCACCGAAGGATGATTGGCGCTGGTTGCCTGAGATGTCTGGAAATTCAATATTCGAATTTTTAAAAAAACAAGTAAAGTTCGGTCGGCTATTTTTAAATTCCCAAGAGGAATACCTAGAGGAAGAAATCAAGAATAGCTCGAGTGCATTGTTGGAACTCACAAAGGGTTATCCTCTACATGTAATTTATTCATCTGAATATCTTTCACAGCGGGCGCTTCCACTTTCTTCATGGGAAATTGGAAAACTTCCTCCGTGTACGGATGGTGATATTATTGCTTACTATGCAGAGCTATGGAGAAATTTGAATTACAAGCAGAAGGATGTATTACATCTCTGTAGTGGATTTCAGTTCGCTTGGTCGAGAGCAGTCATTAGCGAAGTTGTTGGGGATGAACATAGCTATGCCCCCAGTGTTGATAAAGTTGCACATATGTTGTCGGAAGGGATGTCTGGGGTTAGGCCATTCCATGAAAGTTTGGTGGTTTTTGTCCGGAATCAGAATGAGCATCAAGAACGAATAAATGCATTGTTGCCAAGGGTATGCGATTGGTTAAAATTGAAGGCTCCCGTGCATTTAAAAAATAATTGGCTGTGGTCCTGTTTGGCAAGAGCTGGTGAGTCAAAATTTCTGCGGCAAGGGCTTACCAGAGATTGGCTGCTCGACCGGCTGATTGAAGGAATGCCGCCCCAATCATGCATACGTTTACTATCCGAAGCCGAAGCGTACGCATTTGAAGAGGGAAGTTACGCTGAAGCCTATCGGCATAGAGAACTGAAGACTCGGCTCATTAATGGTCCAGAGTTTCAGACGTGGGATCCAACCAATCTCAAGATATTTTCTCTGATAGGTTCCAGTGAGATGGCTTTAAATGAGTTGCTTTCGGGGCAAAATGAATATTCGCCAATAGAATTGTCAATATTGTCTATTGTGCTATGGGCCAGAGAACAAGTCGGTGAAGCTACTCTAATTGCGGGGAAAGCGTTACAACGATACCGAGCTAAAATTAAACTATTGTCTTCTAAGCATTCACAAAATGATGACACAGAAACTTCTGTGCTTATTCGTGCTGGCACGCTAACTGACCAACTTAACTATGATACTATTTTTGATGCTAATATTTTTCCCAATTGGCCTGAATCATATTTTTCGAACTTTAGGAGTGCCTGTCTTGCAAAGCGTGACCTTGATCTGCTCTTAAGGGCTAGGAGTTGCTTGGCTGATAATTCAACTCGGGCTGAGCAGTTAGAACTTGATGCAATTAGATTAAGTATTGTCGAGGAAGCAGATATTAGATGCCACCCTAAGTATAGTGTTTGTTTTTCTCAACCATTATTTAATTTTCTGAGTATCTTTGCTGAAAAAAAAATTGGACAAGTTATAACTTATTATTGTGATGATAACTCCCTTCAAAAATTTAGAGTTGAAACCACGGATAGCTATCATAGATGGTTTTTCTCTTCTCTATGCGTTAGGTTAAGTGCGGCTGGTGATTACTCTTGGGTTTCGGTCAGTGCAACATCGGACGATAGAGCTGATATCTCCATGCAATATGATTTTCTAAATGAATTAGCAGATATTGCAGCAGAAGAGTTGATTTCCGGCAACACGTTAAATTTTGATTTGGTCTGTTCTTTTTTCCCACTTGAGCCCATTTTAGATGAAGTTCATTGGAAAACGCGAAGGGCGAATATAATTTTGAGACGAGATTGGATTCAAATAGCAACAGATTGTCACTTGGTAACTACCAGATCGAAAATAGCGTACAATGAATTGAAAAGTGTTATTGATAGTAACTTGTGTAATGTTGAGTTGCTAAGGTCATGGTGTAAAGAGTGTGGGCTTCAAATTCTGAGTGAAAGTTCAATAGAATTGCTAATCCGTCAGGAGCTGGCCCGTTTATCGAACAAGTTAGAAGAAACAATTGAGAAATCAAATTCGTACCTTGAACTTGCACAGCTTGCTTTTCAATCTGGATTTGCTGAGCTATTTCAGGAATGTCTGCGAAAAACTTGGGATTTTGTGCTTGGATATGGACATCACAAAGACTCAACGATCTTTGAAGTATTGAATGCGTTAGATTATCTTTCTGGCGTTGATTCAAATGCTGCTATGAAGCTTTTAAAACGAATATCCCCTATCATCTTAAATATCTCAAAGTTTACTGATGGAGACGAAACTCGGCATTCGAAGCATTCCGTTTCGTCAATACTAGCTAAGTTGAGTCCACAGACAGCTGCATCTAAGTACGATCAGGAGCTAAAAGATGGCGAATGGTATTACGCTGAGGATACAATTGAGAAACTTATTGAAGTATCTAGCCTGTCTTCCCCGATTTTAAAGAGATTATACCTCACTGGATTGCATTCGGAATGCAACCAAAAAATATCCTTAGGTATTGCTGACAATGATGAACATGCAACTGAAATAAGTAAAAGAATAGAAACAATTTTAGGAGTTAAACTCGGTAAACCTACGGATGAAGATCAAATGGAAGCGGATGATTTTGGTGAAAAGATCAATGTCCATCCAATGGACTTTCCGCCTGAGAAATACATGGATCTTGTTGCTACGTTGAAAGGTAAATTCAGCACCGCAGAATTTTGGAAGTCCTGGTATTTCTTCTGGGTAGAGCAAGGCCAAGAGTTAAATTTGCTAAAACAGCTGGTGCCACTGACCCAGACATTGGTTAAAAACTTTGACGATAAAAAATGCTTGTTAGATTTGCTTTATGCAAGTCACCGTAAGCTTATAGGTAAAACTAAAGCTTTTGATCTACTGGTCGCCGCTCATAATGCTATGGAGGGTTGGTCTGAGTGGTGCGAAAGTTCTGAAAACAGTATCAAGCGGATTAACATTGTTATAGAGCAATACGGCAATAAAATTGATGATTTTATTAGATTAACGACTATTCGCTCAAATGATTGGCGTGATAAGTTCAGCCGTTATATTGTACCAAATGATAAATTTGTTTATTTATTCGCGCATTGTGGTAGGATAGAAGAGGCTTTTCAATTGGCATCAGCGATGGTTGATAGTCTAGAAGAAAGTGTACGTAACCTTCAACTTCCTACCCCACGCTGGGACTGGCATAACGATGATTCCAACGAAGATGCTTTAGCGAAGTGTTTAGTTTCGAGGTTAAAGCTACCGATACCCACAATCAAGCTCTTAGTGATGGAGCAGATATCTCAGCTACTGGTTGATCACCACCCAACGATTGAAGCTTTTTTGATAGAAGACCTTGCTCATAGGTGCCAAGAATCGGAGTGCGTAGAAGTGTTATGCGTATTCCTCTTTGCTAAGCACAATGGATATGTCCCACCGAAAGATCTAGGAAAAAGTATTAAAGCAAGGTCGTTGTTGTCGGACTTGCTCTTATCAAATTTAATAGCAAACCCTGTAAATTTGGGGGCCTATGCATATCCATTGGGGTCGGATATTGATTTCGGCGGCGACAACAATCGTTATAACTATTTTCAGGGGTCACATGTGCCTCTTTTGTATCAATCAAACCTTAAGAGAGAGGAGCAAAGAACTGGTTTCCCATTTACGTTGCATTACATAAGCGAATGGAACAATACATTTAAGTATCAACCGACATCTGAGACCCAAGTTGACTATTTTGTTGGGCGCGATAGGGCTAGATCCACCGGACAGTTCTATACACAGGCAAGCCATAGGGGGCGTTCCGCGTATTTGCGCACATTGGATCTGGCTAAAATCTATTACAAGATGCCCGATGCTTATGCTTCTCATCTTTCAATTGCGGCGTTGCCGATCGAGCCCGCATATATTGGGATACGCCCCCAAAAACCAGGTTGGCTGCTCCAATGGGAGAAAGGAGTATTGCCAAGTCAGGCAAATATATCTGAATACATTAAGAAATTGTTGTTTAACTTTTCTAAAGATAATGGTTCGCTAGACTTGTTAGCTCTATCATTTCCAATAGAGCTAGATGAGAATCAAGCAATAGATTTGACTGTTGTAAAAATGGTGACTGCTTCAAAACTCGCTTCAGAAATAAGAATTTATGAACGTTCAGAAAGTATCAGCGTAGGATTGTTTCTTGAAAATAAACTATCTTATGAGTTGAATGAAGATGACAAGCAGGGAGGAGTTCCTTTGGCCGTTGTTCCATTCCCACTTCTGAGATATGGTCATTGGTATTCTGATCTTGAAGCAAGAGGGCTTTACATCCCTAATTGTAACATTGGTGATAAGAAAGTTGTTGGCCAATCTAAGAACGGGGTGTTTTGTTATTCAATCGAGGATGCTGACATCGGGTTTTCGTCGTTTTGGTATAATGGATGGAAGCCTGTTCATTTCAACAGTATCAGGTCGTTATGCGGAACATTTACAGTTTTAAATAAAAAGAATAGCACAAACTGTTTTAAGGATGTCAGTAAGGAAGAAAATTGTTTGTATGTATGCAAAGCTATAGTGCTTTTATCAGAAGACTCCTATAGCAAGCATAGGACTGAAGAGTTGATATTTACCGTTGAATGTTGACTGGTCGTGAATATCAGTCTTAGTGGATTTCCAACGTCTGAAGTGTGTAGCAAATTGCGAAGAAGTTTTGATGTTAACATTAATAAAATTTCGTCAATTTATTCTGCATGTTCTGGAAGTCTCAAAAATAACGGAAAATTTATTCAATGAAATTTTTTTAATGCATGCTAGTCGGATACAAAACCGGACATTAATTTATATATTAAAATATATCTGTTTTATTCCAGGCTATTATGATGTTTTTCGAATCCCACCCTCACCATGTTATACAAATGGAATCGGGCATGAACATATACGATATTGCCATGATGCCCTTAGAGGCGTGGGTATTGAAGAAAATGCGTTCAGCAATAATGCTCAGTGCCTATGGCGATGTGCTTGAAGCAGGGATAGGGACCGGAGTCAACCTTCAATATTATAATCCTGCAAAGATACGTAGCCTGACAGGGTTGGATCGCCAGTGCTCACCGGAGCTTGAACGGCGGGCTGGGAAGAATTTTACGTTTTATCAGGGCAATGTTGAAAAAATGCCTTTTGCAGAAGGGCAGTTTGACACCGTGGTCGCCACGCTGCTTTTTTGCACTGCGGATATTGAAAAAAGCATGTGCGAAATACAGCGGGTACTCAAGCCGGGCGGCCTGTTCATTTTCATTGAGCATGTGCGGCCCAAAGGAGCGCGGGCCGGTAAAATTTTTGACTTTGCTAATGGCTCATGGACACGAATTGCCGACGGATGCAACCTCAACCGTCGCACAGAGGAAATTTTGAAAGAAAGCAGCTTTTCTGATCTCATTATTATGGAGCGCGGCGTTTTTCGCTACGGCACGGCAAAAAAGCCCTAACCCGCAAATACGAATCATGTTTGCCAGTTCCCCATCATGTTCGTTGTGCCCTGTTGCATAAAAACATAAGGGCAGGCTGCGGTATCACCCCCCCCTCATGTGCTAAAATGTCCAGAGTTGCCTACTGGCCTTGGCCTCATGCCTCCGAACAGATTCCGACAGAACCGCAGATTCAATAATCACCGCCAAGTGGTTAACATCTGGCGGCAGGCTCTTTAGGTGAAAATTTCTTCTGGTAGTTATCTGTGGCGTCCCACGGCACTAACTATCGGACTCCCTTTACCGTTTGCCCATCAGCACCCGCTGAAAAAACTCCAGCGTCCGCTGCTCCGCGTCTGTGGCGGCAGAGCGGTTAAAGCCGTGCCCCGCGCCGGGGTAGATGACCATCTCCGCGGTTTGCCCAAGGCTACGGGTCAGTTCCACCAGTTCCTTGCCTCTTTCCATGGGCACAACGGTATCCGCATCGCCGTGCAGTTCCAGCAGGGGCGGCATGTGGGTAATGGGGAGCTTGCCGTCAGCCCTGCGTTGAGCGGGGATGCCGCCGTAATACACAACCAGCGCCGCGATTCTTGTATCCTTGCTGGCTACGGATGTGCCCAGATATCCCCCCTGAGAGAAGCCCACAATGCCGACAGGGCGCGCCTTCTGCCCCTGCGCAAGCACGTCTGTCACAACATCGCTGACCATCTGCGACCATGCGCCTATGCGCTTTGAAAAATTTGCACGCCGTGTTTCCACAGTTTTGGAGCATGCGACATCCTGCTCATTATAATAATCCAGCACATAGGTATCAAAACCCGCGCGGGCGAGCTGTGTGGCGTTGCGCTCATAAAATGCCCGAAATTTATCCAGCCCCTGGCTGCCGTGCAGGACGATGATAGCCGGGTGCGGCCCTTGCCCGGCGGCGAGAAAGGCCTTAACTGCAACCGGCCCCTGGGATGTCGTTTGCGTGGCTTCGTGAACCTGAATATCGCCCGCAAGGGCGTGGCCCAATCCACCAAAAAATACAAACAGAAAACACCAGCAAAAGATTTTTGCGCTCCGCATATTCCCGTCCGTGGTAGTGAGTGAAATTCCGGCAATGTCTTCGGGTACTCGCTTTGTGCGGGCAATACAAGATCGCCTGAGCATCTGTGTTGTGCGAAATGTGCCGCGCACAGGCTTGTCAGCGGCCCGTTGCGTCAGTTTCGCCGCTGGGGTAATGATACGCCTCTGCGGGGCGCAGGTGCAGCGCGTTTTTGCGCACATTGTTGGCCGCCCGGTATGCAGGGCACGCAAAGCACACATCCGAAGGGCAGCCGCAACCCAGAGCAGCGGCAGCCCCGGGCAGAATCATATCACAGCGTTGGAGAATATTTTGGCATTTTTGAGCATGCAGGGTGTTACCCTGAACCTCGGCGGCAAGCCGCTACTGGACTCGGCGGATTTTTCGGTTGAAGTGGGCGACAGGCTTTGCCTCGTGGGTCGCAACGGCGCGGGCAAGTCATCGCTGCTGGCGCTGCTCGGCGGGCAGATGCAGCCCAATTCCGGCATGATTATCCGCCCCGGCACGCTCATAGGCCAGATGCCGCAGGATGTGCCGGAACGCTGGCGCGGCACGGTTTTTTCTCTGGTGGCGGAGGTCCTGGGCGAGGAGGGCACGGCCCTTGCCGCCGCACATGCCGGGGCCGAGCACAGCCTTGAGCTGACCAGCGGCTGGGAGCGCTACGGGGATGTGCTTGCCGTCATCAATCATCTGGGGCTGGATCCCGATGCGGATTTTACCTCCCTCTCCGGCGGCACCAAGCGCCGCGTGGCTCTGGCGCGGGCGCTGATCTGCTCAGAAGACCTCATTCTGGACGAACCTACCAACCATCTGGATATCGCCACCATCACCTGGTTGGAAGATTTTTTGCTGCGCAAGGCCCGCACCCTGATTTTTGTCAGCCATGACCGGGCCTTTGCCAAGCGCCTTGCTACGCGTGTTGTGGAGATCGACCGGGGCAAGCTGCACAACTATTCCTGTGGATTCGACCGTTACCCCGAGCGGCGCGAAGAACGCCTTGCCGCCGAGGAGCGCGCCTTTGCACTGCAAGACAAAAAACTTGCGCAGGAGGAAGTGTGGATTCGGCAGGGCATCAAGGCCCGCCGCACGCGCAACATGGGCCGGGTGCGCGCGCTTGTGGCTCTGCGGGCCGAGCGTGCCGAGCGGCGCGACAGACAGGGCAACGTATGTATGGCCGCGCAGGAGGCTGGTCGCTCGGGCAAGCTGGTTATTGAGGCCGACAATATTTCAGTCGGCTACCCTGGCCAGCCGCCGCTTATCCGCAATTTTTCCGCAATCATTCAGCGGGGCGACCGCGTGGGCCTGATCGGCGAAAACGGTACGGGTAAAACATCGCTTATCCGCGTTCTACTGGGCGAGCAGCAGCCCACTGAAGGCGAGGTGCGCCTCGGTACCAATCTTGAAATCAGCTATTTCGATCAGTTACGCGAAACGCTCGACCCGGAAGCCAGCGTCATGCACAGCGTTGCCGAGGGCAACGACGTGGTCACGGTAGGCGGCAGCACGCGCCATGTTGCAGGATATTTACAGGATTTTCTCTTCACTCCCGACCGCCTGCGCCTGCCGGTCAAGGTGCTCTCCGGCGGCGAGCGCAATCGCCTGCTGTTGGCAAAGCTATTTACCCGGCCATCCAACGTGCTGGTGCTGGACGAACCCACCAACGATCTGGATGCGGAAACCCTTGATCTCCTCGAAGAGCTGATTGCGGATTATTCCGGCACCGTGCTTGTGGTCAGCCATGACCGTAGTTTTCTGGATAATCTTGTCACCAGCGTCATCGCGCTGGAGGGCGACGGCATGGCGCACGAGTATGTTGGTGCGTATACCGACTGGCTGCGCCAGCGCTCGACCCCTGCGCAGGAGCGCAAGCCGGAAGAAAAATTCGTCCGCACAAACCAGCGCCCCGCCTCGGATAAGCCCCGCAGGCGCAGTTTTAAGGAACAGCGGGAATTTGAACAGCTGGGCCAAGAGCTGGAAGCCCTGCCAGAGCGTATGGATGCTCTGGAGCAGGAGCAGAAAACTCTGGAAGCAACACTTGCCGATCCGGAACTGTTCGCCCGCGATCCAGATGCTTTTGCCAAAATCACAGATCGGCTGGTGGCGCTGGAAACAGAGCAAACCGAGCTGCTGCTGCGCTGGGAATTTGCGGAGCAGCGTCTGCAAGAGCTGGGAGAACTGGCCGGGTAGGGTGTACTCCCGCCAGCGTCAGCCGTATGTATGGTGCAATGCCGTACATGCGGCTCCAGTCTTTTTTTCGAGTTAAGCAGCCTTCCCCCTCCCCCGCACCATTCTGCACGCTTACCGGGGTGCAGCTTCCGCAATTATGGGTTCGCTATGTGAAAGCATGTTCCCCGGTTATGTTCGATTTTATGTCACACAAACTTGTTACGGGGTGCGTTTTGCCTTGAAGCGTGAATACTGTCCGTTATCGCGGTAATGGACAGTATTCACGCTCACTAGTTTGTACAATATAAGAGTGGCCATTTTGTTTATTTCAAAAAAATCATTTTTTTTACTAATAAAAAAAATAATACATCCGTTATGTCTCAGATAAGGTTGATGCTGATGCTGATGTCAATGTATGTGTCGGCAAGTCTATAGCTATATTTTTTTGTTTCACGAATCAAAATAAGTTAGAAGGGCATCTTGTTTGCTCTGAACTCAAATGATAGGCAACTACCATATTCGTTTTATGACAGTTGCATTAACATTTTTATAATTATATACAAAAGTTATTAATGTTCCCGTTGAGTTGTTTAGCCTGCATTTTTATCGAGACAGTTTTTGCTTCCTGAAAATCGATAATCGACTACATTAGGGGATATGTCATGGCTATTGCATCAGGAACAAGCCTCTCATTCCGGTTATTTTCTTCTGCTGTCGTGCTGATGTGCGGTGGCGCAGCATCATTCACATATGGCGTTATTTCTAATGCATCGTTTATAATACACGGTGTGTTATTTTTATTGGCGGCCACGGCTGGTCTTTTTTTAATATGGACGGTCTATAGGCAGCTGATACTTCCTTTACGCAGCATACGTGATTACGCACAAGAGATCGCCAGTGGCCGCCCCACAGCATGCCCAGCGTACACCATGCCCAAAGAATACTCAGACCTGCGCGAAAGTATTTGCACTATGGTCGCCTCGCTGGATCAGGCCCTTAAAGATGCCCGGCGTAAAGGCGACGAAGCGCACCGGCTCGCGGCAGACAGCGAACTTGCATTGCAGGAAAGCCGCGCTGCGGAAGCGCAGGTGCGGCAACTGCTCAATGACATGCGTACCGCTTCGCAAAAAGCGGCCACTGCATCCTCGAGTATTTTTTCCGGTATCCGCGAACTTGGTCAAAACATGGAGAATGTGGATCGCGATGTGGTGCATCAGCGGGAAAGAATGCAGGAAGCCTCGCAAGCCATAGAGCAGATTAATTCCGCCATCCAGAGTATAGCGCTCAATACCGTTAAAGCTGCGGATGACGCTGCGTTGGCGCAGCAGGGGGCTGTGTCGGGCGCGCAGGGGGTGCGCTCGGCAGTTCTTTCTATTGATCAGGTTAAAGAGCGTATTCTGCTGCTCAAGGAAACCATGACCAATCTTGGACAACAGGCCGAGGGCATTGGAACTGTGCTGGGAGTTATTTCCGACATCGCGGATCAAACAAACCTGTTGGCCCTGAACGCCGCCATTGAGGCCGCCAGGGCAGGCGAAGCTGGCCGCGGATTCGCCGTGGTCGCCGACGAAGTGCGGAAGCTCGCGGAAAAGACAATGAAGGCCACCAGCGAGGTCGGCGAATCATTGAGAAATATTCAGGCCAAGGCGCGCGAAAATGTTCAGGCTGTGGATGCCGCCGCGCAAGATATTGTCACAAGCGCAAGCGCCGCCGAACAGGCCGCTGAAGATGTGGACAGGATTGCGGGATTTGTGCAGCAGGCCGCCAACGAAGTTTCTGCCATCGCGGCGTCCAGTCAGGCGCAGACCGCGGCGAGTGAAGATGTTCGCAGAGGTGCGGCTGAAGTCAACACCATCGCAAAGGAAACGGCGGAGCACGTCAATAATTCCATTCGCGTGCTTGTGGAAATATCTGGTCAGGCAGAAGAACTGGACGCCATCGTCAGCGCCATGGGGCAGGGAAATCTTGGCGGCGTTGTAGATTCTGACCAGCTTATATGCTGGACAAACGATCTTTCTGTAGGGGTTGCAAAGATAGATGAGCAGCACAAGGCTCTTGTGGCCCTTATCAATGAGCTGAATTCCGCCATGCGGCAACGCCGGTCAGAAGAGGTGCTTGCAGGCGTGCTGGACAGGCTGAAGCAATACACGGTAAAGCATTTTGCCACGGAAGAAGAATTTTTTGACCGCTATGGCTACGCAGAAGCGCCTGCGCACAAAAAAGCGCACCGTGATCTGGTAGAAAAAGTTTTGGCCTTTGAGCAGGAGCTTAAAAGTGGTCGCGCCAAGGTCACCATGGAAATCATGCGTTTTTTGAAAGAGTGGCTCGTGGGCCATATTATGGGTACGGATAAACGCTATGGCCCATTTCTTAATGGCAAGGGCGTGCAGTGACAGTAGCCTGAAAAGCAAACTCTGATATGTGCAAAAAGAGCCGGAGTATGGTCTGCCCCGGCTCTTTTTGTTTGCAAGTTCGGGGCGCGTTGTGTGATGGTTCGCGAAAATATTTTTCAGTTCTGGGCAGTAACGGCGACGCGCTAAAGTTGATAAGTCAGCGTAAAAAGGTAATGTAACAAAGAAATCAGACTTCGGAGTACAAGCAATGCAGATATCAACTGACGGAATCAACTGGTTTTATACAACAAAAGGGCAGGGGGAGCCTCTTCTCTTTTTGCACGGCGGGCTGGATACCTGCGAGAATTACGAAACCCTGCTGGCAGAGCTGGCAAAGGATTTCCGCGTTATTGCTGTTGACCGGCGCGGACACGGCAGAACAGCGGATACAGACGCGCCTTTTGAGTATGCCCTGATGGCGGAGGAGCTGATTTCTTTCACGCAGGCGCTTGACCTGCCGCCTTTTCACATCGTTGGTTACAGCGACGGGGCAAACCTCGGCTTGCATATGGCAAGCCGCCTGCCGGGCAAGGTAAAGAGTCTCATAGCCATATCCGGCAATTATCTTATTGAAGGTATGTCGGATGGTTGGCTGGAAACAGTTGGTAATCTGTCTGCGGATTTTGTTCGGGAGCATATGCCGGAAGTTGCGCAACAGTATGAGGAACTAAATCCGGCCCCCAAGTTCGAGAGTTTCATCAGCAAGACAAAAGAGCTGTGGGAGAGCATGGACATTATAAAGCCTGAGCGTCTGCAAACCCTGCAAACGCCAACGCTCGTTGTGGGCGGCGACCGGGATATCGTTTTGCCAGTGCAGCTTCTGGACATGAAAAAACTGATTCCGGGCGCCTCCCTGTTGATGCTGCCGTATTGTGGGCATTTTGTTTTTCAGGATTTTGCCTGGAGCAATACTGCGGCCTCTGCCGTAGACGTGTTCAAGGATTTTTTGACAACGCGCTTCAGCGCGCATAATGCGGATTTTTTCTGATGCATCACATCCCGGCATAGATCATGACTTCACTTAATCACCAGATTTTTCTTGCCATTAACGCCAGCGATGCGGCATCCCCTTTTGCAGTGTGGGCAGGGGGCGCACTGGCAGAGTGGCCCATAGGTATCGCGGTTTTGTTGACCCTGCTGGCTATTGTGCGGCAAAAGCCACGCGGCTTTGCCGTTGTTTTGGCTTTACGTGTGGTTTTGACCGTGGCGGTGTCCATGGGTTCAGCCTGCCTGATCCGAATGTTTCATTATAATCCCCGGCCCTTTGTGCTGGGGATTGGGCGAATGCTGATTGCCCACGAACCCACATCGTCATTTCCCAGTCTACACGCCACCTTTTTGTTTTCGATGGCGTTTGCCCTGCTTCTGCACAAGGGCTCGCGTGGCATTGCACTGTTTGTCATGCTGCTGGGGTTCGCTACTGCCTGGGCCAGAATTTTTGTGGGTGTGCACTACCCACTGGACATGGCGGGAGCATTTTTGACAGCTTGCCTTGCCGCAGTGGCGGTAAAACTCTGCTTTCACCAAGCCAGGTCTGGGCTGTAAAAGTCAGCGGCGCACGGGGCTAGGACCTTAACTGGCGAGCATGCGGCTGATTTTGTTAGCACCATAAAAAAAGGCGGGTTTCCCCGCCCTTTTTTATGGTGCGCAAGCTGCGGGCTGTTGCCCCGGCACTAGACAGCCTTGTGATTTTCTTCGTCCAGAATCAGGTATTGATCGTTGGCTTTTAACACCACCGCGCGCGAACGGGCATTGTGCTTGGCGTGGTACAGGGCTTTGTCCGCCCGGTCAAAAAGCTGTTCTGCCGTTTGAATTCGGGGTGCTTGGGCATCCAGCAAAGCTATGCCTGCGCTGACGGTAATATGCAGGTTGTTTTTTTCAACATTGCCTTCCGTATCCCGGATGAGCAGGTTGAAATTTTTGATGGCCCTGCAAAAACGGCTGATAATTTCGGGCAACAGATGCGCGTTGGCCCCGGAGGCCACAAGGGCAAACTCATCGCCGCCAAAACGCGCTGCCAGGGCATCTGTCTCTGTATCAAATTCCTCGCGCGCCCTGCGGAGGTGCGAGCCAACAACCTTAAGCACCTGATCGCCGATAAGGTGGCCGTAGGTGTCGTTAAAGGTTTTGAAGTGGTCGATATCAAAGAGGGCCAGGGCAAAGGGTTGTCCCTCTTCGTGCCACCGGGCTGTGGAGTTTTTTATAAAAAGATCAAGGCTCAGGCGATTGGCAACCTGGGTCAGAGGGTCAATAAAGGCGAGATTTTCGAGGTTGCAGATGTCTTCCTCAAAAAGCACCTTGACCCGGTGAAAGGCTGATTGCAGTTTTTCAAGCATAACGGTGCCATCGCCGTTCTCCGCCACAATGGAAAGACTTTCTTTTTCAAGGTGGGCAATATCACCGTAGCGCGAAGACAGCTTGCTGAAAAACTGGTCTATGATGGAAGACGTTTCGTGAACCATGCTGTCGAGCTGGGTCACAATTGGCCTGCTGAATATTTCGCTGCATTTGCGGATTGTGGAAACAAGCTGTTCATCAGAGTAGTGCCTGTTTTTCAACAGCTCTTCCATCTGTGCGAGAATGGCGATTTTTTGTTCTTCATCAAGAAAATGATAGTCCTTCATTTCCCTGAAAAAAAGCAGCAGGGAACGCCAGCGCGTTTCTGGCGGAACGCCTGCGTTATCAAACATATCAAATAGTTTAAGATATGTGTTTTTGCAGAGAACAGAAGACTCTTTGGATTTCACCATGGCGCTTGTTTCGCAGTGCAGTAAAATATGGATAAACTTTGAGCGGATGCTCTTTAAAAATTTTGTGAAGACTAGCTTCTCTGGATAAGCCTGTCAAAGAGGATAATAATCGATTTACGGAAGCTGCATTGCCGTCTTTTGCCATACACATCGGTGGTATTTTTCGGCAGACCGCATGTCAGCGCAAAAAGCGGCGACACCAAGATGCCGCCGCTTTTGCGTAATGCTGCTATCCGCCTCCCTGTTCAGGGCAAGGCTGCGTTATCTAGGGTTTGCCGTAAGCGCCGGGCAGGCGCGGCTGTGGCGCTGCCGCCTGTGGCGCGGCCTGATCAAAGGACTGCACATGCGCGCGCTGGGCATCGGCCGTCTGGCTGGGTGCCTCCGTCACAGGGGCTGCAGGGCGCATGGCGCTACGGCCATAGGCCGCCTGAGCATGGGAGCGCGGCACGGCGGTAACTGTTGACGGTATGATGGGCTGCGGTGACCTGGTCATTGTCCCCATGGGTTGCAGGCGGGTGGCAATATCGTTGCTCGCCTGACGGGCCTCGGGGGTTTCAATAATCTGGGCATAGGCGCCGCGCAGGCCTGAAAGGATGGATTCCACACTGTTGAGTGAATCCATATCCATTTTCAGGTTGGCGCGCAGCAAACGGGCCGTGCAGAGCAGGTACAGGTTGTTGAGGTTCACAGCCAGGCTGCCGCCCTTGTCCATGTTCAAAGAAGCGGAAAGCTCGTTGATGATATCGATGACCTTGGAGATAAGGATGCCCTTTCCCGCATAGTCATTGGCAATCATTTTTGTGCGCGCCTGCTGTATGAATGTGAGTGCGCCGTCATAGAGCATGAGCAAAAGTTGCCCCTGATCCGTGGTGCCGACCTTGGTCTGAAAATATGCTTGCGCCGCTTTGTTCATAGTGTGTCCTTATGGCGGTGTTCTTTGGCTGGCCTTATTGTTGTTTCATGCAGGTTAGGAGGAACTGCTTGACGAACTGGAAAGCTGCTTGAGCTGTGACGTGAGCTGATCTTTCTGGGTATTGTATTTTTTGAGCAGGGTTTCAAGGTTGGCAAAATATGTTTTTTGCCGGGCTTCCCACGTCTCAAGGCGCGTCTGTTCTTGGGTGATTTTTTTGTCGATATTTTCCATGATGCTCTGATAGTTGTTTTTTAGAACCATCAAAGCGCCATTCTTCGATTTGAGCGCAATGGCTGCGGACGTCTGCTCTGCGGTACCGGTGCCCGAGACGTTGACGTCCGTATAGGTCAATTCACCCTTGAGGAAGGTGCTGACCGTCTGAATCAGCCCTTCCTTGATGCGTATCTGCCCCGTGTGGTTGCCGGGGGTGAGGTTGTCGATCTGGAGCGAAAGGCCTCGCGCATCACCGGAAGCAACGCTGTAGTAATAGCCCGGCTGGCTCGTGTCGCGCGTTGCGGTCACGCCGCCAACCGTGACATTGGTAATATTGCCGCCAGCGTCAACCGAGTAGTTCACATCATACGAACCACCCTTGGTAATGCCCGCAATGTGGCTGCCATAGCGAAAATCAGAACTGGTAGTCGTGCCGGTGCCGCTGGAACAGAAAAAATCCACAACATCCGAAAGGTTGCTGTTGATCATTTTTTCATAATTGCTCTTGTCCATCTGCTGCAATTCAGCAATGCCGGACGAAGGCGCAATTACCAAAAGCCCATAGTTGGAACTCGACTGGTCGGTTTCAACCTTGATGCCCATGTTGGCAAGGTTGGCAAGCACGTCACCCGACAGCACATCAGAGGCAGACGTCCGGCTGGAAAAACCAGGAGGGGCGCTGTTGACCAATGAAGTGAAACGCGATTTGAACAGTTGCACGCCATAGTTGCCCTGCAACAGGCCGCCTTTTTCTGCGGTCAGTTGCGAGGTGCTATAGTTGCTGCTGCTCGTATTTTTGGGATCGTTGGTGGTGACGTCCTTGTTCGGATCAAATTTTGTGTAATCATTGATGGTCATCAAGACAGAGTTGACGGAATCAAGAAACGTCTGAATGGATTTTTCCACCGAGGTGATGTCTGTATTGACCGTAATGGACGCGCTGCCTTTGTCCTGAATGGTAAAGACCACGCCCTCGATCACGTTGCTCACGCTGTTGGTGTCGGATTCCATGGTCAAGGGCCAGTTGTCCACCGTAAATTTGGCGTTGGCCGCACCGCGGATATTCCAGTTGGAGGACGATGTCACCTGACCGGTAATGCCCGGCCCGCTGAGGGAATCAATATTGTTGAGCTTGAGAAAATAGCTGCCGGTTGTAGGCAGGGTGCCTGTTTGCAGGTCAATTGTCGTGGCTCCGTCCGCGCTTACGAGCGAGCCAGTCAGCCCTTTGGCTTTGATGGCGGCGAGCACGTCAGCCATCTTGGAGCCGCCAGGAACCGTAAATGTTTGCGGCGTGGAGCTGTTATTGGTGGTGTAAGTATAGGTTAGGGCCGGGGGCGTCTCCAGCGTGGTGCCTGCGGCCATGTTGGTAACGGTGGCCGTGGCGTCTGTCTTGACGGTGATTCCGTCCATGCCGCCGCCGGTGCCGCCCGCGCTCAAATAGAATTTTTCCGTATTCGCAAAAGTTACAGTTTTGCCATCTCCACTTAATGTACCGCCAGAAGATTGAAGTTGGGTCAGCAGATCCTGATAGGTCTTGTCCTGCGCAATGGTCAGCGTTTGCGTGCTGCCAGTGTTGTCAACAAAGGTATAGGTAAAGTTTTTTGTGCCGTCAGCGCTAGTGCCGCCAAGCTTTTGCGAGAGCTTGGTACTGTCAAAGGTAATGGCTGTGCTGGCGGTGAAGCTCTGTGCGCCGGAACTGCCAACCACCTTGGTGCCAAGTTGGGTTTGGTCTGCAATGACGGTTGAGGTCATTTTGCCAGAATCGCTGGCGCTGTCCGCAAAGCTGAGGGTTGCACCGTTCACGTTGGAGAGGTTCAGCTCCCAGCCGCCAGTGGTGCTGTTATAGGTCATTTCAGCCGTGCTTGCGCCGGAAGCCTGGGCGATCTGCAGTGCGGCATCCTTCATGGTGGTGCCGGCAGCAATGGTCAGGGAGCGGGTGCCAGTGGTAACACCATCGTTGATGTTCAGATCAACCGTAAGGGCACCCGTAAGCTTGGTTGTCGTGGGCGTTGAGCCCATGGAAAATTTTGTGACCGGGGTGCTGAACGATGTCTGTGTGCTGGTGTCGCGCCGGTACATGGCCTTGACGTCAGCAAGTTGCAGATTACCGGAGCCGTCGATGCTGGCAATGCTGCGCCCCACCTGCGCATTGATGGCGGTTGCAAGATCCTGGTTGGTCTTGTCGCCATTGATTTTGACGGAAAATGTGTTGCCGTCCTCCATGATGAGGTCGTAGGCAAATTTTGTGGGATTGGTAAGCGTGCTGTTCACATCCAGCACACTGTTGGTCGACCATGTGGAGGATGCCCCAGATGCGCTCATGCCCACAAGGCCGGAACTGTGAATGACCAGATCGTTGGCCACGCCGGTGCTCTTGCCGGCAACCTGAAAAACATAGCCGGAACTGGCCTGAACAATGCTGACTTTGATGCCGGGGTTGTCGGAAGAATTGTTGACCATACTCACAAAGGAATCGAGCGTGGTATTGGCCGGAACGGCCATGCTGTATTCCTTGCCGGCATAGCTGTATGAAAATGTCTGCGATGTGCCGGATGTGTTGATGATGTCTGTCTTGCTGCTAAAGACGTGTCCGGTGTTCGCCCAGATTGCGTTGCTCGCCACCTGGCTGACATTGATGGTATGCTGAACGTCGTCCGCGGAGGCGCTGGCAACAGCAGAAATGATATTGCTGTTGCTGCTGGTTACGTTTTTGGTAACGAAGCTGTTCTTGTTGGCAAGGGTTGCAAGCACATTGCTGGCGGTGCTGACCTGCCCGATAACTTTGTCAAAAGCATCATAGCGCAGCTTCCAGTCGCTTTTCCACGCGGTAAGGCGGTTGAGTTGTGTGGACTCAACCTTTTTAAGGTTCGCGAGAACCGTATCAAAGTCAGTATCCGAACCACTGAGGTTGGATATGGCGTTGGAGCCGGAAATGGTGCTGGCCATGGGTGCCTCACAAGAAAGATGTGCCGTTCCCGGTGCGGGCATGCGCAAACCTCGGGGAACCGCCAGCCGTCATGTATGCAAATGGCGGCAATACATGCCGGAGACATGACGGACACTCAAAATTTTGCAAGATACGTGCAAATTGGTGGATACGGTGGAGTGGGGGGGGGCAATACCAGAAATGCTGAAAAAAATCAGCGGATAGCGCGAGTGCCCGACATGCCCGTATTTTCTCGCTTGCGCGCACGGAGCGCTCTGTTCGCTCCGGACTCCCGAAAAGGCAGTTTTTGCCTCCACGCAAAATTGCCGAGGATCTTGCCCCTCAGTTATTTTAACGGAGCAAAGGTGAAAAAGTTTAGAGACTGGCGGTGCGTGAGAAATGAGCAGATCCGGTTGGCGGTTGCCCTGGCTGGCATAAAAATGACGGTCTGTTTCCCCGGTATTCATAGGGAGTTCTGCGGATAGGCGGGAGGGCGCAGCACGCTGCCTTGCAGAGCCGGGGTAAAAGAGAAGCGGCGGGTTGCCCCGCCTGCTCCTGATTTTTTAGCTTTGTAGCCATGTGGTATTTTCGTGCGGTTCGTTCTGTCCGCATCATTGGAGTGTGTCGCGTCTTAGTGCATAAATTCGGCCCAGCGGGCCAGCAGGGCGCGCAGGGCATTGCCCCGGTGGCTGCGGGCGTTTTTTTCGTCCCGCGTCAGTTCTGCGGCGGATTTGCGCGCCGATGGATCAAAAAAAATAGGGTCGTAGCCAAAGCCGTTGTCCCCGTGTGGGCTTTCCAGCAGGGTGCCTTCCCATGTGCCGCGCACCACCATTTCATCGCCATTGGGCTTGGCGGCGGCCATGCAGCTGACAAAGCGGCAGCCGCGTTTTTCAGCGGGTACTGCGGCCATTGCGTGCAGCAGCTTGCGGATGTTGCGGGTATCTCGGCTTTCGCCGGGCAGGCTCTCCCAGTCATCGGAATAGCGGGCAGAGTACACGCCCGGTGCGCCGTCCAGGGCGTCCACTTCCAGGCCGGAGTCATCGGCAACGCTCACAAGGCCGGTCAGGGCCGCCACGGCCCGGGCTTTAATGAGAGCGTTTTCTTCAAATGTGGTACCGGTTTCTTCAATGTCGCCAATTTCAGGAAAGGACGAAAGCCCCAGAACTTCCACGCCGAATTCGGTCAGCGGGTCGGCCAGTTCGCGAACCTTGCCCGCATTTTGCGTGGCCAGAACGATACGAAGTGTCTTGCTGTGCGCCATGTCTGCATCCTTTATGAGTTTGGGCAAAGAACATATCCGCAGGCGGGCCGCAGGTAAAGAGCGTTGGGTAAAACTCCTGGATAGTTTAAATATGTAGTTATTATAAAATGTTATATGAATGGGCCGCAGCGTGTGCTTTTCTTTTACATCTTGCGGGAGTATAGTTTTCACCAATCATTCATCAGAGAGGAAATGAGCATGAAACTCATGGAAATATTCGACGTCCCCACTCAGGAAACCCACATTCCCGTTCCCTATGTCATTGCCGAGGCTGGCGTGAACCACGAGGGCAGCATGGAAATTGCCCGCCGTCTGGTTGACGAGGCCGCCGAGGGCGGGGCCAATGCCATCAAGTTCCAGACCTACAAGGCAGGAACCCTGGCCTCCAAGGATTCTCCTGCCTACTGGGACACCTCCAAGGAACCTACTTCCAGCCAGTACGAGCTCTTCAAGAAGCACGATTCTTTCTGGAAGAACGAATTTGAAGCCCTCAAGAAATATTGCGACGCTGCGGGCATTGCCTTCATGTCCACGCCTTTTGACGTGGAGTCGGCGCACTTTCTCAACGACCTCATGGACGTGTTCAAGATTTCCTCGTCCGACATCACCAACAAGCCATTTATCCGCATTCTTTGCGATTTCAAAAAGCCCATTATTCTCTCCACAGGCGCGGCGCATCTGCACGAAATTGCAGAAGCCGTGGAATGGATTGAAGAAAAGGGCAACAAGCTGGCCCTGCTGCACTGCGTGCTCAACTATCCCACTGCGGACGAAAACGCGGCCCTGGGCATGATCCCCGCGCTCAAGCGGCATTTCCCCCAGCATGTCATCGGCTATTCCGACCACACCCTGCCCAACGACATGCATATTCTTGAAACCGCCACCCTGCTGGGCGCGCGTATTCTTGAAAAACATTTTTCGCACGACAAAACTTTGCCCGGCAATGACCACTATCATGCCATGGACAAGGAAGACCTCAAGCATTTCTACAAGCGCCTCAACGCCACGCTGACCAGCGTGGGCGGTATGGAACTGCGTGCTCTGCCGGAAGAAGAACCCGCACGTCAGCATGCCCGCCGCTCTCTGGTGACGGCGCGGGCCGTGCCTGCCGGTCAGCCGCTGACCGCTGCCGATCTTACCTGGAAGCGCCCCGCGCACGGCATCTCCCCTCGTAATTACGACGAGGTGCTCGGTATGCGCGCCCGCCGTGATCTGCCAGAAGATACCGTGCTTTCCTGGGCCGATCTTGACAGGGCCTGATTATGAGCAACGGGCGCGTAACCCTTGTTCTTGGGCGCATGCCCCACAAGGCCGACCCTGCGGTTTTTCGCGCGGCCGGGCCTTGGTGTTTTGCCGAGCAGGAAGAATTTTTCCCCGACTGGGATAAAAAATTCACCTTTGCTCCTGAGCCGCTGGTCGAGATTCCCTTGCAGGAGCGGGCCTGTCAGGAGGTAAAGGCTCTCTGCGCCGACATGCTGCCTCATGTTGCCGAGCGTATATGCCCGCATGCCCGCAATTTGCCGCCTGCCTATTGGGAGACCCTGCTCACGCCATGGGCAATGAATGTTTCCAAGCAGGTTGTGGAGCGCTGGTGGCGGGTCAAGGCCATGGTGCAGGCCTGGGGGCAGGAGCCGCTGCATGTGCCGCTGCTGCCGCGTGACTGCTCGTTCAGTTTTGCCACCGGGCCGGATTTTGTGATGCACGGGGCGCTGGGGCATACCTACAACCACTGGCTGTTCTCGCGCCTGCTGGAAGAGGTTTTTCCCGCTGCCTGGAGCATGGAATATCTGCCTGCGGTGCAAAAAAAGTATGGCGAGCAGGAAAAGCTCTCCGGCAAGGAGCAGGTGCGTGAGGTGCTGCGCAAGCTGATGCTGCGCCTGCCTTGCCCCCGGCTCAAGGGCATGAGCATTGCCCAGACTTTGCGTTTTTCGCTGGCCTTGCTGCACCGCAGCCATGGGCCGGACAGGTCGCGCCCGCAGGCGGAGTACAGCAGCGCCGCCACCGGTATTGCGGTGGATCTGCCAGAAAATTTCGCCAGTACGCTGGTGACGCTTTTCATGGCATCCTTGCCGCAGCTGTTGGCAAGTCACAAGCATCCGGCCCGTCTTGCGCCTGATCCGCTGGGGCCGCGTCTGCGTGTTGCCAGCGTGCTGGCCTATGAAGATGCGGATTACCGCCAGTCGCTGGCCATTTGGCGGGGGCGCGGCAACCGCCTCATGTATGTGCAGCATGGCAGCGACTACGGGCAGGTGCGCTGCGTGTCGGATGTGGAGATGGTGGAATACAGCCAGCATGCCTTTGGCACCTGGGGCTGGAAGCAGCATCAGGGCAGCGCGGGCAATTTTATTCCCCTGCCGTATCCGCAGCTTGATGGCCTTGAAGGGCGCTGGCAGGGGCAGAAGGGCGAAAACCTGCTGTATGTCGGCACCGAAATGCCCGCCTTTCCCTATCGGCTTGACGCGCATCCCTCGCCCTTGCAGATAGTGGAATACCGCAAGGACAAAAGTCGATTTTTTGAAGCTCTGGGGCGCGATGTGCAGGCCTGTTCGCTGTACCGTCCCTATTTCCCGGTTCCCGGCTCTCTGCGCGATGCGGATTGGGTGCTGGAGCGTTTCCCCGCAGTGCGAATGGCCACGGGCATGTTGTCAAACCATCTCTATGCCTGCCGTTTGCTGGTGCTGGATCACAACGGTACAACACTGCTGGAATCGTTGGTTGCCAATATGCCCATGGTGCTGTTCTGGCGGCGTGAGGCCTGGGCGCTGACAAGCGATGCCACGGCCCTGCTGGACATGCTGGCCGAAGCCGGTATATGGCACGAAACACCCCAGAAGGCCGCCGCCAAGGCCGCCGAGGTCTGGAGTGATCCGCTGGCATGGTGGATGAGCGATAAGGTGCAGCAGGCGCGCAAGGCGTACTGCGCGCAGCAGGCCCTGACCGTTCCGGGCGGTCCTAACCCTTACTGGCTGAAAATGCTGAAGAGTCTGTAACACATGCAAGTTCGTGTTTTTTCGTTGTCGCTGTTGGTGGCCGCGGTATTCTGTTCTGTTCTGCTCATGGGCGGCACTGTTCTGGCTGATGACGCCTCGACCCTGCGCGAGGCGCAGGCCGCGCTGGACAAGGCCGATTACGATCAGGCCGTGCGCGTGCTCAAGCCGCTGGTGGACAGCGGCAATGCCGAAGCCCTGTATGTCATGGGTCGCCTGATCCTTGAAGGCAAGGGCGTGAAGAAAAACAATACGCGCGCTGCGGAATTTTTCCGTCTGGCGGCGGAAAAGGGCGATGTCAGCGCCATGAATTCGTGGGCCACGTCGCTGGTTACCGGGGATGGCGTTCCCCGCAATTACCACGAGGCCGCCCGCTGGTTCCGCAAGGCCGCCGATCAGGGCCTTGCCATGGCCCAGTACAATCTTGGCTACCTCTATGCCTATGGCAAGGGCCTGCCCAAGGATGAAGCCGCCGCCATCGACTGGTACACCCGTGCCGCCAATCAGGGGCTGGCTTCGGCCCAGTATTCGCTGGGCTGGACCTACATGAACGGCAAGGGCGAAAACCAGAGCGATACCAAGGCGGCCCACTGGTTTGAAAAGGCCGCGGAGCAGGATCACGCCAAAGCCCAGAACAATCTGGCCTACATGTACGCCGAAGGGCGCGGCTATGCGCAGGATCCCGCCAAGGCCGTGCAATGGTATACACGCGCGGCGGAGCAGGGCTATGCTGAAGCGCAGTACAACCTCGGCTATATGTATGAACAGGGGCGCGGCGCGGCGCAGGATTATACCCAGGCTGTGGACTGGTACCGCAAGGCTGCGGAGCAGAACGAAGCTGCCGCCCAGTACAGCCTTGGCCTCATGTATGAACAGGGGACGGGCGTTCCCCGCAACCTGACCGAAGCCAGCCGCTGGTATCAGCTTGCCGCCAAGAACGGAGATCCTGATGCCAAGGCCGCCCTGCGCAGCATGTCCACCAAGGCTCCTGCCAAGGCCGCGGCTCCCAGCAGCCCCACCAAACAGACCCGCGATAAAAAGAAACAGTAAACAACCCGGCGGGCCAGAAGGCCCGACATTCAAAAATATAAAGGCCGTCCGGCATACCCGTGAGTATGCCGGACGGCCTTTGCCTGTTTCTGCCAATCTGCACCGCCTGTTCCGGCGGCGGCCCTGTTGCCGCAATTGTGGCAGAAAAAGACTATTTTTTGTCATTGCTGCCAGTGCGGTCGTTTTCTATTCTGCACACATGAAACAGCGCGTTGTTTTCTTTCTTTATCCCGGCATTGTCTCGCTGGATGTCTCCGGCCCGCTGGAGGTTTTTGCGGCGGCTACGGATATTCTGGCGCACAGCAACAAAAAGGATCAAGGCTATGTGCCCGTGTTCGCCGCCTGTACCCCCGGCCCTGTGCGAACCTCATCCGGTCTTGTGCTGGCGGCGGAAACAACACTTGAAAATCTTTCGCCGGATATTCTTGTTGTTCCCGGCGCAGTGGATGCGGAAGCCATATCGGGGAATCCGCAGATCATACAGCAGGTAAGTGCGGCTGCGGCCCGGTCTGCGCGCATAGCAAGCGTGTGTAGCGGGGCGTTCATTCTGGCGGCCTGCGGTCTGCTGCACGGCAAAAGGGCGGCAACCCACTGGCTGGTGGCTGACCGCCTGGCCGAGCTGTACCCACAGATTATCGTGGAGCCTGACGCCATTTTTGTGCGCGACGGCAAGACGTCCACAAGCGGCGGCGTTACGGCGGGCATAGATCTGGCTCTGGATATGGTTGAGGAAGACTACGGCGACAAACTGGCCATGGAAGTAGCCCGCGTATTGCTATTGTACCGCCGCCGCCCCGGCAACCAGAGCCAGTACAGCTCAGCGCTGGCCGCTCAGGTCAATGCGGGCAGATTTGCCCCTCTGGTGCGCTGGCTGGAGTCGAATCTTGGCAAAAATCTGACTGTTGAGCGCCTGGCCGAGGTGGCGAACATGAGCCCCCGGTCGTTCGCGCGGGTATTCCCCGCAGAAACCGGCAGCAGCCCCGCCCGCTTTGTGGAAGGCTTGCGCATCATCCGGGCGCGGGAGCTCATTGAATCCGGGGCTGATTCCTTTGCCGCGGTGGCGCAGTCGGCGGGTTTTGGCAGCGAAGATCGCCTACGCAAGGCCTTCATCCGCCGCCTTGGCCTGAGTCCCCACCAGTACAGCCGACATTTTTTTAAAGGAGAACAACGATGAAAACAGGCCTCACATACGGAATATATATTTATGAACAGGTGGCGGAGCTGGATTTTGTAGCGCCCATGCAGGTATTTGCGGCATCCAACCAGTTTGCCGGGGGTGGCAGGGTGGTGACGCTGAGCTGCACGGGCCAGACGCTCTGCGGATTAAGCGGCTTGCGCATTACGCCGGATTACAGTCTGCAAAACGCCCCGCCGCTGGATGTGCTGCTGTTGCCGGGCACGGCGGAAGTTTCCGAATACGCCTGGAGCGATTCCGGCATTCTGGATTGGGTGCGCCAGCAATATAAGAAGGTGGAATACCTTGCCGCAGTGTGCACCGGCGGGTTGATCCTGCAAAAGGCCGGGCTGCTCAAGGGCCGCCGGGCCACAACGCACTGGCAGCTCATGGACGCCCTTGAAAGCGACCCGGAAATAACGGCTCTGCCGGATGCGCGCTATGTGCGCGATGGCAAGATTGTCACCTCGCAGGGTGTCTCTGCAGGTATGGACATGGCCCTGTGGCTTGTGGGCCAGATTCATGACCCTGATCACGCCCGCCTTGTGCGCAAAATTTTGCAGTACGATCCGGCCCCGCCGTACACTGCCGAAGTTTAGTCGGCTCCAGCCCTTGCCAGACGTGTTGTCTGGCTGAAAATATGACGGCGCAGCTCTGTGAGGGTAACAGGGCTGCGCCGTGCGTGTGATGGCAAGTTGCTTAAATTCAATTGCGTTCTTTAGAGCCGTTAACCCATTTCATGCGTAACCTGCCCTAACGCAGGCCGTTCTTTTTTTGAAATGCGAGGATGGACAGGAATTCAAAGCCGATGTTGGCGGCCAGATAGGCTGTCAGCTCGGCCTGATCTATGCCGGGCATGACCTCCACTATGTCAAAGCCCACGTAGTGCAGATTTTTGAGCGCGCGTACCAGGCTCAGCACCTCCCATGAGGTGAAGCCGCCGACCTCCGGCGTACCGGTTCCGGGGGCGTAGGCCGGATCCACAAAGTCGATATCAAAGGTGAGGAAGACCTTTGTGTCACCCACGCGTTGCTTAATGGCCTCTATAACCGCGGGCAAGCCCATCTCGCGCATGATGTGCGCGGGCAGCACCTTGAAGCCAAGATCGGCGGCGATCTTGAAGTCGTCCGGGTCGTAGAGCGAGCCGCGCATGCCCAGCTGGATGGAGGTGGACGGGTCAATGAGGCCTTCTTCCAGCGCCCGCCTAAAGGGTGTGCCGTGGTTGTACGGCTGCCCGAATACGGATTCGTTCAGATCCAGGTGCGAATCAAAATGCAGCAGGCTTACCTTGCCGTGCTGGGCGGCAACAGCGCGCAGCTCGGCGAGGGTGATGGCGTGGTCGCCGCCAAGGCCCAGCGGCACTGCGCCAGCTTCAAGCAGAGGCTGCATGAACTCGGTGATGGCGGCGTAGGAAGGTTCGATGTAACCGGGAACAATATTGACGTCGCCAAAGTCGCCGCCAGTCAGCTCGTTGAGAATATTGACCTCAAAGATCACGTTGTTGGGCTTGATCATGCTCGAAATGTGCCGGATGGCCGAAGGCCCGAAGCGCGAACCCGTGCGGTAGGAACTGCCCGTATCAAAGGGAATGCCAAAAACTGCAAAATCCATACCCGTGGGGTCGTCCATACGCGGCATGCGCATGAAGCTGCCGGTGTTGCAGAATCGGGGGGACGAAGACGCGCTGGGTGGTTGCATGGAAGCCATAAAAACCTCGATGTTTGGGCCGGAAAAAGTTCGGTCTGGTTATAGTGTGACCCCCGCCTAGTAAGGGCGGTATCCGTTTTTTACGCGGTCAGGCCGCGTAGACCTTGTATTTGATGTCAGAAGGCACGCAGTTTTTACCGTTGATGGGCAGAATATCCTGCGGGCAGGCAGACATGACCACCACGCAGTCAAAATGGGCTTCAAGCACCACGTAGTCGCCCGCCTTGCTCAAGGGCGGCAGCCAGTGGGCCTTGTTGTCCACAATGGGGGTGTTCATCCACAGGTTCAGCGGGCAGGGGCAAAAATCCACTTGCATGCCCAGCTTGCGCAGGGCCGCATACATGTTGTCCGTGCAGTTGGCGTGGTAGCCCTGCACGCCAAGGGCCATGTAGCGGTAGATGTCGCAGGCGGCCATAAAGGTGTCGTGCGCGCCGTTGCTGGTGTCTTCCAGCATGGTGAGCACCGGGCGGCGGCAGTTGGTCACCAGCTTGTCGCCCGGGCCGGGAATGCCCTTGTTGAGATCGGGCCGCACATGCTGCATGGACATATATTCCTGTGGGTTGCGCAGGTTGAAGGCCCAGGTGTCCACCACCTGCTCCCCCGTGATGTTGACGATCTTGATGCGTTCACCGGCCCGCACAATGGCGGCATCGCCGCAGCGGCCGGGAATGGTGATGTATTCGCTCATGGTCATGTTCTCCTGCCAAAGGCTTGTGCCAGATATTCTGTCTGCCGCTCGTAACTGATGTTGGCGGCAGTGCTACAGGCGCTAGGCAACCTGTCCGTTGCGGTGCGTCCAGCTTTTCAGAAAGGCCGCAAGGCGGGGGCTTTCCGGCGTATGAAAAAGTTTGTCCGGCGGCCCTTGCTCCACCACGTGCCCGCCTTCCATAAAGACCACCCGATCCGCCACCTCGGCGGCAAAGCCCATTTCGTGGGTCACTATGAGCATGGTCATGCCATCGTTGGCCAGGCTGCGCATGACTTGCAGCACATCGCCCACAAGCTCGGGGTCGAGGGCTGAGGTTGGCTCGTCAAACAGCATGATGCGCGGCTCCGTTGCCAGGGCGCGCGCAATGGCAACGCGCTGTTGCTGCCCGCCGGAAAGTTGGGCCGGGTAGCTGTTGCGCTTTTCGGCAAGGCCGACGCGTTCAAGGCATTCCATCCCTTTTTTTTCGGCGGCGGCGCGGCTTTTGCCAGCAACGGAAATGAGCGCTTCGGTGACGTTTTCCATCACCGTCATGTGGGGCCACAGGTTGAAATGTTGAAACACCATGCCGAGGTCGCGCCTGCTTTCGCGAATGCGTGTTTCGCTGGCGCGGCGGCGGGTGCCGTTGTACTGCATCTCGTAGCCCATGAGCGCGCCTTCAACCATGATTTCGCCTTCGTCGTACACTTCAAGAAAGTTGACGCAGCGCAAGAGGGTGCTTTTACCGGAACCGGAAGGGCCTATAAGGCAGACCACTTCCTTGGGCATGACTTCCATATCAATGCCCTGAAGCACTTCGTGCTGCCCATAGCGCTTGCGCACATCGCATATTCTGATGGCAGGGGTGATTGTTTCTTCCATGACCTGTTCTCCTTTGGAGCCTTGGCGGCGCGGATTCCTGTACAAATTCGCGCGGGTCTGATGCTGCGCTAACGCGTCAAATGTCTGGTCAGGCGGGCTTCCGCCTTGCCGCACACAACTGCCACTGCCTCGGAAATGGCCCAGTAGAGCAGCGCCAGCAGGCACAGGGGCATGACGATTTCAAAGCTGATGTTCATGATGCGGGTCGCGGTCTTGGTCAGTTCCGCCACGGTGATGATGGAAAGCACCGCTGAATCCTTGATGAGCGTGATGATCTGGTTGACTGCTGGCGGCAGAACTATCTGGGCCATCTGCGGCAATTCTATGCGCCACAGTCTGCGCCAGGGGCGAATGCCCAGGCAGTGCGCCGCCTCGCGCTGACCCTCGGGTATGGACTCGAATCCGGCGCGGAAGATTTCGCAAAAATAGGCGGCGGCATAGAGCGACATGCCCAGCATTCCTGCGGGTTCCGCATCCAGCACGATGCCGATTCTGGGGCCGCCGTAATAGAGCAGATAGAGCTGGATAAGCAGAGGCGTGCCGCGAAAAAACTCCACATAGCAGGCAACGGGCTTGCGCAGCCAGGGGCAGATGCGGCGGCCAAGTTCTGCGGCAAAACCCAGCGCCAGACCGCATGCTATGGCGACCAGACTGATGCGGATGGTCACCCAGAGCGCTGCGCCAAAATCCGGGCCGTTCTCAATCAAAAAACTCTGCCAGCGGGCCAGAAAGGTCGTGAGGGCGTCCATCAGTGCTTCCCCTTGAGGCGTTCGCCCAGGCGAGAAATAATCAGGCACAGGGTCAGATAAATAATGGCTGCGGCCAGATATACTTCCACAGGCTTGTAGGTTGTGGACACAAGTTGCTCGCTGCGGCGCATGAGTTCGGTGACGCCGATAACAGAAATAAGTGACGAGTTCTTGAACAGGATGATGAACTCATTGACCAGCTCCGGTCCTGTGAGCGACAGCACCTGCGGCAACTGGATGCGCGTGAGAATACGCATGCGGCTGAGGCCTAGAGCCTTGGCCGCTTCGATCTGCCCCACGGGTATGGAGTTGAAGCCGCCGCGATAAATTTCGGCCTGAAAGGCGCTGGTGTTGAGGCCAAGGGCCAGCACGGCAACCAGCAGTGAGGGCACTTCAATATTGACTGCCGAGGGCAGGTAGAACAGCAGAAACAAAATCACCAGCACGGGAATGCCCCGCATAAAGCTGATGTACAGCCCCGCCGCCCGCTTGAAGCCCCAAAACTGCGACCGCCGCATCTGGCACACCGAAATGCCGAGCACAACACCCAGCGAGATTGCCGCCATAGCCACAAAAACCGAAGTTATTGCGCCCTGGAGCAGCTCCGGCATGATGGAAAGGATGAAGCTGCATTCGTTCATGATAGCCTGCTGTGGATGCATCCACTCGGTTGGGCGTTTCCGGCGGGGAACAGTGGGAGGGACTCCCCTGCGGCACGGCTCCCCGCCTGTCAGTATGGTGTTTTGAGCAAACTGGATGCCATTGCGGCATTTATTATTTATTTACAGTAAGTTGCTCATTTTTGATTGATATTTCTCAGAGGACCATGAAAACAAAAAAGTTTTGATTTCGGGATGTTGGATTTATGCAAAACATTTTTGTTTCATTATACGATCAATCTGCGGTCCGGGGCTGCACGCCTCGAAAGGCCGCCTGCGCCGCAAGAAAGGCAAAGACCACAGAGGCTCCTGCCAGAGCGGTAATGCCCGCCACGTCCTTGTCGGGCAGCACTTCCACCAGATCCATGCCAACAGCGCGGCACTTGCTGCAGATGCCGCGCACAAGGGTCATGGCCTCGTAGGTGGTGAACCCTTCCACTTCTGGCGTGCCGGTGCCGGGGGCATAGGCCGCATCAAGAAAATCAATGTCAAAGCTCAGAAACACAGGGGCATCGCCAATGCGCGCAAGAGCCTCGCGTATCACAGCCTCCGGCCCCATCGCGTGGGCCTCGTGCCCCATGATGATGCGCAGGCCCTGCTGGCGGGGCCAGTCAAGGGCGTTGCGGCTGTAGAGCGGCCCGCGAATGCCGATCTGCGTGGAATGCTGGGGCAGGATGAGGCCTTCTTTCAGCGCCCAGTAAAAGGGGGTGCCGTGATTGTAGGGCTTGCCGTAATAGCTGGGTATGGTGTCGCTGTGCGCGTCAAAATGGAGCAGGGCCACTGGCCCATGCGCCGCATGCACGGCGCGCAGGTTTGCCAGGCTGATGCTGTGGTCGCCGCCAAGAATGACGGGCAGGGTTTTGGAGGCGAAAAAGGGCTTCAGGCCGCTGGTGATGGCGGCAAAGCTGTCTTCCATATAGCCGGGTATGGTGTCTATGTCGCCATGGTCGGCAATGGTGAAGCTCTCGTTCACGTCCACATCAAGTTCTGACGAATATGGCTTGAGCAGGGTTGAGGCCTCGCGAATGGCCGCAGGGCCGAATCTGGTGCCGGGGCGGTATGAGACGCCGCTGTCAAAGGGAACACCGATAACGGAAACATCGGATTGCGGGGTTTCGCCCGTTGCCGCCGGTTGCCGCATGAAGGTGCGGATGCCGCAAAACCGGGGGGATTGTAAGGAATTGACCGGACTCATACCTATTCTCCTGAAATAATGTGCAAACTGGCAAAGTAAGGCCCCGGCCTCATAAGACCGGGGCCATGTGTGAAGGAAGGAAAGGCTATTGAACGGGCGCGGGCAGCTCTGTGGGAATATCCATGGTGAAGCCAAACCACTTCTGCTGAAGCTCCGCCATTTTGCCGCTGGTGATGAGCTTGCGCAGCCCGTCATCAAAGAAAGCCGCAAGGCTTGCGCTGTCCGCATCGTTGCGGCCAACCCAGGTAAAGTAGACTTTGGGGCCAAAGGGCGGGGTGAGGATCTTGAACACGCCGGGGCGGCGTTTGATAACATCCGCAAGGTTGGGGTAGGACTGCGCCACGCCGTCAAGGCGTCCTGCGGCAAGGTCGGCGTAGGCTTCGTCAAAGGCCACGTATTCCTTGACCTTGATTTTGTCCTTGCCGCCAAGTTTTTCGGCAAGCAGGTCGATGGCCTTGATCTGGGCGGAGCCGGTCTGGCAGCCCACGGTTTTGCCGCTCATGTCTTCGGGCTTTGCAAAGGGGCTGTCTGCGCGCACCAGCATGGCCACAGTGGCGTCAGCCACGGGCACGCTCAGGGCGTAGTGCTCGTTGCGTTCCTTGGTGGCGGTGACAGACGTGACGATATAGTCAAATTTTTTAGCGCTCAGGCCGGGCAGGATGCCCTGAAAGGGAATATCCATGCGCTTGACCTTAACGCTGGGCATGTCCTTCATGATGACTTCAAGCAGGTCGGTGCTGTAGCCCACGATTTTGCCGTTTTCCATAAATTCAAACGGCGTAAAACGGGCTTCGGTGCCAATGACGATTTCGCCCTTGGCCTTGATATCCGCAAGCAGGTCGGCACGAGCGGTATTGGCGCCCATGAGGAGCGAACTTGCCAGCGCTGCACCAACCACAACTTTTTTCAGCAACATATTCATACGAAAACCCTCCAGATTTTGCAGAGGGTATTGCAACATGACTGCCAAAGTTTAAAGTTGTTCTATTTCAGCATATTAAATATTTTTAATTGAAAAAACAGGGGATTACTAAAACAATATTGTTTTATTGTCCTCATAAAGACACAATGGATTACAAATTTGTATCACGGCCGGGGCAAGCGCCTGTTTGGTGCGGGCTTTGCTTTTGCCGCAAAGAAAAGGCCTCCGCGAGGAGGCCACTACTGATGGAAGGTTGCAAGTGGTTGAGCGCTACAGCCATGCCCGCCAGATGCAGACCAGAGCCGCAGCGGCAATGATGCCGCGCAGTACGGTGCGGAAACGTTCAGGGTTGATTTTTTTCGCTACAGGGAAGGCGCACAGCGTGCCCAGCACCGTGGCAGGCAAGCCATATGCGGCGTAGCGCAGCACTTCGGGCGTGTACAGTCCCGCTCCGGCCTGGAGTACGCAGGTCAGCGAAGCCCTGATGATAAAAAATATCCCCAGCGTGCCGAGAAATATCCGTGGAGCCCACCCGGCATAAAGGCCGTAGGCTCCCACAGGGGGGCCGTCAAAAGAGATGGCCGACCCAAGCACGCCCGAGGCAAAGCCCGCAAGCCCGCCCTTGAACCAGGATTCCTGCCCGGTCTGGCTGAGGCGCGAGCGGCTCTGCCACAGCACAAATGCCAGCAGGAGTACGCCGGTCATGCCCTGGAGCATGCTGCCAGGAACCATCTGGAGAATGAAAAGGCCGATGATGGAGCCGGGGATGGCCCCGGCAAACAGGGGGTACAGCGCGCGAACCTTGCAGTACCGAAAATGCATGGCGGCTATCATGCCGTCCATAACAAGATTAAGTATGCAGCTCAGGGCGATGACAACCTGAATGGGAATAAACAGGGCCGCAAGGGGCAGGGCGATCATGGCGCCGCCGATGCCGCTTGCACCTGAAACAAAACCGCCCACAAACCATGCGATCACAACTACAAGAACAGGAATATCCATAAGGCCTTCGCTGATCCGGCATCAGGGCCGGGATGGAACGTATTCAACTGGCAACACGGCAGGTTGCAGCCACCTCGTGGCCTTACGCGTGAAGCACTGCGCAGGTCAACCTGGCGGAAATGGGCGGTGGCGCAAAAGGCGTGCTCTTGCCCTGGCAGGTCGGGGGAGTATTTGCGCCTTTTCAGGTATGCATCAACATGCTAATCTTGCTCAATGTTTCTGGGGCATTCTGAAATTTTTGGTTTATTCCCAACCGTTACGGATAGTTGCCAATGATTGATCTTTTGAGCAACTTTGATGCCTTCACCATGGCAGTTCTCGTGGCGGCTCTCTATTTTTCGCTGTCTTCCGTGCTTGTGTATACGTACCTGTACCGCCGAACCTATCCTGGGTTCGGGAGTATGACGCTCGGGCTGGTTTCCTGGTCTGTAGGGCTGTTTCTCAACTATTTCCGTCCCTTTGATTTTTTGCTTTCCCTCTATTCTGGCGGCGTGCTGATGCTGCTCTCCGGGGTTTTTCTGTTCCGTGGCCTGTTGCTGTATGGCGGTGTCAGGCCGAAGCGTCGCATGGCAGTAAACTACGGTGTTTTTGCGGTGGTTTCAGCCGTAATCGCCTATTATATGTTTGTTGATTTCAACACGTGCACAAGAGTTGCCGTCTTTTCACTTGGCATGGCTTTCATGTTTCTCCGCATCGGTTTTGAACCGTATGTGGTCAAGGGCTGGAAACGGCATGCGACGCAATCCCTGCTGTCGGCGATGTTTGCTGTTCTTGGGGCAGTGTTTGTGCTGCGCGCGTACAATGCCTTCAACTCTGTGCAGTGCCTTCCCTCCGGGCCGGATGACATGGCCAAGGCCATGTTGCTCATGGCAATGTTCATTGCCTCAATTTTGACTTTCAGCATCATCGCCATGACATTTGCCAGAATGGAGGCGGAACTGCGGGTCGCCAACGAAGAACTTCAGGATATGTCGGAGACTGACGCCCTCACCAGCCTTGCCAACAGGCGCAAGTTTGATGCCGCGTATGAGAGCGAATGGAAGCGGGCCGTGCGTGGGCGGCTTGGCATGGCGATTGTGATTCTGGATGTTGACGACTTCAAGAACTACAATGACCAGTACGGCCATCAGGAAGGCGACGAATGCCTGCGCAAGCTGGCGCAGGTTCTGCAAGCGCATGCCCGACGCGCTACGGATGTCGCCGCCCGTTATGGCGGGGAGGAGTTTGCCCTGATTCTGCCTGGCATGGGAGCTACAGAGGCGCTTGCGCTGGCGGAGGATGTGGTGCGGGCTTTTGCACAGATGCGCATTGAGCATGTCACGGGCAGGCATGACAATGTTGTTACCGTGAGCGCCGGAGTTGCCGTGCTGGAACCCACGGGAAAGAAAAACAGGCGTGAACTGCTGCGCGCGGCAGATGCCGCCCTGTACGCCGCAAAGGCCAGGGGCAAGAATACCGTGGTGCACTCCGCCGGAGCGGAGGGGGCTACTGGTCGCGCGTGATAATTGCAGGCCCGGTGCTGACGAATCCTCTTTTTTCCAGATCTTCCACTGAAAGCGCTTTTGCGAAAAAGAATCCCTGCCCGATATTGCAGCCCATCATTTTGATCTTGGTGAATTGCCCTTCGTTTTCAATGCCTTCCGCAATGGAGGCTATGCCCAGATATTTTGCCAGATCAATGACCGTCTGCGTGATGGCGCAGGCATCCGGGGCCTCGTCCAGATCCCGCACAAAAGACTGATCTATCTTGAGCCGGTTGATGGGGTAGTGGCGCAGGGACGACAGCGAAGAAAAGCCGGTGCCAAAATCGTCAATGGAAATTTCCAGCCCCATATCGCGGAACCTGCCCAGAGCGCGGCGGGCCTCCTTGGGGTCGGTCATAAGGGCGCTTTCTGTCAGCTCAATGGCGAGCAGATACGGCGGAATGGAATATTTGTTGAGAATACGCTCAATCATGGGCAAGGCCGCGCCACGCAAAAACTGCGATGGTGAAATATTAATGGAAACCTTGGGCGGGTTGAGCCCTGCGGCGCGCCACTGCTCGATCTGCGCGGCGGCACTGTCGGCAACCCATTCGCCCAGTTTGTCGATAAGGCGTGTTTTTTCCGCCTGGGGAATGAACTTGCCGGGGAACAGCAGCCCGTCATTGGGATGCTGCCAGCGCACAAGGGCTTCAAGCCCGATTATGCGACCGGAATCCAGTTCCACCTGCGGCTGGTAGTGCAAAACCAGCTCGTTTTCTGTAATGGCGCGCGGCAAGCCGCTCTCTATCTGTAGCTGGATGGCCGCCTTGATCTGCAACTCGTCATTAAAGAAGCTGAAAGTGTTTTTACCCTGCCCTTTGGCATGGTACATGGCAATATCGGCATTTTGCAAAAGAGTGCTTATGTCGCTGCCATGCTGCGGATACACGGCTATGCCAATGCTGACCCCGGCGTAGATTTCAAAGCCGCATACAGAAATGGGCTGGCGTAATGATTCAATGATGCGTTGCGCAGTGGCCGCAGCCTTGGCATCGTCCACATTTTCCAGCAGCAGAGTAAACTCATCGCCGCCAAAGCGTGAAACAACGGCATCCGCGCCCGCTGCGGTGGTGAGGCGGAGGGCCATTTCTTTAAGCAGGCTGTCGCCCGCCGCATGCCCGATGGAATCATTGACTATTTTAAAATCATCAATGTCGATAAAGGCAACAGCAAACTGGCAACTGGTGGGCGGGTAGCAATCCAGCGCTTTTTGCAAGCGGTCGCAAAACACGGCGCGGTTGGGCAACTGCGTCAGTTCATCGTGCGTGGCCAGAAACTCAATGCGCCTTTGGGTTACGGCGATTTTTTTGATGTCGGCAAACACGCCGATATAGTTGGTTATGACCCCGCGCAGGTTGCGCACTACCTTGATGTTCAGCCATTCAAGGTAAAAGGTGCCGTCCTTTTTCTTGTTCCAGATTTCGCCTTCCCACCAGCCGTTGGAAAACAGCTGATCCCACATGTGCCTGTAAAATTCCGGCCCGTGACGGCCTGAGGCCAGCACGCGCGGGGTCTTGCCGATTATCTCCGGTTGCGAAAATCCCGTGAGGCGGCAAAACGATTCGTTGACGGCCAGAATGCTTGTTTCACTGTCTGTTATGCAGATGGCCTCGCCAGTGAAATCAAATACCTGTCCCGTAAGCTCCAGCTGTTTTTCGGCTTCATCGCGGCGGCGGAGGCTGTCGTAGGCAAGAAAGGCCAGAGCCACCAGCAGGGCTGATACCAGCGCCGCCGCGCATAGCGTGGCGGAGCGTATCTGCTCAAAGGGCGCAAAGGCGTTGCCCACCGCGCTGCCAACCACAAAGGTCAGCCCATACTGGCCAATCTTGTAATAGCCGAATATCCGTTCAATGCCGTCAATCTGCGAAGGACGGCGAAAGTTGCCGCTGATGGGGGAGTTTGCTTGCAGGTAGGCTGTGCCGCTGATGATATGCCCGTAGATGAGGCCCGCTCCTGTGGAGCGCACAAGCAGTGTGCCGTCCGAGCGGATGACGTCGATGGAATCTTGCGCATCAAGGCCAAGGCTGCGAAAAAATGAGGCAAAGTAGTCTGGTTCAACAGAAATAACAATGACGCCGACAAGTTTGTCTTGCCGGACAATGGGGCTGGAAAACTGGATGGTCCATTTGCCGGAAACGCGGCCCAAAACTGGCCTGCCAACATGAATTTCCCGCCAGGGCGGGGTGAGGTGCACACTAAAGTGTTCTCTGTCGGCTATGCTTATGCCCGCAATGTGCGGCAGGGTTGAATAGGCAACAAGGCCGTCAGGTTCAACTATGGAAATTTGCAGCGCCAGATCGCCGATGATTTTTTTCAGCCCCTCCGCTTCTGCGCGGATATCCTTTTGGTCTGGAGTCCATGCTGCATCCAGTTCCTTGATGGCAAGCTCAAGGCGCTTGATTGTGGACAGCATGTGCTCGCTCAGGGCGCGGGCCAGGGTGCGCGTGGTAATTTCAACGTTAGACTGAACTTCTTTTTCTGAGCGCGCAATGTCCCACAGGGTTGCCGACCAGATGATCGTCAGCAGAAAAAGAAGGGACGCCGCCGTGATGGCAAGCATGCGCCTGTTGCAGTTGCATAACGCGCCTTTCTTCTCTCTGGTGCTTTGCTCTGCTGTGGGCATGATCTCACCATTATTTGAAAGGATTCAGCCGGGTGCTGTGAAAGCCGATTTGCTCGCCCGCCGTGCCGATGCCGCGCCAAGCACACGCTGTTCGTCAAGTTTACATGAAGCCGTCCGTTTTTTGAATAAAAATAGTTGTATAAAACATAACTATCTAGAATGGTGGAGTTTATTTATTGGTTAAGGCCGCAGAGTAAAAATATGCGCCGACAGTAAAGGCACGCAAAGGCAGTCGCTGCTCTGCGTACAGCTTGGTCTTGATCAAATGTCTGCTGCCCTGGGTATTGTACCGGAAATGGATAAAGGCGTTCCATACGCTTGCCATTCTTTGCAGCGCATAGAAAACATGGTGTGGAATAATGCATTAATGGCTCTATATTATTTTTTTTTACGGTTATAGTTGTAGTTTGCAAAGGTGACATATGATGAAAATTTATTTTTATTAATATCTCGCGCCGTTAGTTTATTGCTAATGGGGTATGTATCAATGTAATTTATAAAAATAATAAAAACAATATTGTGAACAGGATATATAAAAGATGAAAATATCATTGGCAATAATGTGTTAAATTTCATGTTGGTATAACAATTTTGTATTGAAATGACACCGCATTAACGTAATGGCAAAATAAAGGTTATAGAATTGTTATGGTTACGAATGATGCGAAATAACAATATTTTTATCTAGTCAAGCCGTATTTACAATGCTATTTCTCGAACATCTTCAGCTAAGCACTGTTGTTCGGAGGAAGCATGGATAAATTTTTGCGTTTTATCTGTTTGTGTTCTGCCCTGACCCTCATGCAGCTGGGGGTAATGGCGCTTGTTTCAGGAACCTCCCTTGCGCAAAACGACAGAGGCACGTCATCCGGCCCTGTTCAGGCCAAGGGGTATCCTCACCCCGACCAGTACCTTACCGTCCCAGGCGTTAAAATCGCCGACAATCTGGAGCCTGTCATCCCCCATCCGGAGCAGGACAAGGCCGTTCGGGAAAAACTGGCTGCGCTGGAAAAAAAGTTCGGTAAAAAACCCAACATCCTGGTTTTTGTGCTTGATGACGTGGGCTGGATGGATGTGGGCTTTAACGGCGGCGGAATAGCCGTGGGCAACGATACGCCCTCGCTGGACAAATTCGCCTCCGAAGGGCTTATCATGACCTCGGCGTATTCGCAGCCAAGCTGCACGCCAACCCGCGCCACCATAATGACCGGGCAGCTGCCGGTGCATCACGGCCTGCAATATCCGCCCATGTATGGGCAGGCGGGCGGTCTGGACGGGGCTATCACCATTGCAAAACTGCTTTCCGATCAGGGCTATGTGACCCAGGGCATAGGAAAGTGGCACATGGGTGAAAACGAAGGCTCCCTGCCCAACAATGTCGGCTTTGACGATTTTCGTGGATTTCTGTCAGTTTCTGACGAGTACACCGAATGGCGCGACATCAATGCCAACCCAGAGATTGCCCTCAATCCCCCCAGATTTGCCGCGTTTGAAAACGCCCCCTTCAGCCACAGCGAAGTGCAGTGCAAAAAAGGTGAAAAAGGCTGCAAGGATCTGCGGGTTATTGATCTCGACAGCATCAAGCATCTGGATGACGACCTGACGACCTACGGCGAAAATTTCATCAAGGCCCAGGCAAAAAATCCCAAGCCTTTCTTTTTGTATTTTGGCACGCGCGGATGCCATTTTGATAACTATCCCAGCGACAAATATCTGGGCAGATCCCGCGCCTGCACGCCGTATTCCGACTGCATGGTGGAAATGGACGATGTCTTCGCCCGCCTGATGAAGGCCCTTGAGGATTCCGGCCAGATTGACAACACGCTGGTTATTTTCACCTCGGATAACGGACCGGAAGGCGAAGTCTCCCCCTATGGCCGTTCGCCGTTCCGTGGGTACAAGGGCACCACCTGGGAAGGCGGCACCCGCGTGCCCACGTTTGCCTATTTCAAGGGCGTGATCTCCCCCCGCAAGACAGAAGGTCTCTTTGACCTGGCGGACATCTTGCCCACGGCGCTTTCCCTCGCTGGCAAGCCCGGAGCAGAGCTTGCCAAGCTGCTGCCCCCAGACCGTTATGTGGACGGCATCGACCAGCTTTCCTTCCTGCTGGCGGAGAAGGGCAACTCCAACCGGCGCAGCATTCTGTACTGGCTGGGCACCACCTTTGCGGCTGTGCGCATTGACGAGTTCAAGCTGCACAAGGCGGTGCAGATCACCGACATGATCACCCGCAAGGGCTACAATGGCGGATTTACCGGGGGCATCGTGGAAAAAACCGGCGGCCTTGTGATGTTCAACCTGTATACCAATCCGCAGGAAGACGATTCCGTTGGTATTCGCCACATACCGGTGGGGAATGTCATTAATTCGGAATTTGGCCGCTACCGTGGCGTGTTGCAAAAGTATCCGCCCAATTTCCGTCTGCCAGGATACTAGGCTTGAAAATAGCA
This sequence comes from uncultured Desulfovibrio sp., assembly GCF_902477725.1. Lineage (NCBI taxonomy): Bacteria > Pseudomonadati > Thermodesulfobacteriota > Desulfovibrionia > Desulfovibrionales > Desulfovibrionaceae > Desulfovibrio > uncultured Desulfovibrio sp. The sequence continues at coordinate 21,688 of NZ_CABSIF010000015.1, read as the reverse complement.
GAGAATATATGCAGATGCGGGCAGGCCCTGTTGCTGGGGCTTGCCCTTGTCTGCGGGCCGGACGCATCCCTTGCAGCAGATGCCTCTGATGGATTTGCCGGTTCGCAAAGCTGCAAGAGCTGCCACGAAAAATTTTATTCCCTCTGGTCCACATCCCGTCACGGGCTGGCCATGCAGCCGTATGCAGATGCCACGGTTGGCGCGCAGCTGGCCCCGCAGGGTAAAGGCATTGAATCCGGCGGGCGGGTGTATCGCGCCTATTGCGGGCCGGGGCAGGGCTTTGTGCGTGAGACTGGCCCGGACGGCGAACACGACTATGCCATTGCGCAAGTGCTCGGCGGCAAAAATGTTTATTATTTTCTTACAACCCTTGAGCGCGGACGTTTGCAGACCCTGCCTCTGGCTTTTGACGTGCGTAACCGCCAGTGGTTTGCGGTTGCAGACAGCACGGCGCGGCGCAGCCCCCACTTCCGGGCTGGCGGGCGCGAAGGCCTCAACTGGCGCGACCGCGCCTACACCTTCAATACCTCCTGCCACGCCTGCCATGTCAGTCAGCTGGCCACCAATTATGATGCGGCAAGCGATAGCTACCGCACCACATGGCGCGAACCGGGCATCAACTGCGAAACATGCCACGGGCCGTCGCAGGCCCACAATGACGTTTGCCTTGCCGCACAACCGGGAAAGCCGCCTGCGGATCTGAAAATCATTCGTATAAAAAAAGATCTGGATCGCCAGCAGCGCGACGATTCCTGCGCCTCGTGCCATGCGAAAATGTCGCCCATCACGGATTCGTTCCGCCCAGGCGAGCGGTTTTTTGACCACTTTGATCTGATCCTGCTGGAAAATGAGGATTACTATCCAGACGGGCGCGACCTGGGGGAAAACTTCACCTTCACTTCCTGGCTGTCTGCCCCCTGCGTGCGCGCGGGCAAACTGGAATGCATCTTTTGCCATACCTCCAGCGGGCGTTTCCGTCAGGCCAAGGATCCGGATCAGGCCTGCCTGCCTTGCCATAAAGACAAGGAAGCCGGGCTGGACAAACACACCCGGCACAAACCGGAAAGCCCCGGCTCCCGTTGCATTGCCTGCCACATGCCCAAGACGGACTTTGCACGCATGAGCCGGAGCGACCATTCCATGCGCCCGCCAACGCCTGCCGCAACAGCCAGTTTTGGTTCGCCAAACGCCTGCCTTGGTTGCCACCCGAATAAGGATGCCGCATGGGCAGATGCCCTTGTGCGCCAATGGCGGCCCAGAGACTATCAGGCCCCGGTGCTGGCCCGCGCGCGGCATATTCTGGATGCGCGGCAGCGTAACTTCAGCCAATTGCCAGCCATGCTTGCCTCCCTGACGGAGTCGGGGCGAGATGCTGTCTACACGGCATCCATGTTGCGCCTGCTCCGCGCCTGCCCGGACAGCGCCAAGTGGCCGGTGGTTCGCGCCACCCTGAACGATGAATCCGAGCTGGTTCGCGCCAGTGCTGCGGCCTCGCTGGCAGAAAATCGCGAGGCTGCCACAGTGAGCGCCCTTGCCAAGGCCTGCGCCGATCCATCACGGCTCGTGCGGGTTCGGGCAGCCGAGGCTCTGGCTGGCGTGCAGAGCCATGATATTCCGGAATCCTCGCAACAGGCTGTTGCCAAGGCCAGAGAAGAACTGGAGCAATCCTTTTCTGCCAGAGCCGATGACTGGACGGGCAGTTATAATCGCGGCAACTACCTGCTGCGCTCGGGCGAGCCCGCTGCGGCTCTTTCGGCCTATGAGGCCGCCTTGCGCCTGCGGCCGGACGCCAGCGCCGCCCATGTCAATTCCGCCATGGCTCTGGCCCGTCTGGGCAGCATGGCCGGGGCGGAAGCTGCCTTGCGCAAGGCACACGAGATTGATCCCGACAATGCCGCCATTGCCTATAATCTTGGCCTGATACTGGCCGAGCGCGGCCTCAGGGCAGAGGCAGAGCAGATGCTGCTCAAGGCTTTACGCCTTGCCCCGACCATGTCTGATGCCGCCTATAATCTTGGTCTTCTTGCTGCCAGAACTGACCGCGCCAAAGCCCTGGGGTATCTGTGCCAGGCCGTCGGAATGCAACACGGCAATCAACGTTACGCTCAGGCCATCCGCCAGATCAGCGGCGATTCAGATATTGAGAGCGCGTGCGCAAAAAGTTCTGTCCAGCAGACTCAGTGAGTGCTGGTATGGCCTGGCTGCGGGCTGTGATTTTGCGACAGCCGTATTTGCGGGAAGCAGTAATTTTTACGGTAACAGTATGGGAAATTGAGACCTTTTTGGTTGTCGTGCGGTTGGGCTGAACTATGAATCCGGCAGCGGCAGGGATAACGTCAAGGTCAACGCTGTTCAGTATGGCCCTGTTGTGGGGCTGGCGCTTACATTCTAGGTAAAAGCTCTTCTGGCACACAGCCTGAAGGGAAGGTAGCCGCCCCTGATCTTCAGTAAAAAAGAGCAGGGGCGGCTTTTCGTGTATGGGTGCCGCAGAGTTTGTGTTGCGGTGAAATGCATGGGAGGGCTGTGGGCAGGTTTGGAAAATGCTTTATGGGAGGCAGTTTCGCCGCTGGTGGATGTTCTGAAGTCTAACGCACTGGGATCAAACGGAAAAAGCCTTTGCGATTTCTCGCAAAGGCTTACTTTTCTTTTGGCTCCCCGAGACGGACTTGAACCGCCAACCTAGTGATTAACAGTCACCCGCTCTGCCAATTGAGCTATCGGGGAACGTTCAGGCAAGGAAGTGTTTACGGAAAATCAGGGGCAAGGTCAAGCGAAAATTGCAAAAATTTTTGGATCAACCCTTGATGCACCGCAAAAGCTTTTTCTGGTAGCGCTCCGCCTCGCTGTAAACGCAGCCGCAGTAGGGCTGGCGGTAGAGTTCCATGGCCTTTGAGCGGTCTATGCCTTCCTGCCAGTCTGCCCGAAAATCGCGATAGGCAAAGCCCGGTGCTCCCTCCTGGGCCGCCAGTTGCTCGCCTGCGGCCTTGATGACCTCATGGGGCTGATAGCGCGAATAGAGCAGGCTGCTGCTCACCCAGGCAAATCCCTGCTGCCGCGCAAAGGCAAACGCTGCCTGCATGCGGCTTTCGCAGCAATAGGCGCAGCGGTCGGGCGGAGTGTCGCGCCCTGCCACAGCGCGTAACCAGTTGGTGATGTCCCATGTTTCATCAGCGTAAATAATCGGCACACCCAGACGCTCGGCGCATTGCCCGGCGGCCTCGCGGCGGCGCAGATATTCTGCCAGCGGCTGAATGTTGGGATTCATGAACCATGCGGTTACGACAAAGCCTTCGTCCAGCAGTCGCGTGACGGGCATGACGGCGCACGGCCCGCAGCAAACATGCAGCAGCAGGCTGTTGGCAGGCAAGGCGGATGCGGGCGCAGCGGCAATGGAGCCTGCCAAAATGCTGTTGGCGGGTGCAGATTCGGCGGGGGAGTGCTGTGCAGAAAAAGCAGCCGGGGTTTCCACCCCGGCTGCCGTGCCGTATTCTAAGGACGAACCATTATTTCCAGACATTTACCATAATCCTGCTCAATCTCGCGCAGGGTGTCGCGCTTGTGGTTCAGCAGATATAGGGCCAGTTCCGGGCTTGCCGGATATACGCATTTTTCCTTGGGCTCTGCGCTGACCGTGCGGCGCAGTTCGCGCAGGGCCTGCAATGCCTGCCATTCGATATTGCGGCGCATGCCTGTGCCGCCGCAGGCGGGGCAAGGCTCAAGGGAGATGGCCAAAGCCGAGGAGCCCGTGCGCTGACGCACCAGTTCCAACAGGCCAAAGGAGCTCATGCGGGCAACATCGTGGCGGGCACGGTCATTCTTCATGGCAGTGCGCAGGGTTTTTTCCACTTCAAGCACGTGTTTTTTGTCGCGCATTTCAATGAAGTCGATAACCACCTGTCCGCCGATGTCGCGCAGCTTGAGATGGCGGGCAATGGCTTCAGCGGCTTCCATATTGGTTTTGTGCGCCATGGCTTCAAAGTTGCCCTTGCCGGAAATTTTACCCGAGTTGATGTCGATGGCCATGAGGGCTTCTGTCTGGTCAAACACCAGACGTCCACCAGAGGGCAGCAGCACCTCGCGCGAATAAATCTGCTCCAGCTGGCGGCGCAGATTAAAGCGCTCCCACATGGGCGTGCGCATGTCGGTGTGCACCCGCACAAGATCTTTGCGGCGGGGGAACAGCAGGTTCACCGTGTCGCGTACGCTCTGCGCCACTTCATCATTATCAACCCAGATTTCGCACACGTCCTCAGTCAGATAGTCGCGCACGGCGCGCTCTGAAAGGCCCGGCTCCTGATATATGAGGGTCGGGGCGGAAACCTCGGTAGCCTTCTTGCGGATATCGCGCCAGACACGCTTGAGATACTGCAAATCGTTCTTGAGCGTTGTCTTGGTGGTTCCGGCGCTGACAGTACGCACAATGACGCCAAGTCCCTGACCGGGGTCAATGCCATTCATCATTTCGCGCAGGCGCGAACGCTCCTCGTCGTCATCCACCTTGCGGGAAACGCCGATCTGATCCTGCCCCGGCGTAAGCACAAGGAAGCGCCCGGCAAGGGAAAGCCATGTGGTCAAAAATGCGCCCTTGCTGCCGGTGGGTTCTTTGACCACCTGCACCAGCACTTCCTGACCAGCCTTCAGCACCTTCTGAATGGGCGGAAATTTTTTGCCCTTGGAGGGTTCGTGGTGGGCCAGCCAGTATTCGGGATGCACCTCGTCAATCTGGAGGAATCCGTTTTTGCCAGCACCGTAGCTGACAAAGGCCGCCTGAAGGTTGGTGTCGATATTGTGGATGACGCCCTTGTAAATATTACCCTTGATTTTGCGCTGGTGCAGCATGTCCAGATAGTATTCCAGCAACTGACCGTCTTCAGCCAGGGCCACTTCTACCTGTTCGCCGGGCAGCACGCTGATGAACATGCGCCGCCTGCCCTTGGGGGCTTCGGCAGGAGCCTTGCCAGCATTGGCGGCAGTGGCGGGCTTGTTGCTCTCAGCGGATTTGCTGTTTTCGGCAGGTTTGCCGTTTTCTGGCTTATTCTGCTGCTGTTGCTGCTGCTGAGGCCTGGCCTGTTTGGCGGGCTTGTTCTGCCTGGGGGCGTTCTGGGGGCGCGTATCCTGCGCGCGGCTGGCCTGTTCCGGCGCGTCATCGGGCAGATCGAGAGCCTCGTCATCATCGTCGAGGGGGGCCGTGCTGGTCATATCCTCGGCGGCTTGCGCGTCATCCTGCCCGTTCAGTTCTTTTTTGCGGTTGCGGCCACGCCCGCCACGACGTCCTCGCCGATTCTTGCGGCGTGGGCCATCCCCGGCAGCAGCCTCGCCGGAGGCCGGAGCGGAACCGCTTTCAGCGGCCTGTTCTGCACCCTGTTCCGTCTGGTCGGCGGTCTTGTCTGTGGTCTGGCTCGCGTTTTGGTCGGCAGTCTGTCTGGGGCTTTGAGCGCGCTCCGCTGCGGGGGCGTTCTGGCGCGGCGCGGCGTCTGCGGGCTTGTCTGAAATTTGTTCCGCCGGCTGTTTTGCGCTCAATTCTGCTGTTTTTGCAGTGGCTTGAGCCACAGGGGCCGGACTTGTGAGGGCCGCAGAAGCCGCAGGTTTATCTGCTGTGGGGCTTGCGGCCTTGGGGGCTGTGTTTGTAGGCGCTGCGCCAATTGTCGGAGCAGTTACCTGAGCAGTGCTTTTTGCCGCGGCTTTTGCGGGCCGACCTTTGGGAGCCCTTGCGGCGGCGGGCTTTTGGGGAGCGGCAGATTTTTGCTGTGCGGCTTCCTGCCTGGAGCTATCAGAAGCTTCCGCCGTTTTGACCGTCGCCGTGGCTTCCGTTGCGCTGGCTTCTGTTGCCTTGCCCTTGCGGGGCGTTGCGGTTTTGCCCGCAGCTTTGGCAGGAGCCTTGCCCGGAGTTTTGGCAGAAGATTTGCCCGCAGCTTTGCCAGCGGTCTTGGGGGCCTCAGCAGCAGTGGCAGCGGCTGACTTGGGCGCTACGGCATCTGCCGTGCTGCCAGAAATTTCTTTGGAGGCGTCAGCCGTTTTTTTAGCTTTGGCGGTAGTCGTCTTTGCTGTTTTGCCCGCGCTACGGCCTGTGCCCTTGGCGGTTTTTGATGCCGTGGTCTTGGATGAAGCTGATTCGGCCTGGGCGGCCTTGGAATCGGAACCGCCTTTAGAATCAGAGGAATCCTTGGCGGGCGTGGATTCGGAGGATTGGGACGCGGTTTTGCCGGGAGCTGTTTTGCCAGAGGTTGGCTTGGCGGCTGGCTTGGCTTTGCTGCGTGTTGTGGTTGAACGTTTGGGTTTGGAAACTTCCTGCGACGATGCATCCGTGGCTGGCTGTGAAGCGGCCACGGGGGTGTCTTGATCTATCATGAAAATCCTTTTGCTGCGGGGCGCTGAGCCTCCGCGAAAATTTCAGCCAGCATGCAACGCATTTACGGGAATGTGCCGTACTTGCTCCGCCGCAGCGCCAACAAGGCGCGCGAAGGCGGCAGCATGCTAATCCGCTTTTTGGAGAGTACGTTTTTTTTGAAAATATGCAAGCGGGCAAGGGGCGGGCCGGAAAATGCGGGCGATGAGATCTGCATCCTGTCACGATAACATGCTGCGGAGGCAGAAGAAAAACTGCGGGTGAGCGTGTGGGGCCGGGGCAAGGGCCACATCTGCCGAATCACATCATTGCAATGCGTTCCGACAGATGCGGCAGGCAAAAATTAGTCTTCAAGCATCTTGAGTTCGGCGGAGAGCTGGCCCGAATTGGAGCGCAGCAGCACGTAGCCGCCCTGCGCCAGCATGCCGGGGTTGACCACAAGGGTGCGGCCCACGCGGTCCATGGCGCGCGATTCGTGGATATGCCCGCACAGGCAGATGTCTGGCTGGGCTTCTTCAAGAAATTCGCGCACTGCTGTGGAACCCACGTGAATGCCGCCGGGGATCATGTCGCACGCGGTATCCTTGGGTGGATTGTGCGAAACAAGCACGCTGTGCGGATAGTGGCGGGCCTTTTGCCAGCAGGTTTCAAGCCACGCGGAAAATGCGGATTCCGGAAATTCGCTCGGCGTGCCAAAAGGCGTAAACGTGGAGGCTCCAACGCCAAAAATGGCGATTTCGGGCGTAAGTTCGCGGGTGACGGTGTGGAGGTTCCAGCCTTTTTCGCTCAGCCACTGGTCAACTTCAGGCCTGTCCATGTTGCCGATCTGGGCCAGCACGGGGATGTCGTGGACGCACAGGGCGTTCATGACATGCTCTGCCTGCTTGACGCCGCCGGTGATGGTCAGGTCGCCGGTAACGATAATGCCGTCAGCCTGCGAGAGTTCCGGTATCTGGGCAAAACGTTCAGGCTCGTCGTGGATGTCGCCCACGGCGATCCAGAGAAAATCCTGAGAGTCGGCGCTTGGCATGGTGTTGCTTCCTTTGTTACAGTGGCGCAGATGCTGAGAATGCCACACATTGCACTACAAGGAAAGAGCCGCTTGCCCTCCAATGCCACGCCCCCCGCGCCTGTGCCGCCCAGCCAGCCAGTGAGTCAGTCAGATAATCCGCCGAAGATTCCGGCGGGTGTCCTTTCTGCCGAGCTGCCCGATTCTATGGCTCAAGCAAGAAATGATGTGCGCAAAGCCATGCGCCGTCTGCGGGCGGCGCAGTCGCCCCGGTTGGCCGAAATCCGCAGCGAGGGGGCGCAGAACAGGCTCATGGAATCCGCCCTGTGGAAGAATGTACGCTCCGTGGCCCTCTATGTGGGCGTTAGGGGCGAGCTTGGTACGCAAGCCCTGCTGCGCGCGGCATGGCAGGCCGGTATGCTCGTATGGCTGCCACGTGTGCGGCGCAGCAAGCCGGGATTTATGGATTTTGTGGCGTGCAGCGGCCCAGAGCAGTTGCGCCCCGGCCCCCTTGGTCTGCTTGAACCGCACGATTCCCTGCCCGGTTTCGGGCCTGAAGCGGCTGGAGACAGCAGCGCCGTGGATTCCCCCCCCCTTGCCCCTGACCTCGCGCTCCTGCCCGGTGTGGCCTTTGATCTCACTGGCGGGCGCCTGGGCTATGGCGGCGGCTATTACGACCGCTTTCTGGAAAAAGGATTCGCCTGCCCCCGCGTAGGCCTGTGCTTTGAATTTCAGCTTGTGGAATCCCTGCCCCTGGCCCCCTGGGACCAGCGGGTCAACTATATATGTACTGAAGAGCGTATGCTGTGTCTGTAAGCTATATCCCCTTTGTATTTCCCGGTGTTCCACAGGTGCGTTGCGCCTTTCAGACCCGCGCCGGAGGCGTGAGCCTTGGCGAGTTTGGCGGCGGCAACATTGCTTTTACCGTGCAGGATAACCCCGAGCACGTCATTGCCAACCGCCGCAGCATGCTGGAAGACCTGCGCCCGCAGGGCATGACCGCCTGGGCCGAGCTGATGCAGGTGCACGGCGATGGTTTTGTTTTTGAGCCGGAGGCTGTGCCCTGCGAAACGGCCGTTACGGCGGAAGGCGATGGTATGGCCACAGCGCGTCCCGGCCTTGGTCTGCTCATCAAAACGGCAGATTGCCAGCCCATCCTCATTGCCCACAAAAGCGGTGCATATATCGCCGCCATGCATGCGGGCTGGCGCGGCAACCGCTGCGATTTCCCCATCACGGGCGTGGCCCGCTTCTGCGAGCGTTACGGCCTTGAACCGCACGATCTGTTGGCTGTGCGCGGCCCCAGCCTTGGGCCGGGCAAGGCGGAATTTGTCAATTTTGACAAGGAGTGGGGCGATCCCTACCTGCCCTGGTTTGACGCCAGCAGCAAAACCATGGATTTGTGGGGTCTCACGAGGCACCAGCTTGAGCGCGCGGGCCTTTTGTCACGCAACATCTATGGGCTGGACATCTGCACCGCCAGCAACAACGAACAGTTTTTTTCCTACCGCTGCGCCAGACGCTCGGGCCGTCAGGCCAGCCTTGTGTGGATCGCAGCCTGAGCCATTGACAGGCCGCAAGGCCGCGCCTAGAGTGTTGGCGGCATTGGTAGCCGGGTAGACCGGCTTGAAAAGGGAATCCCGTGAAAAACGGGAGCGGACCCGCCGCCGTAAGGTTCTTAACCTTGCTCCATCTTGCGCCACTGGAAACGGGAAGGCCGGAGCAGGGGAACCAAGCCGGAAGACCTGCCATGCCCCAAGGTGCGCAGTCATGGAATGACGGCACCACGGTGCGGCATTGGCCGCCCCACGGCAACGGGTTTTTGCCGGCAGGACAGAGGAAATACGGGCCTCTTCCACCACGAGTGGAAGAGGCTTTTTTTATGCCCGCGTGGCGCAGGCCGCCACTGGGCAAGGGTCTGACCCCTGAGGTCAGCCAACGCTTTGGCCCGCGTTCGCCCCCGCAGGCTACGGCCAGAGGGCTGGCATGACCAGAACGACCGAATCTTCTCCTTCCTCCTACCCGCAATCCCGCAGGCTGTGGCCGGTTTTTACCGGTCTTGTGGTCGTGTGGCTTGTTTCGCTGCCGCTGGCCTGTTTGCCGGGGCCTGTGCCCTTGAGCGCGCAGAGCGTGTTTCGCGCTTTGGCGGCATTGGCAGGCTTTGCGCCTGCGCCTGATGATCCGGCCCTGACCGGGGTTGTGGTGAGCATCCGGCTTGCCCGGGTGTGTCTGGCCGCCCTGTGCGGCGGCGCTCTGGCTATGGCCGGGGCGGCATTGCAGGGCGTGTTGCGCAATCCGTTGGCTGATCCCTTCACTCTGGGCATTTCCGCCGGAGCAGCCTGCGGGGCCAGCATGGCTATCGCCCTTGGCGGGCCGCTGGTGGTCATGCTGGGGAGTATCCCGTGGGTGGGCAATGTGCCGGGGCTGGCTGGCTTCAGTCATGCCGGGCTGGTGGCCCCTGCGGCTCTGGTCGGCGCGCTGGCGGCCCTTGGCTGCGCATTGTGGCTGGGGCGCGGCGACGGCGCGTTCAGCCGGGAGAGCGTTATTCTTGCGGGCATTGCCGTGGCCGCATTTTTGGGGGCGCTGGTGGCCCTTGTGAAGGCCCTCAACGAGGAATCCGTAACCAGCATCGTGTTCTGGATCATGGGGTCCTTTCAGGGCCGGGGCTGGAGCAGTCTGCCCCTCTTGCTGGCAACCCTTGTACCGGGATTGTTGGCAACAGTCTTTGGCTGGCGCGCCCTGGACGTGCTTGCTCTTGGCGATGAACAGGCCGCCCAGACAGGCCTTGATGTGGGCCGCGCCCGCCTGTGGCTGCTGGCCGGAGCAAGCTGTATGACCGCTGGCTGCGTGGCCGTGGCCGGGGTGATCGGCTTTGTGGGGCTGGTGGTGCCGCACGTGCTGCGTCTGCTGTTGGGCTGGGGGCACGGCCCCTTGCTGACTGCGGCCTTTTTCGGCGGCGGTGTGCTGCTGGTCTGGGCGGATGTTCTGGCCCGTTGCGTTCTTTCCGGCGGACAGGAACTGCCCGTGGGCGTGGTCACGGCCTTGCTTGGCGGGCCGTTTTTTGCCCTGCTGGTGCGGAGGCGCTGATGCTGCGGCCTGACCAAGATATTCGCCATGAGGGGCGCACAGCACCGCCTGTGCTGCGTATTGCCGGGGTGCGCGCCGGATACGGCGGGCAGAGCGTGCTGCGCGATGCGGACTTTACCCTGCACGCCGGGGAATGCGCTGCCCTGCTTGGCCCCAATGGCAGCGGCAAAACAACGCTGCTGCGCGCCCTTTCTGGGGTGCTGATGCCGCAGGCTGGCACCATTGAGATTCAGGGGCGTCCGCTGGCGGCATTGAAGCCGCGAGAGCGCGCCCGCATGGTGGCGGTGGTGCCGCAGCGGGGGCAGTTGCCGCAGGGCCTTACCGCACGGCAGATGGTGCTGCTCGGGCGTTTTGCCCATCTTTCGTGGCTTGGAGCTTATGGGCAGGAAGACTATGCGGCGGCAGACCGGGCGCTTGAAGAAACCGGGGCAGCGCCGCTGGCGCACCGCAGGCTCACCGAACTTTCGGGCGGCGAACTGCAAAGGGTCTTGCTTGCCCGCGCCCTTGCGCAGGAAAGCCCACTCCTGCTGCTGGACGAACTGGCCGCAGGGCTGGACTGGGCGCGCATGGTTGATCTGTTCGACCTGCTTGAACGCCGTCGCGCCGCCGGAGCCTGCGTGCTCATGGCCGTGCACGACTGCAATCTGGCCGCCCTCTATGCCACGCGCCTTATGGGGCTGCGGGACGGAAATCTGGTTTTTGACGGGCCGGTAGCAAAGGTTTTTACAGAGGAGAATCTCGGTGCGCTTTACAACATACCCATCTGCGTGTTGCCCCACCCTCGGTGGGGGCTGCCTCAGGCCCTGCTTGCCAGCGCAACAGGCCCGTGGAGCGGGGAGAAAGCTGTTGCTTCGGCTGCCTCTGTTGATGCTGCTGTGCCTGATGTTCAGTCGGGTTTTATTCCCGGCAGGAGCGCAGGCGGCTAACTCTGAAAACAGCGAGCGTCGTGATTCCGCCCCCATTGTGATCACGGACGACACGGGCGCAATAGTAACCTTTGCCCAACCCGTCAAAAGGGTGATCGCGCTGTACGGGGCGTTTAACGAGATTTTTCTGGCCATGGGCGCTGGCGACCTGCTGGTGGCGCGCACCGCTGCGGACGGCAACCTGCCGGAGCTTGCGGCCCTGCCTGCCATTGGCACGCACATGCGCCCCAATGCCGAGCTTGTGCTGGCGCAGCAGCCTGATGTGGTTTTGCAGCTTGAAGGCCGCAGCGAAGCCCAGACCCAGACCGAAAATTTGCGTTCTTTGGGCCTCAAGGTGCTGACATTTGAAGTAAATTCCTTTGAGCGGCTATTTGAAGTTACGGAAACCCTGGGGCGGCTTGCCGGACGCGAGGATAAAGCCCAGGTTCTCGTAAACGACTGGAAGATCCGAATGCAGGCATTGCACAGCCGCAATGCGGGCAAGCCCGTGGCGCGTGTTTTTTACGAGGTGCGTTATCCCAATCTGCTGGCTGCCGGACGCGGCGGCATCAGCAGCGAAATACTGGCTCTTGCCGGGGGCGAAAACGTGGTGAACGACAGCAAAAAGCTGGTGCGCTACAGCGAGGAAGCCCTGATTGCGGCAGACCCGGATGCGTACATTATTCAGAAAGGCCCCATGAATCCTGAGCCAACGCCCCTGGCCGGGCGCGATCACTACCGGGATTTGCGCGCCCAGCGCGCCGGGCGCGTACTTATAGTTGACGAAGAGCGGTTTGCCCGCCCCGGCCCCCGCGCCCTGGATGCGGCGGAAGAGCTGGACAGCTGGCTGCATCGCTGATCTCATAACTATTTCAGAGCATTGTAAAGAGAGCAGATAATGAACGGAATTCTCTACGGCGTGGGCGTCGGCCCCGGCGCGCCCGATCTTTTGACCCTGCGGGCAGTCAGGGTGTTGGGCGAGGTGGATGTTATCCTTGCGGCAGCCTCGCCCCGCAATGATTTTTCAGCGGCGCTGGACACGGCGCGCCCGCATCTGCGGGCCGATGTGCGCGTGTTGCGGCTGGAATTTCCCATGACGCGCGACCGTTCCGTGCTGCGTGAGGCGTGGCGCGTAGCGGCCCAGACTACCAGAGATGTGCTGGAAAGCGGGCAGAGCGCCGCTTTTCTGACCATTGGCGATCCGCTGGTGTACAGTACGTTTGGCTACCTCATGCGCACCCTTGGCGAATGTGCGCCGCATCTGGCGGTGGAGGTCATCCCCGGCATTACGTCCTTTCAGGCAGCAGCCGCCCGCACCCGCACCGTGTTGTGCGAAAACGGCGAGACCTTGCGCATTATACCGGGCATCAACAGCCGGGAGAGTCTGGAAGATTCATTGCAACAGAGTGATACTGCTGTGATTCTCAAGGCCTATCGCAACCTGCCTGCCATTGCGGAAGCCTTGGGCGCTACCAACAGACTGGAGTCGTGCGTCCTGGCGAGCCATGTGGAGCAGCCCGCGGAGAAGGTCTGTCAGGGGCTTGGCGGGGCTTGTGCTGCGGGTGAAACACCGCCCTATATGTCGTTGATTCTGAGCCGTAAGCCGCAGGGTAGATAAAGGCAGGAATATCTTGGCGGCGGGGTGGGTGAGCCTGTCAGGCTGATTTACGCAAACCTGACTTTTGCGCCCTGAATGCGTATTTTGCAAATTCGTCCAACACCAGCCATCGCCTCCGCGTCCGCTTCGGCGAGTTTAAGGAAGGCAACTTCACGACCAGCTCCTGATGGAGGGGGGAATTCTTTTTTACCCGTAGTTGCTCAATCTTCGACGGGTACTGAGATTGTTGGCTGAAACGGACTCATAAATTCAAAGCGAAAGCGGACTCTGGCATTAACGCGGCGCGGAGGGAGATCACCTGAGCGAGCGTAGCGAGCGAGGGAAGCTGAAGGCCTCAGGGGGTGCTTCGGGGGGGGATGCAAGGGGGGCCGAGAAGGGGGCATAGCCCCTAACCGGCCCCGCCTTGCTGCGCGCCGCACAGGCGTCCCAACTCCGCCGGACGGCGGCATCCCGTGCCCAAAGGGCAGAAAAAAGATAAACTTAGTGCCTCTCGGGCGCGACCACGCCGGGGAGGCGTCCTAACTCCGCCGGACGGCGGAATCTAACGCTTGACCGGCATAAACAGGTCAAACGGCATACTCGGACTCCAGTCCGCAGGGTACAATTCAAAGCAGGGGGCCTGCTCGTTCAGTTTCCATTCCTGCTGCCCGCCAAGCCATGTCTGGTACATGAACATGTATCCTGCACCGATGCTTTCCAGATTCGGCACAGTGCAGCGGGCGTAGGAGCCGGACGGAATGCGGGTGGTTTCAATGCCTGCTGGAATCTGTTCGTCAGCCTCAACGGCGGCCCAGTAATCAAAATCCTGGGCATTGAGCATGATGGAAACGCCGTAGCTTTCCTTGCCATAAATTTTGGGCATTTGCGGGCAGAAGTTCTGCCATAGGGCCTGGCAGTCTTCCTTGGCTTTTGCCATGTTGGTACGCACCTTGATGCCCATAAGCTGCTTGGTCGGAAATTCCACGACTTTTATTTCAAATCCGTTCATAGGTACTCCTTGCGGGGCTATATTGTGTGGGGTCAACATGTTCCTGCTGGCGAAAATTCGCTCGACTTTTTTTGCGCTTCTGCCCACCGTGGCCCTTGCGGCCAGAACCGAGATGGGAGAATAAATGGAAACACTTACCTACCAGCAGCGTATAGGCCTTGTGCTGCGCCACATTGAGCAGCACCTTGATGACAGGCCAAACCTGGAGGAACTGGCGCGCATAGCCTGTTTTTCGCCCTATCACTTTCACCGGGTATTTTCATCCATGGTGGGTGAGAGCGTTGCGGCATACGTGCGCCGTCTGCTGCTGGAGCGCGCCGCCATGCAGCTTGGGCATTCCCCTGAATCTGTCACCCAGATAGCCCTTTGCGCTGGCTACGATAGCGTGGACGCCTTTACGCGCGCTTTTCGGGCGCATATGGGCATGCTGCCGTCTGAATACCGCCGCAGGAAGGGACATCTGGAGGTTGCCCGCAGACGCGATCTGACGCGTCCCCTGTTTTATCATGAAATGACCGACCTCCCGGTCATGGAAGTGCGTGTCGAAAAGTTTGCGCCTCGCTTGGTGGCTGCCGTGCGGCATACAGGGCCGTATGACGAGAGTTTTCCTGCATGGGAAAAACTGTGCGGCGCGCTGGGGGCCAACGGCCTGCTTTCTGATGCCTCGGTGGCTTACGGCGTGAGCTACGACAATCCGGACATCACCGCGCCTCAAAAGTGCCGCATGGATGCCTGCGTCAGCCTGTCGCCAGAATTACTGGAAACAAGTGCCGAATTGTGCCCTCTGCTACAGAATGAGGGCATTTTTTTGCGCCATATTGGCGGGGAACAGGAGTATGCCGCACTGCGCATCAAGGGGCCGTACTCCCTGTTGCATCCGGCCTACAGGTCGCTGTTTGGCATGTGGTTTCCGCAGAGTGGACGCGAGCCGTATAATGATCCGGGCTTTGAAATCTACTGGAATTCGCCGCAAACAACCCCTCCTGCAGACCTGCTGACGGAAATCTGCATTCCGCTCAGACCGATGGATAAGTTCTGATTTGCCGAGTGGCCTGTGCAGACGCTGCTGGACGCGATGACAGGAATCTGGTTGGGTAGCTAAACAAAGGATTGTAACATGTTATATGGAAAATATTTTTAATTACTTTTGCTGATAACCTAAAATGTTTAAAGACTATGCCGATAAAGAAAGTAGCATACTAATAGTATAAAATCCCCCTCCCCTGGAGAATCGACCATGAGCCTTTTGAAAAATACGCAACTGCAAACAAAGTTGATTGTGAGTTTTGTTTTGTCTTCGCTGATGACCTTGGCCGTAGGTGTCTTTGCCGTTTTTGAGCTGGAAAAGGTCAATGATGCTGACACGATCCTTTATGAGCGCGCCACGGTTCCCATGGCGGATCTGCTGAAGCTTTCCGTGGGTTTTCAGCGCATTCGCGTCAACATGGAAGGTATCGTGGGCGCATCGTCAGATGCGGAGGTCAGTAAGCGCACTGTCCAGATTGAAGCGCTGCGCAAAGAAATAGACGAAAGCTCAAAAGCTGTGGAGAAGACTCTTATTTCTGCCAAGGCAAAGCAAATTATTGAAGAGTACAAGGTACACCGCGCGGCATTTAGAGGCATGACGGACAAGGTCCTCAAATTGAAGCAGGATGGTGACTCCGCCGGAGCGGAAGCCTATCTTGATGGTGAGGGAAACAAGCTGGCCAATCAGTATCAGGATGCCATCAACCGCCTTGTGGAATCCAAGGAAGAGCAGGGCCATCTGCTGGCCCAGTCCAATGACGACCTGGCTGATTTTTCCAAAAAAATGATTTTTGCGGCCATTGCCATTGGTTTTATCTTGTCTGTGGGGCAAGGCATGTTGCTCACGCGTGAGGTTATGCGGCAGCTTGGCGAGGATCCTGGCTATCTTGCCGAAGTTGCGGGCAAGATTGCTGACGGCGATCTGGACGTGACCTTCCGTCAGCAAAAGAAGCCCGGCGGCGTTTATCATGTCTTGCAAAACATGGTGGGAACCATGAAGGACAAGATCGCCGAGGCGGAGCAGAAAAGCGCCGAAGCTTCTGAGCAGGCCCACCATGCGGAAATAGCCACCCAAGAGGCGCAGGCTGCCAAGGTGCAGGCCGAACGCGCCAAGGCCGAGGGTATGCTGCAGGCCGCGCACCAGCTTGAAAGCGTGGTTGAGGTGGTATCAACTGCCACAGAGCAGCTTTCTGCATTGATTACGCAATCGAGCCGTGGGGCAGAGGAACAGTCTCGGCGTGTTTCAGTTACGTCTTCTGCCATGGATGAGATGAACGTCACCGTGGGCGAAGTTGCGGAAAACGCCGCCAAGGCCTCTGATACTTCCGATACCGCGCGCAGCAAGGCGCAGGAAGGTGCGCAACTGGTTCGCAATGTGGTGAGCGATATCACTGCGGTGCAAAAGCAGTCGCTTGAAGTCAAGGCCGATATGGCCACGCTCGGCAAACAGGCCGATGGCATTGGGCAGATCATGAGCGTTATTTCCGATATCGCAGATCAGACCAACCTTCTGGCCCTGAATGCCGCCATTGAGGCGGCCCGCGCTGGCGATGCCGGGCGCGGCTTTGCCGTGGTGGCCGATGAAGTGCGCAAACTGGCGGAAAAGACCATGACTGCCACGCAGGAAGTGGGCGGCGTTATCCGTGGTATTCAGGAAGGAACCCGTAAAAGCATTGACGGCGTGGACAAGTCTGTTGCCACCATTGAAAGCGCCACGCACCGGGCTTCGCTTTCTGGCGAGGCGCTTACACAGATTGTCAGCCTTGTGGAACAGGCAAGCGATCAGGTGCGCTCCATCGCCGCAGCCAGCGAGCAGCAGTCGGCATCCAGTGAGGAAATCAGCCGTTCTGTGGAGCAGGTCGCAACTATTTCGGCGGAAACCGCGCAAGCCATGGGAAGGGCCAATCAGGCTATGGGCGAAATGGCCCAGCAGGCCCAGGTGCTGCGGCGGCTTATTCAGGAAATGAAGGCTGGCTAACGGAACGCCGTATCCAGGTTTGAGAGCAGAAAAAAGAAGAAAGCAAAAAGCGTCTCTAGGTGACAGTGGTCGCAATATGCTTTTTTGCTGAGTTTCAGCCTGGTTAGCAGCTATGGGCAAGGGGAGGATCGGGAAAGATCCTCCCCTTGCGGATTTTTATGATTTGTTTGCGCTTGCTGCTGCATGATATCTGGCAGGTTGCTGCGTGTGCCTGCCAGATATTTTTTAAGTATTGCAGTAACGTTGCGGCCTGATCACGTTCTTGCGCAAGTTGCCGCCGCCCGGTTTACGCGCATTGCGCCTTGCTGGCGGTTGGGTTATGATTTTGCGCATCGAAAGTTTGCCTGGGGCGCAATCCTGCGCGAGGCGAGCTTTTGCGGCCATGTCTCGGAGGCTTCAACGTGCGGCGTTTTTATCAGGAAAGCTGGCAGGGCATACCCTTCACGTCCTTTTCACATATTTCATTCTTTCATCTGGCGGAACCAAAGTTTTATGCGGTTTTTTATGAAGAGCTGTTCCGCCGCTACAAGAACTGGGAAGATTTGCCATCTGTCTGGCGCGAAAACAAACGCACAGACGCAAAGTGGCTTATCGGTCAGTTGCGTGCAAAGCTGGCGCAAGACCCCGCAGGGCGCATGGAACCGGTGCGCGTGCTGTCCATTGGCAGCGGCGTGGGCTATATGGAAAAAATTTTGCTGGAAGAAATGCCGGAGCTTGAGCTGCATGTCAACGAACCCAGCACCGTAGGTATGAAGTGGCTGCGGGAATACATACCCAGCGACCGCATCTATATCGGGCTGCCGCCCATGTGTCTGCCCTCTGATGTGCAGTACGACATGATCTACCTGTCTACTGTCGACTACGGCATTCCTACGCGCGAGTTCCAGCATCTGCTCTGGGAACTGCGGGCGCAGCTTGCCCCCGGCGGGGAACTGGTGCTGCTTTCTGCGTCATTGCTGGAAGAAGATTCCTTTATCGGCAGTTTTGTGAACGCCATCAAGATCGGCATCCGCGCGGCCCTGCACTATATGGGTATTCGTCGGCAACAGTTTTGGGGCTGGCGGCGCACGCAGGATGAGTACCGTGATCTTTTCAAGGAGGCTGGCTTCACCCGGGTGAAGGACGGCTGGCTTGAAGACGGCTTTGAAACCTACTGGATTCGCGGTCAATAGCGCTTATGCAGGCGAGAGCGCCTGCCGCAAAAGTATGTAAACGGCCCAAAGGCATTATGCTTTTGGGCCGTTTGTTGTTTGCCGTGCGGGATTTTTTGAGTGAAATGCAGGAACAATCCGGTACCTGCCGGGTTTGTTGGATGGGGCGCTATTACTGTGTTTCCGCAAAGGTCTGCAAGGATCCGTAGCGCGCCAGCACTGCGTTCAGGCTGCCATCAAGCAGCATGGTCTTTTCTGTCAGGCGTGCGCTGCTTTGGTAAAAATCACTATGTCGCACATAGGCCTCGCTGGCGTCATGTCCTCCGCCGGGGTGACTCATGATTTCAACCAGCGGGGCGCGCTCCTTTTGGCGCTGTATGGCCGCAAGGGAATCCTCGGCCCGCGCAGCAGTAAGGTTGCCGCCGCTTACAAGCCCGCACAAAAAGCTGTTGTGGGCAATGCCCGCCTGATCCAGCACGGCAGCAAACCCCTTCGACCAGTGCGCGAGCAGGGTGCGCCGCGCGCATCCCACAAGCAGCTGCGCCAATGGCAGCGGGGGCAGGTGAGCGGGTTCTTTGGGTAGACGCACATAGGCAGGCGGGTGCTCCCGCATGAGGTCTCGCATGATTCCGCGCAGGGCGGGGATGGCGTGCACGTGCAGATGCCCGTCCAGATGCAGTCCTCCCCTTTGCCTCAACTGTGAAAAACCGCTGGCAAAGGCATCTATCTGCGCTTCAAATTCATTCCGAATGGCTGAAAGCAGGGCTTTTTTGCGGGCGCCTGCGGCCGTGGCAAGGTTGCAGAGCATCTGCCCCAGCCCGTATCGAAAGACGCCCTGTGCATCAGCCAGCGGGCGAACCTGTGACACAGGCGCGGTGCAGCGCCCTTCAAGAATATTCAGGTGCAGGCACACGCGAACATGGGGCATGACGGCCAGTTGTTGCAGACTTTCTGTCGTGTGCGAGCCGCCCATAATGACGGAAACGGAGTTGAGCGCCCCATGGGCAAGGCAGGCAAAGATATCTTCGCTGATCTGCCGGGTCAGGCCGCAGTCGTCCGCATGGACGATAAAACGCATGGAAGGCTGTTTTTCGACATCGCTTTGCTGGCGCATGAATCAGGCGTCCGTCTTGTCGCTTTCCAGCGTTTCGGCCAGAAGATAGCGGGGCCTGCCCTTAAGCTCGACAAAGGCATGGTGCAGGTAAGCCGACAGAATGCACAGGCCTGTGAGGATGGCGCTGCCGGTCAGCAGCATCAGCAGAATGACCGTGGTAAAGCCCGATTCCGCTTGCCCTGTGGCATAGCTCCACAGCGCCTCGCAGCCCACAATAAACGAAAAACCATAGAACAGCAGGGTAATAATGCCAATGATCAGCAAGGGTTTACCGCTGAAAGACGTCATGGAATCAACGGCCAGGGTGACTCTGCGGGCCAAGCTCCATTTGCTGGTGCCGCCGCAACGTGCGCATGGCCTAAACAGTATTTCCTCGTGTCGAAATCCCATCCACGAGGTCAGCCCCCGGTAAAAGAGCTTGCGTTCGCCAAGATTTTTCCAGGCCTCAACCACCTTACGGTCAAGCAGCTTGAAGTCGCCCGAGCCTTTGAGGTCATATGAGGTCAGCATCTGAAAAATGCGGTAAAATGAAACGGCGCAGATTCTGCTCAAAAATGATTCTACCTGGCGCTCCTGCTTGCGCACATCAACCACATCTACAGCACCGGTACGCCATAAGGCCACCATTTCTGGTATAAGCGCGGCGGGGTGCTGCATGTCGCTGTCCATCGTGACGACGGCATCTCCGTGCGCGGCCGCCAGACCAGCGGAAAGGGCGGCATCCTTGCCGAAATTGCGGCTCAGGCGCAGGCAGCGCAGGTTGGCGTATTGCTCGGTCAGCGTGCGCATTGAGGCCCACGTGTCATCTGTGGAGCCATCGTCAACCAGCACGACTTCGTAGTCGAGGCCGGTATCAGCTCTCAGCGCGGTCAGCACCCCGGTGAGTGAAGCCACAAATTTGTGCAGATGGCCGCCCTCGCAGTAAACGGGGGCAACAACCGAGAGAGTGGTTTGGCGCATGCAAAGCCTCATTGCGTGACGTGTTCAGCCGCAATGCCGCGTTTGGCGATAAACCAGCGGTCATTGCTCCAGAGAACAGTTCCCAGCTGCTCGATGTTCTGCCGTTCGGACATGGTGCCGCACAAAATCCACTGAGTGCCAGAGGCAATCCATGCTGCGGTCAATCCTTGTTTATCCCGAATGGCGGTCAGGTCAAGCCAGCGGGCAGCCCCTTGCGCGTCCTGGCTGTACAGATAGGAAGATCCGTCTTTAAAAGCGTAGGCCAGGGGCCGATACAGGCGATAGCGCACGGCCATGGCGTCGGGTTCTGCAAAAATGGGGGCGTCTTGCGGAACGATCCGTTGCACGGCTTGCAGGGCCTCCGCATAGGCGGCCCCCCGGCTCAAGCGATTCTGTACCCGTGCTGGCTGCGGCAACTCCAGCACATGCCTGAAAGCGAACCGCACCCCATAGGCCCAGCGGCCTTGATCGCACATAAGAACAACGATAACCGCAGCAAGGGCAACAAGGCTCGCCCACTTGGGGGCGCGTTGCCAAAAGCAGGCAAAGCCGCAGACGATCATGAGCCAGCACAAAAAGATAACAAAGCGGATCCCTCGGGGAAGCTCCGCTCCCATGGGCATTCTGCCGAGGGCCTGAGCGATGTGAGTTTCCGCTACCGAAATGAGCAGGGCTATGCACAAGCCCAAAAACAGGGTGGGTACGATGGATGCCAGGCGCTTCATGGGTGGTGTGCCATAACGGCGCACAACAAATAATCCGGCAATACCCCCAAGGATGAGAAAAAAACTGTCGCTTCGATAGTGCAGGTGCCCGATCAGCCTACGCCAGAGTCCGCCTTCGTCTTCAAGAAAGCGGCGGTCAAAAACCTGCTGGAGAATGGCTAGATCCTGCGGAGAAAAAAGCGTGGCGGATTTGATTGAGCTTGTAAGATAGAGCAGTGTGGGGAGGCACCATGCAACGAAGCTGAGCAGAAGCCATGCCCCGTGCCGCAACAGGCTGTCGCCCTTGGCCCTGTGAAAGAAAAATACGGTAAACAGCATGCAACTCGCCACCAGCGAACTGATGCTGTGCAGGTACATGCCGCAGCCCGAAACAAAGAGGACAAGAGGGCGTAGCTGGGGTTTGTCGAGGGCCGAGAGTGTCGCTGCCAATAGCAGGGGAAACAGAGCCGCATAATAAACACGCGGCGTAATGTCGCCCGAGCCAAAGCCCCAGTACGTACCAAAACTGACCCATACGGTCACACCTGTCAGCATGGCAAACAGGGCGGCAATCAGCGGCGTGTCAAAAAGACGGCGTCCCAGATAATAACAGGCAATGTAGTGGAAAAGCACGCCCACAGCGCCAGCCCGTAGCATCCCCTGCACAATATCGTCACCGGGTTGAAGCAGGCTTGCCAATGTTGATTCAAGGCTGATGATGGAATTTGCAGTGGTTGGAACTGCTAACAGCGGGTCAAGTGAAAACAGTTCACGGCGCAGTTCGCCCGCCATATTTTGTACA
>NZ_CABSIF010000014.1 GCF_902477725.1 uncultured Desulfovibrio sp. | reverse complement strand
ACACTGCCCTCATACTGATTGCAAATGGCAAAAGGAGACGTAGATAATTTTATAACACTTTAAAATAATTATATATTTTAATCAGGAATAAGAATTATTTATCATTCTTCTCCACACGCACCCACCTGTTGCAAAATTGCAACAAATCAAAAAACAATATTTTATCATTAAAAATAAGTATGTTATATAAAAGCAGAGCAACCAACCTGTGCAAAAAAACACACACCCAATAGCTGGCTGTGCATTTTTACACAACCACCAATATTCATCCCCAAAAAAAGAACGCCAGGGCCTTGTGGTCCTGGCGCTTGATTCCATAAAAATACAACAAATTCAGCACTAAGAAGCAATTTTTCTCAAGTGCTCCATCTTTGCTTCATCAAGCTTTGCGCCTTCCAGTTCATACTGGCGGCCAAGGTAGCCATACTTGGGCTGCCCCATACGGTGGTAGCCTAACAGTTCGTACTGGATATTGGGACGCCGGGGAATTGATTCGCGGATAGCCAGGATATCGTCTTCAATGTCATTGAATCCGGGTATCACCGGGGTACGTGCAAGTATGGGCAACTGGGGAAAGTCCTCGCACACTCGTGCAAAATTGCGCAAAATCAGCATATTATCCACGCCCGTATGCTTTTTGTGCTGCACAGGGTCAAGGCTCTTTATGTCAAAAATCAGCTTGTTCAGGTGCTTGCAGGCCTCATGCAGATGCTCGTAGGGATAGCAGCCGCAGGTTTCGATGGTGGTATTGATGTGATGTTTGCGGGCCTCGCGCAGCAGAGCATTGGCAAATTCGTGCTGCATGAGGGCCTCGCCGCCGGAGAGTGTCATGCCGCCGCCGGAACGGTGATAAAAAACGCCGTCCTCTTCAACTTTATCAAGCACCTGCCGCACAGACATGGTTTCGCCATATACGCTCTGCGCGCCCGAGGGGCAGGCGCGCACACAGGCAAAGCATTCGCTGCACTTGCTGCGGTCATGCGCGATCAGGCCATCCACAAGGCTGAGCGCGCCCGAAGTACAGGCATTGAGGCAGCGCCCGCAAACCTGGGCAGTAAGGCAGCGCGAAGGATTGAAGGCATGCTCGGGATGGAGATTCTGCGATTCGGGGTTACTGCACCAGCGGCAACGCAGAGGACAGCCCTTAAGAAAAACCAGGGTACGGATACCTTCGCCATCGTGCACGCTGAACTTCTGTATATTAAAAACAACACCTTGTACTTGTGCGTCAGTCATGGGGTCATCCTTGGTGTGCGGCCAGCCCTGGCGCGCCGTTTGAGTAAATTCAAAAGGGGAAGGGATTGCTCCCCTCCCCCCGGAGCGTTGGCAAGGTCAACGCGGTCAGAAATCAGGAACAGATGGCGGGCTTGCACTCTGTTAAACGGCTGATGTCTGCGCTGAAAATTTGCGGGAGGGGACTTGCCCCCTCCCCTGACGGTCTGTTTGTTTGAGGG
Source organism: uncultured Desulfovibrio sp. (assembly GCF_902477725.1). NCBI lineage: Bacteria > Pseudomonadati > Thermodesulfobacteriota > Desulfovibrionia > Desulfovibrionales > Desulfovibrionaceae > Desulfovibrio > uncultured Desulfovibrio sp. The sequence goes on along the minus strand of NZ_CABSIF010000014.1, from coordinate 90,036 downwards.
TTTTGGAGAGTATCGCTGCGAGGGGCCTTTGGTATCCGGCAAGAAACTTGACGCAGTCCGGCAAAAGCCCCTCGCGGCGATATATTTAGAACTGGGCGTGCTCGGTGCGGTCGATGATGTCGTTCTGCAGATCGCGGGAAAGATCGCAGAAATACGCGCTGTACCCTGCAATGCGCACCAGCAGGCTGCGGTAGTTGTCGGGTTCTTTCTGGGCGTTGAGCAGGGTCTGCCTGTTCACGATGTTGAACTGCAGGTGCCACAGCTTGAGGTCGCACCAGGTGCGGATAAGGTTCACGATCTTCTCGGTGCCTTCATCGCCGGAAACGCACTTGGGCGACAGCTTGATGTTCAGCAGGCGGGAAGCGCGGTTGGTCATGCCGTAGTTCTTGGAATGGTAGTTGGAAAGCAGAACCGCGGTGGGGCCGTTCTTGTCCGCGCCGTGCGAAGCGGAAGAACCGTCGGAAAGCGCAGTCCAGGCATGGCGACCGTTGGGCGTGGCGGAAACCACCTTGCCAAAGGGCACATGCGAGGTGATGGGCACGTAGCGTACGTCCACATGCACGCCGCGATCGCGGGAGCTCTTTTCGGCTTCCACCTGGGTCACGCGGTCAACGTCCTTGGCAATGCTGTCCACATAGGGATCGTTGTTGCCGTAGCAGGGGGCGTTGCGCAGCATTTCGCGCACGGGTTCGGCGCCCTTGAAGTCGGCCTTGCAGGCTTCCACCACTTCTTTCATGGTCAGGCGTTTTTCTTCAAACACCAGCTTTTTGATGGCGGCAAGGGAGTCCACCACGGTGCCGTAGCCCAGGAATTCAAAGTAGGAGTAATCCACGCCGCCGGGGATCTTTTCGCAGTGCAGATCCATGAGGTTTTCCATGCACAGGTTGTGCAACACGGAAGAAAGCGGCGCGGCAAAGTGCTGCGGGCGCAGCTTGTCCACCACATGCTGCTGCTGGAAGGCCTTGCGCAGCAGGTTGAGGTGCTGGGCCTTGTAGGCTTCGTAAAAGTCTTCCCAGCTCTTGAAGGTGGTCGCTTCGCCCGTTTCAAGGCCCACGACCTCATCGCCGTAGTGCTGCATGCGGCCATTGTACATGGTCATTTCAAGGGCGGTGGCAAAGTTCACGTACACGCAACCGGAGGTATAGGTATCGCGGTTGGGCATGCGGGTTTCGGTGCAGCCGGAAACGGCGTAGTCCAGAGCTTCGTTGACCGGGCAGCCCTTGATGGTGTTGAGGAACACCACTTCTTCATCGTTGATGAGCTTGGGGAAGCCGGAGCCGTCCTTGATGGTCAGGGCCACTTCGCGCAGGAAGCGTTCGGGCGAACGGGAGTGGATGCGCGCGGCAAGGTCGGGGTAGTTGAGCGGGAATTCGCGCTTGGATTCAAGGAACAGGTAGGTCAGATCGTTGGTGGCGTCTTCGCCATCGGGGGTCTGGCCGCCGATGGTCACGGCTTCCCAGTGAGCATAGCCTTCCTGAAATTCAACGCCCGTGGGGTTGATGTACAGGTCGATGAACTGGGCCATGTCCACCCACATGCATTCGAGCAGTTCCTTGGCTTCTTCGCGGCTGATGATGCCTTCTTCAATGTCCTTTTTGTACAGGGGGTACAGGTACTGGTCCATACGGCCATTGGAGATGATGGCGCTGGCCTTCTGCTCAATGCGCGAGAACATCTGCACAAACCACTGGCACTGCATGGCTTCGCGGAAGCTGCGGGCAGGGTGTGCGGGCACGTGATCGCAGGTTTCGGCGATCTGGAGCAGCTCGGCCTTGCGCTTGGGGTCACCTTCCTTGGCGGCAAGTTCGCGGGCCAGATCGGCGTGGCGCTTGGCCCAGATCATGATGGAGTCGCACACGATGATCATGGCTTCGAGGAAGGGCTTCTTGTCCCACAGATCAACGGAGTTGGTCAGATCAAGGGTGGCAAGCTTTTCGCGGGCTTCTTTCTGAATATCGAGGAAGCCGCGCTTGATGACCTTTTCGTAGTCCGGCACCCACTGAAGGGCCGAGCGGTAGGACGAGGTTTCGCTTACCACGAACTTGGACTTGAGGCCGCGTTCGTCCACATAGGTGACGTTGCGGATTTCGGCAGGCAGGGTCTTGTTGAGGTGTTCATGGTAGGTCTTGCCTTCCCAGTAGGGGGCGATCTCTTCCATAACAACCTTGATGTCTTCCTGCGAAATCTGGAAGGGGCTCTTGTCGCGGTGCTCAAGGTCGGCCAGCACTTCGCGGTAAAAGTCGCCGTCGATTTCAGGATACAGAATGCCGTAACGGCCAAACTTGCCCACGCGGCCAGCAATAAGCTGGTTGGGGGTAATGTATACGGTGATTTTTTCGGCCACGTTTTTCAGGGCCTTGGCCCAGCGCAGGGTCAGCAGTTCACCTTCGGTTTCGCGCATGGATTCGGTGAAATACTTGGCGCGCTCAACGTCCACATGGGGAAGGCTGAACTGGTTCTGTTCCAGAATGCCGTAAACGCGCTCGCGCCCTTTACGGTCAACGCTTTTATTGACAACGCGTTCTTCCTGGGGGGACATGCAGCAACCGCACTGACTCATGATGAAACTCCTGAATGGTGATTATGTTCAAGCGAGATGCTTGTGATATTCATCTCAATGACCACATAAGAGCATCATCCGTGCCATTATATTTAACTATATGTAATATTTATATTTTTTAAAAATATCTCCAAAATTCCAGAAACCATCATCAATTCTCATTGTTGCAAATTTACAACATATTTTTTATAACATACTTAATTTACAATATAATTTAAAAAAGTGTTTTTTTGCAACAGTGCAAAAAAACACTTTTTCACAATCTCACCTTTTTGCCATCGCTTGTACTGCGCATACCGCCCGTTCACCCACTACAGGCATATCCCTCCCAGACAAAAAATGTAACTGCGTGGTTACTTATGCGAGCTGACAATGACTTCAACCACACTTTCGATATTAATATTTGCAGATTAAATTAACTTATATTTACGCGACCAATTTGACTCATAAAATTTTTTACTTCAATATCCTGTTTATTATAAGATAATTATTTCAAAAAGTTGAGAAGCTTGATATCAAATATAGTTTATTGTAGCGTATAAATTGAGAAGCCATCATCGCATTCATTTCAAGGGAATCTGATATGCTCAAGAAGTACTATACAGAATCAACGGACAGAAACAAATTTGATAAAACCTTCTCACGCGCAGAGTTAAAATTACTCTCTCTCGTTGTTATTTCCATAATAATAACTGCGGCGTTGATAACTTCAATTTTCTATTATTACAGAAATCTTGATTTAAAACTCATAACAACCATGAGGTCAGACGCCATTTTTTCTCTCTTGCTTGACCGCATACCGCCAGAAAACTTCACTGCAATTTATGATGATAAAGATGAGGATTCGCACCTTTACAATGAGGTGCAGCAAGAGCTTGACGATGTTCGTAAAATAACCGCCGTCAGGTATCTCTACACGGCAAAGCGCAATTCTGAAGGCAATGCCATATATGTTGTTGATGGCCTGCCACGGGATTCAGAAGATTTTCGTGCCTGCGGTTCGCCCATAGAAGCCGAAATTCTCCCCGCTGTGAACAGATGTCTGGATGGTGATGTTTTTCATGGAACAGAAATCCTTAATACATCATGGGGCATGATTATTCCGTCTTGCGAACCGATCAAGAACAACGGAGTCACGGTTGGCGCTCTTGTTATCGAATTTGACGGAGAATATTTTGCTGAAAATACCGCAAGCTCCCAGCGGTATTACATCATTGCTTCCATTTGCGTTGCCATTGGCGTTGGCTTTGTGGCCATTGTGCTGATTCGCAGCTTTTCCATTCCGCTCTATCAATGGCTCGCATATACAGATTTGCTCACAGGCGCAATGAACCGCAACGCCTTTGAACTGGCTACCCACAAGCTGCACGGTACAGAGCAACAAAAAAACATAACCGTGGTGTCGTGCGACCTGAACAAACTTAAAGCCATCAACGACCAGTTTGGTCACTCGGCTGGCGATGAACACATCAGGGCCCTTGCCCAGCTTCTTATGAAAAATTTCAGGACTCAGGGCTCAACATACCGCATTGGCGGTGATGAATTTGTTACATTACTGTTCAACGCCAGCCTGGACGCAACAGAAAAAAAGGTTGCTGAAATTTGCGTGGAGGCACGACAAGTTACCATTGGAAACTTCTGCCTGTGCTTTTCGTACGGCATTGCGCAATTTGACCCGGAGCAGGATGACAGCATTGACGACACCATTTCGCGGGCAGACGTTAGGATGTACCATTACAAGTGCGCAAAAAGAGAAGCTGAGTCTGCCAAGACCATAATCTGAGACCCCAAGCGCATGCGCACCCGCAAAAGAAATCAGGCGGCCTACCCTGCCCCGTAATTACATTCGGGAGCAGCGCGGCCGCCTGACGCTGGCGAGAGTAGCCGCAGCTTCTACAGCATTTCAATAAACGCTTCTATGCGAACCTTGAGCTGTTCCGTATCCGTTTCAGAGTAGTCTGTTTCGATTTGCAGGAAGGGCAACTGCAAGGAATCCTGAACAAATTTCTTGAGAGAGGACGATTCCACCGCATAAGTCTGGCAGCCCTGCCATGTCAGATCAAGCACAGCATCCACCGCGAAATCTGCCGCCAGTTCACGGATGGCCTCGTAGCGGCGCGGATTGGGCGACATGACGGCACAGGGCACATCCAGATAACGGCGGGCCATCTCGGTCAGCGGGTCGCCCTGCTCATCCATCATCACGCGGGTTTTCTTGTAGCCGGAGCAGTTATCAAGGCAGACCACGCTGCCGCCACATTCTTCAATCAGGCGCACAACCTTGTGCGACCCCATGCCCACAGGAACGCCCGTCAGCAGTATGCGCGGCGCGCTCGCGGCAACGCCTGTCTGCCCCGCATCGGCCATTTTGCCCAGATCGTCCGCCAGTTCCAGCATCATGGAGATGCCTTTTTCCTTGTCGGGGAAGAAGGACGTTTTGAACCCGATTTCCAGCAGCTCCATGCCCGTAATGGGCGAGGGTTTGCGCTTTGCCAGATCCATAACTGCCTTGAGGGCCATGCGTTCGCGGTTCATGAGCTTGATGGCGTCGCGCAGTTTCTGCTCTGTGATGGATACGCCAAATTCTTTTTCCAGATAGGCGATGAGCAGCTCAAACTGATGCCGCCAGTATGCAAGGGCGTCATCATTCTGCACCTGGGGCAGTTGCAGCAGAAAAACGGGTTTGTAGGCTGCAAGCAGCTCGTACATTTTCTTTTTGCCGTCACAGGTGGTGTCGGCCACAACCACATCTGCCGCGCTCAGGTAGGGGCAACTGTCTTTAAGCGCAAAGCCGAAGCTGCTCTTGATGAGCGGACAAAGGGCGCGGGGCAGCATTTCTTCTGCCGCAGGGATGGAATCGTTGCGGGTGCCGCACAAGGAAACCGGAATGGCCCCTGCGGCCACCGCTATTTCAGAAGGGCTGTACAGGCAGTACTGGCCCACAACTTTTTTACCTTCCCTCTTGGCCTCCTGCACTGCCAGAGCGTTTTTTTCAAAAGCGGTAATAATGCGGTCAAAGCTGGCACACTTCATGATGCTTTCCTTCCTTGCGAGGTTATTGAGGTTATCGCTGTGTATTGAGAGCGCGGTCTTTTTTCGCGCACAAATCTGCGGCAATCAGGGCCGCCCCCAGCGCACCCACAGTCTGCGGGTCGTGCGGCACCTGAACGGGCAGGCCGAATTCGTCTGAAAGTATGGCGGCAAAGGCGGGGCTGGTTGCCAGACCGCCAGTAAATACGCATTCCCCCTGCATGGGGATGCGCCGGGCAAGGGCGCACATTCTGCGGGCAATGGCGCGGAACACCCCTGCTGCTATATCTTGCGGCGGCGTGCTGCGGGCCAGCAGGCCCACAATCTCTGTTTCTGCAAACACAGCGCACATGCTTGAGATGGCCACAGGCTTGCCAGTGGCGGCTGCCTTGCCCAGCTCGTCCAACGGCATGTTCAAAATACCCGAGAGCACCTGCAAAAAACGTCCGGTGCCTGCCGCGCACTTGTCGTTCATCAAAAAATCGCGCACTGCGCCCGGCTTGCTGGCGGATTTGAGCACGCCCAAACTGGCCGTGCCGCCAGCTGCATCCAGACTGCCCGCATCCAGATTGGCCGCTTCCGATTCACGCGGGATATCCAGGCTTATTACCTTGCTATCCTGCCCGCCGATATCGAGCACAAGCCCCACGCGGGGAAAAAGATGCGCAGCGCCCCGTGCGTGGCAACTGATCTCCGTAACCGTTTTGTCTGCAAAAGGCAGGGCAATGCGCCCGTAACCCGTGGCAGTGACATGCCTCAGGTCGTTGCGCGCCATTGCGGCAGCCTCGCAGGCATTGTTGAGCGCAAATTCGCCCGCCTCGGCGGTATTCCAGCCTGTGGGCAGCACTGCCCGCCCGGCAATCTGCGAGCCGCCGTTGGGCAGCAGCTCAAGCACAACGGCCTTTGCAGCCACAGAACCCACATCAATTCCAGCTACATACATAGCGCATACTCCTGATCGTACCCATTGCTGCGGTACAAAAACGCAAAACAAAACCCGCCGCACAGCGCAAGGCTGTGGAGCGGGCAATATGACAAAAGCGCCAGCAGCGCAGTGCTGCAAGACGGTCAATACAATGGAAAGCTTCGGCAACTAAACTGCTACATGGGGAAACGTGGGGAGATATGGAACAAGAGCAGGAGTACGGCAGGCAATAAAAAAGCCCCCGCTTCCTGCCTAGGCTATGGGAAGGGGAAACAGGCGGGCGCGGACACGCCACCTCGAATGAGGGCCTCCAACCTGAAGGCGCTGATGCTGTCATGACCCGCCGCCCTTAAAGACAGGCAGGACACGACAAGCGCTATAAAAAAACACAGGATACCTTGCTGTTGCAGATGCCGCCGACATGATTCGGCCTAAAGTTGTATATCAAGTTAGCGTAAGGGCATCAGCTTGTCGATAGGGATGCACACGGCATTGAGTAATTGCACCACTGTCTGCTTTAGAATGCTGCAATCAAGGTATTCAGTGGGGTCTCAGGCCGTAACGGTAGCACCGCGCTGATGAAAAATTCGATTCGTGCACAAGAAGAATTATCTGAAGTTTTTTACACCACACATGTGGGCAAAACGCATCAGCAGAGGGCAAGACAACTCCAGTATTATCTTTATATTTTGACATGTTAAACTATTGGCTCAAACTTTGCTTTAAGCTAACATGCTGCGAGATTTTTAGCTATTGATACCAGATCAACTCGCTCATGAACGTGTCTTTTTGCCGACCGGCGTCGGCTTGACGTACACGCGGGAATATCCCCGCACCAAGGAACAGGGCTTAATTTCACCTGAATTATCAAACAATTGAGTGCCGTTATGAAAGAACTTCTCCCCTTTGTGGCAATGGTAACGTGCTTTAACGAACAGGAAGAAATCGACTACGCGGCTGTACGCCGCCAGGTGCGCAGGCAGATTGACGCGGGCAACAACCTCCTCGTCAACGGCACCAACGGCGACTTCACCAGCCTGACCTTTCCTGAAAAAATCAAGCTGTGTGCGGAAGTTCTTGACGAAGTGCAGGGCAAGGTAAAGGTATTTGTCAACGCTGGCTGCCCTTCTACCTACGAAACCATCCTTCTGGGCAAGGAATTTGTCTCTCTGGGCGTGGACGCCCTGGCTATCATCACGCCCTACTTCATCGGCTGCACCCAGGATGGTCTTTTCGGCCATTTCTCGCGCGTTGCGGACGCCATGCAAAAGCCCACCTACCTTTACGACATCCCTGCGAGAACGCAGAACCATATTGAGCCGGAAACCGCCGCTAAGCTTGCGGATCACCCCAACATTCACGGCATCAAGGACAGCGGCGGCAGCCAGAAAACCCTTGATGAATACCTCGCCATCGCCCGTGGCCGCGATGATTTTGACGTGTTCACCGGGCCGGATTCCCTCATCCACTACGGCCTCACCCAAGGCGCCAAGGGCTGCATTTCCGGCCTCGGCAACGTGATGCCCCATGTGGTCAACGGCATTTGCAAAGAATACGAAAAGGGCGACATCGCCGCCTCCGTGGCACAGCAGGAAATCTTCACCGCTTTCCGCACCGATCTTTACGCTCTGGGTTACGCCCCGGCCATGGTCAAGCGCTCGCTCTACCTTATGGACAAGAGCGTTGGCGCAAGCCGCCAGCCCGCGCTCATTCCTACGCCTGAGCTGGACGCTAAAATCAAAGCCCTGCTTATCAAACACAATATCATCGGGTAAGGGCGCATATGAGCACTGTTATCGTCACGACTTCTCCCGGTTTTGCCACAGTGGGCAAGGTTCCTTCCTTTATTGAAGAAAAAGGCTGGAAGCTGCACCGCTGCGTGGACACGAGCCGCCCGCTCGGCGGGGTACTGGATTTTGCAGCAGACGCGGACTTTCTGGTGGTGGGCCTTATTCCCGCCACTGCCGAGCTCATGGACAAATTGCCCAAGCTCAAGGCCATTCTCAAGCACGGCGTCGGCGTGGACAATATCGACATCCCCGCCGCCACCACGCGCAAAATTCCCGTGCTGAACGCTCCCGGAGCCAATTCCAACGCTGTGGCAGAGCTTGCCATTGGCGGTATGCTCAGTTTTGCCCGCCGCATCCCCATGATGCACAGAACCATGGTTGAAGGCGGCTGGCAGCGCATTGTGGGCACAGAAATTGATGAAAAAACCCTTGGCGTGGTGGGGCTTGGCAACATTGGCAAGGTGCTGGCACGCAAGGCCAGAGCCCTGGGCATGCGAGTGCTGGCTTCCGACCTCTACCCCGACACGGCTTTTGCGCAGGAACACGGCATTGAACTTACCGATATGGACACCCTGCTGGCCGAGGCGGACTATATTTCCCTGCACGTGTTTGGCGGCAAGGACAACGCCCACCTCATCGGCGCGCAGCAGATAGCGATGATGAAACAAAGCGCCTGCGTCATGAACTATGCGCGCGGCGAGATTCTGGACATGGACGCGCTGGCCGCAGCCATTGAAAATGGAAAAATTGCCGGTGCGGTCATTGACGCCTACACCAGCGAGCCGCCGGACAGATCACACCCCATTTTCAAAAGCGACAGGGTTGTGTTCACCCCCCACTCCGGTGCGGACACCAAAGAATCCGTGGCCCGTGTGGGCATGATGAACGTTACGGACATTGCGTCCCTTCTGGCAGGGGAACACCCCTCCAGAGTGCTGAACCCGGAAGTATTTGCATAATCAGGAAAACCTATGCGCCCCAAGTATGCCAAGCTCGTTGAACATGTGGAAATCCCGCGCATGGCTCTTGCTCGTCAGACGTTCAGCGCTGTTGACGTGGACGATCCTGCCCATGCCGTGCACGAAGCGCTGGCTGCGTCGCCCCATCTTTCCGGCCTGAAAAAAGGCATGCGCGTGGCGCTCACGGTTGGCAGCCGTGGCATTGCCAGCCTGCCACAACTGGTGCGGGCCATTGTGGACGAATTGCACGAGAGGGGCGTTCAACCGTTTATTGTCCCCGCCATGGGAAGCCATGGCGGGGCCACGGCAGAAGGCCAGATTGCCGTGTTGCGCCACCTTGGCGTGACAGAAGAAACCGCAGGCTGCCCTATTTGCTCCAGCATGGAAACCGTGGAAGTGGGCGTGCTTGAAAACGGCATGTCCGTACGCATAGACAAACTGGCTTACGAAGCCGACGGCATAGTGCTGTTTAACCGCATCAAGCCGCACAGCGCCTTTCGCGCTCCCAACGAAAGCGGCCTGATAAAAATGCTCGCCATTGGCCTTGGCAAACAATCTGGCGCGGACAACTGCCACGCCTGGGGCTTCTGCTACATGGGCCGTTTTATTGTTGAAATGGCGCGCGTAAAGTTGGCTACCTGCAAGGTTCTGTTCGGTATTGGCGTTCTTGAAAACGCATATGACCGCCTTTCAAAGGTTGTGGTTCTGCCCTGCGAAGGCATGGTCGAAAAAGAACGCGAATACCTTGCCGAGGCCATGCGCAACATGCCCCGGCTTCCGCTCGGTCCTCAGGATGCGCCCCTTGCTTCCGGCCCTCTTGATGTGCTGATTGTGGACTACGTGGGCAAGGAATTTTCGGGCAGCGGCATGGATCCCAACATTACAGGCCGTCCGTCAACCAAGGCTATCAGCGGCGGCCCGGACGTTTCGCGCATTGTGGTTCTGGATGTGACGGACAAAAGCGAAGGCAACGCAACAGGCGTTGCGCGGGCGGATGTTATCACCGACCGCCTCTTCAACCGCTTCAGCCGTGAGGCCGTGTATACCAACTCCCTCACATCCGGGGTGCTTATTGCGGCATCCCTGCCCCTTGCCATGCCGGACGACAAAAGCGCCATTCAAGCTGCGGTGAAAACGTGCGAATCGCACCACCCGGATGCGCTCAAGATCATCCGCATCCCCAATACGCTGCATCTGGAATATCTCTATGTTTCAGAGGCCATGCTGCCCGAGCTGCAAAACAGGCCGGGTATAAACATTCTTACGGAACCGGCCCCCATGCGCTTTGACGCGCAGGGAACCTTGCTGGATCAGTGGCCCCAAAAGCCGCAATCAGGCCACGCGCAGTAGTTTGTTGAGGTTTTTTCTTCCCCCTTTGTCTTCATTCAGGAGAACGTATGCATAACTACATGAAAGTGTTAGGAATTAGCGTCATTTGTCTCCTCCTTGGATTTGGTCAGGCTTTCGCCAAGGGCGACACCCTCACCGTGGGCGTAACCCAGACCCCCAAGACCCTTGATCCGCAGGCCACATCAGACGCTGGCTCGCAAAACATCGACATGCAGATTTATGAAACGCTGGTCACCATGGACAAGGACAACAACCTTGTTCCCATGCTGGCTGAAAAATGGGAGGCCTTGCCGGACAAGGTTTCCTACAAGTTCCACTTAAAGAAAGGTGTTAAATTCCACAATGGTGAAACCATGACCGCAGACGACGTGGTGTTCACCTTTAAACGCGCTTTAAGCCCTGCTGGCGTGGCGGTCAAAGCTCTGTCCATGTATGTGGCCGACGTGGAAAAAGTGGACGACAACACAGTTATCATGAAGGCTTCCCAGCCCATGGGCGATACCTTTGTTGTGTCGCTCTGCCATCCCTGGGCTTCCATCATGAACAAAAAGGCTGTGGAAAGCGCAGGCAAGGACTACGGGCAAAACCCCGTGGGTACAGGCCGCTTTGCTTTCAAAAACTGGGTTATCGGCGACCGGGTTCAGCTTGAACGCTTTGACGCCTATCATGGTGAAAAAGCAAAGCTCAAGAACCTTGTGTACCGCACCATCGTTGAAGCTTCGAGCCGCACCATCGAGCTGGAAAGCGGCGCAGTGGATATGATCATGGACCCCGCGCCCAACGACATCAGCCGCATCAAGGACAACGCCAAGCTTGAGGTTGTTTCCGTTCCTTCCTGCCGCCTGTACTACATCGGCCTTGATGTCACCCATCCCCCTTACGACAACCTCAAGGTTCGTCAGGCCATGAATCTGGCCGTTGACCGCGCGGGCATCGTCAAGATCGTGTTCCGCGGCAATGCGGAACCTGCGCGCGGCCCCGTCACCAGCGCCATCAAGTACAACAAATACAACGAAACCGCCCCCATCAAAAAAGATCCCGCCAAGGCCAAGGAATTACTGAAGGAAGCCGGTTTCCCCAATGGCTTCAAGGGCAAACTGCTTATTTCCGACCGCACGGACTACACGAATATCGCCACCATTCTTCAGGCCAACTTCAAGGAAGTCGGCATTGATATGTCCATTGAAGTGTTTGAATGGGGCACCTTCCTCGATGTTATCCGCAAGCAGGGCCATGAGCCCTTCCTGAACAACTGGTGGGGCGGCGCGCCCGCCATGGATCCTTTTTTCCTCATGACGCCTCCGTTCCACTCCTCTGCCATCGGGCAGACCAACCGCCACTATTTCAAGGACGCCGTTGTTGACGCCTCCCTTGACGCGGGTGCTTCCCTGCCTGACGGCCCGGAACGCGCCGCCGTCTACCAGAAGGCCTGGGACCGCATCAACGAGGAACTGCCCTGGATTTCCATGGTGCAGCCGCTGAACCTTTACGCGCAGACCAAGGGACTTAAAGGTATTGACCATTCGCCGAGCATCCTGAACTACCTGGGCAAAGCCTATTTTGAATAATGCATTCCCCGTGTCCCCTCCGCCTCTTGCAGGCGGAGGGGAGGAGGATCGATCATGATAAGATATCTGTGCAAAAGACTGCTGGCCATCATTCCTGTGGGGCTGGGCGTTACGTTCATCATCTTTTCGCTGCTCTACATCACCCCAGGCGACCCGGCACGGCTGGCGCTGGGCGAAGACGCCACAGAAGAAGCCCTCATGGAATGGCGGCACGAATACGGTCTTGATCGCCCCTTCATCACCCGGTACGGCCTCTTTGTGTACAATGCCGTGGTTCATCAGGACATGGGCAGGTCATACATGACCCGCCGCCCTGTGACCGGCGAACTGAACAATGCCTTTCCCATCACCATCGACCTTTCCATCGGCGCCATCATCATCGCCACGGCCCTTGGCCTTGGCTTTGGCATCATCTGCGCCATAAAACAATATTCCATTTTTGATAACGTCTGCATGATTTTTGCCATGCTGGGCATTTCCGTACCGCTCTTCTACCTTGGCATTCTGCTCATACTCTGGTTTTCTGTACGGTTACGATGGCTGCCTTCATCCGGTTTCACCACGTTCAGTGAAAAAATACTCCCGTGGATTACGCTTGCGGCCAATTCCATGGCCATCATCACACGCATGACGCGTTCAAGCATGCTTGAGGTCATCCATTCGGATTACGTGCGCACAGCCCGCGCCAAGGGACAGAAAGAAAGCATTGTTATTCTGCGGCATGCGCTGAAAAACGCCCTTATCCCCATTATTACTATTGTGGGCATTCAGTTCGGCTTTTTGCTGGGCGGTTCCATCCTCACGGAATCGGTGTTTTCCATTCCGGGTGTGGGGCGTCTGGCGGTGGATGCCATCAAGGCGCGCGACTACCCCATTGTGCAGGGCGCTGTGGTCTACATTGCCATTTCATACGTATTCATCAACCTGCTGGTTGATATGCTTTACGCATGGGTTGATCCGCGCCTGCGCACGCGATACCGCTGACGCACGCCGGGCGGATGTTCATTTTCAACGACAGATCAATCACAAGGAACGCCCATGGCTCTGATCCGCAAAAACAGCAATCTGTACCTCACGCTTGTGCGGCTGTGCCGCAACCGGCTGGCCGTTTTCGGGCTTGTTATCATGCTGCTGCTTGTCATTGTGGCCGCATTCGCCCCCTGGATCGCCCCCTATGACTACGCGGCGCAAAACCTCTCTGATGCCTTTGAACCGCCCTGCGCCAAATACTGGCTGGGCACGGACGACTTTGGCCGCGACATACTCAGCCGCCTGATATACGGCGCGCGCATTTCCCTTCAGGTGGGTCTGTTTGCCGTGTGGCTCTCCATGTGCGTGGGCGGCGTGCTTGGGGCCATTGCAGGCTACTACGGCGGCAAGGTGGACGACATCATCATGCGCTTTATGGACATCCTGCTGTCCATTCCGCAGATTCTGCTGGCCGTGACCATTGCCGCGGCGCTTGGACCTGGCCTCCTGAACCTGACCATAGCCGTGGGCATTGCCAACATCCCCAGTTTTGCCCGTGTGGTGCGCGGGGCGGTACTTTCCATCGTGGGGCAGGAATTTATTGAGGCGGCACATTGCATGGGCGCTTCCGACGCATGGATCATCGCCCGGCATATCCTGCCCAATTGCAGCGCCCCCATTATCGTTCAGGCCACCCTGCGCGTTGCCGGGGCCATATTGGCCGCTGCCGCGCTGAGCTTTCTGGGCCTGGGCATTCAGCCGCCCACGCCCGAATGGGGCGGCATGCTCTCCGCCGCGCGTGGCTATGTGCGCGACTACGCCTACATGACCATTTCGCCCGGTCTGGCCATCATGATCACCATTCTGGCGCTCAACTTCCTTGGCGACGGCCTGCGCGACGCCATGGACCCGAAGATGAAGCGCTGACGGCTCACCCCTCGGCAATTGCGGCTGTCTGACACTGTAGGGTTTCACGCGGAAAAGGATTTTCATGAAAACACAGCACGAACCACTCTTGGATATCAGAAACCTGCGGGTTCGCTTCCATACAGATACAGGGCTGGTCAAGGCCGTGGAAGGCCTGAACCTTTCGCTGACAAAGGGCGAAGCCCTGGGCCTTGTGGGAGAAACCGGCGCGGGAAAAACCACCAGCGCGCTGGCCGTAATGCAGCTTATCGACATGCCGCCAGGCGAAATAACCGATGGTGAAATTCTTTTTGAAGGCAACAACATTCTTGCCATGTCGGAAGAAGAAAAAAGGCACGTCAGGGGCGGCAAAATTGCCATGATTTTTCAAGATCCCATGACTTCGCTCAATCCTGTCATGACCGTGCAGGATCAGATTGCCGAAATGGTGCTGCTGCACCAGGATGTTTCGGAAAAAGAGGCCATTGAGCGCGCCAGGGAAATGCTTGCGCTGGTGGGCATCCGCCCAGAACGCGGCCCGGATTATCCGCACCAGTTCAGCGGCGGCATGAAGCAGCGCGTGGTCATTGCCATTGCGCTGGCCTGCAACCCTGCCCTGCTCATTGCCGATGAACCCACAACAGCCCTTGACGTAACCATCCAGGCCCAGGTGCTGGAACTCATGCGCGACCTCAAGCAGAAGTTTGAATCCGCCATGATTCTTATCAGCCACGACATCGGCGTTGTAGCCGAAATCTGCGACAGCGTTGCCATCATGTACGCGGGGCGCATTGTGGAAAAGGCCGATGCGGCGGCACTGTACGACTGCCCGCTGCACCCGTATACGCAGGGCCTGTTCAGTTCCATTCCCGACCTGACCAAGGAAATGAAGCGCCTGCATACCATCCCCGGCCTGCCCCCGGATCCCACGAATCTTCCCGAGGGATGCTGCTTTGCCCCCAGATGCTGTCTTGCGGATGACGCCTGCCGTGCGCAAAGCCCAGAAATGCGCGAATTCACGCCAGGGCATTTTGTGGCCTGCTTCAAGGCTGGCAGCAAAATTATTCAGGACGATGCAGGGACAGAGGCGGTGCAGCCATGAGCCAGATGTTTTTGGAAACGCGAAACCTGAAAAAATACTTCAAGACGGCCAAGGGCTTTCTGCACGCCGTTGATGATGTAAACCTTACAATCGCCAAGGGCGAAACCCTCGGCCTTGTGGGCGAATCCGGTTGCGGCAAATCCACGCTCGGGCGTGTGATCATTCGCCTGCTTGAAGCCACGGAAGGCCAGGTGCTTTTCAACGGCGAAGACATCACGACCTTTGACAAAAAGGGCCTGCGCGGCTTTCGCCGCCGTGCCCAGATGGTGTTTCAGGATCCCTATTCTTCACTGAACCCTCGCCTTTCGATCGAGCAGCTTATTTCTGAACCCCTGCGGATTCACAAGGTGTATTCCAGCGAGCGTGAAACCGCGGCCCATGTAAAAAAACTCATGGATACGGTGGGCCTTGCCCAGCGCCTTGCCACATCATTTCCCCACGAGCTGGACGGCGGCCGCCGCCAGCGTATCGGCATGGCCCGCGCTCTTGCGCTTAATCCGGAATTTATCGTCATGGACGAGCCGGTTTCCGCGCTGGATGTCTGCATTCAGGCGCAGATTCTGAACTTGATGCAGGATCTCAAAGAAGAGTACCAGTACACCTACCTTTTCATCACCCACGACCTCAGCGTTGTGCGCCACATTTCAAACCGTATTGCCGTCATGTATCTTGGCAAGATCATTGAACTCGCAGACAGGATTGAAATGTTTTCCAACCCGCAGCACCCGTATACGCAGGCCTTGCTGTCGGCCATCCCCATTCCCAAGGTGAATATTTCGCGTAAGGGCCGCATCATTCTTGAAGGCGATGTACCTAGCCCCATCAATCCGCCCGCGGGCTGCCGCTTTTACGGACGCTGCCCTTCCCGGCAGGATCACTGCAAGACAGAAGAGCCGGAACTGAAAGAATACAGCCCCGGGCATTTTCTGGCATGCCATCATCCCGGCCCAATCAGCCGGTAAACGAACTCTGCGGTCCATTAACTCCGCCGGCAGAGACCATGGCCTGCCCGCATTGCCCGCGCAGCATCCAGCCTGTTGCGCGGGCAATGCCTTGTCTGTACAGTCCCATAATGAATACGCCATACGTGCAGGAGAATGCCCAGTGAGTACGCAAGGCCTCAGTTCCGTGCTGACGCAAAGGGATGCAACCGGCACATTGCGATGGGAGAGCGTTGTCCCCATGGCAACCAACCCCTTTCTGCTGACAGAACTCTTTCAGTTTGCCTGTTTTGGCGCATTTATTGCCATTTTCAGCCTGTGCTCCGGCGCGTGGCTCTCTGACGGCTTCATCACCATGCATGAGGTGGCCGCCGCCTTTAACATCGGCGGCATGCTGCTGGTTGGCATCATGCTTGGCTTTGTCCTGCTGTCCTTTGTATTCTTCGGCAACCGCTACTATGCTGTTTACCGCATGGATGCTGCTGGCATTTATCACGAAGGCAGCCGGGGGCATGACGAAGGCAAACGCGGCGTTTCGCTGCGCTGCAAGCCTTTTCCTGTTACTGGCGCGGTTACTCGCGTGCGCACCAAGAGCAAGCTGCTGCCCTGGCACAACGTTGACCGTTTTCAGGAAATTCCGTCCATGCGCGTGATTATTCTGCGGCGCTCATTCTGGCACATGCTGCGCCTGCACATGCCGGACGCCGAAACGTATGACGCCGTGGCAGCCTTTCTGGCCCAACGCCTCAAACAGGTTTAAGCCCATACCAATATCCCAAAAGCATATTTGAAACGCAGCAGGGGCCGCCTCTGAAAGAAGCAGCCCCTGCTATTGTTTGGCGTTCATGCAACGCCCATGCAATAAGATAAATTCAGACCAGATCAGGCCTTGGCAAGCCAGGCGGCAAGCTCAATGGAATCCAGCATGGAATCGGGGTTTGCCTTGCCCTGCCCCGCGATCTCAAAGGCGGTGCCGTGGTCGACGCTCACGCGCACAATGGGCAGGCCAAGGGTAATGTTTACCCCAGCCACTGCGCCCCACTGCCCGTTTTTTTCATCATACGTAAAGCCTTTCAGCTTGATGGGGATGTGCCCCTGATCGTGGTACATGACCACCACCAGATCAAACATGCCGCCCGCCATTTTTGAAAATACGGTATCTGGCGGCACAGGCCCGGTAACGTTCATGCCCTTTGCAACGGCATCGGCAATGGCAGGCTTGATTTCGCGCTCATCCTCAGTGCCAAAAAGCCCCCCTTCGCCGCAGTGGGGGTTAAGCCCCGCCACGCCAATACGCGGGCTGGCAATGCCCAGCTTGAGCAAGGCATCGTACGAAAGCTCGGTAACCCGCAGTACACGCTCGCGCTTTACCCTGTCGCAGGCTTCCCGCAAAGAAACATGCGTGGACACATGCGCAACGCGAAAATTCCCTTCAGCGAGCATCATGGCGTAGTCGCGCGTGCCTGTCATTTCCGCATAAATTTCCGTGTGCCCGGCATAGTGATAGCCCGCCTCATTGATGGCGGCCTTGTTGATTGGCCCGGTTACTGTGGCATCTATGTGACAGGTCATGGCAAGTTCAATGTTCTTTGCTATGTATTCAAAAGAAGCCTTGCCCTGCTGTGGGGTAACCACGCCGTAACGCACCTGATCAATGGGCATGTTGCCCATGTCCAGCACATCCACAACGCCGGGCTTGTAGATTCCCTGCTCTGGCGAAGCAACCGCGTTGACGGAAAGATTCAGGCCAGTAAAGCGCAGGGCGTCACGCACCACAGAAGCATCGCCAATGACCAGGGGGCGGCACTGCTCAAACACCTTGGGCGAGGCCAGGGCCTTCACCGTTACTTCCGGCCCGATGCCGCCGGGGTCGCCCACACTGATGCCCACGATGGGACGCGCGTTGTTCATGATGCATTCCTCTCTTAAGAACATGTCACTTTAAAATGCGGTGCGTTGCAGGCATGCAACAGCGCAATCCCACCCCTGAAAGAACATAGGTCGGCACTGTGCGGCTATCGGCAGTTTTTTGGCCGGAACAGGCGCAGAATATCCACAAGGGTCTGATCTTCACCAAAGCCTCCAGCCTTGGTAACCACCTGAAAACCATCGCAATACCCACCAACGATCGTTCCCAGAGCAACACCGGGCGATATCTCGCGTGAAAGGGCAAGCCCTGAACAAATTTTTTGCAGCACGGCAAAGGCCGTTTCCCCGCCGGTCATTACCAGCGCCGTTGTCTGCGGAGATTCCGCCAGTTTTTCAAGCACAGTCACAGCCGCCAGCCCCACGGCATTGCTCAGTTGGATGCCGCTTGCCGCAGTGGAATCTGCTCCCCCGGCTTTTTTTTCAGGTGTGCTGAGAACGGCATTGCCGCTTTCAAGGGCCAGAAGGGTATCCGCAACCGCGATTTCCACGGCTTCTGTTCCGGCATCGACAAGACGGATCAATTGCACGCCGTTGCCAACAAGATGCGTGATCTGTTTTCTGGTTGCCTCATGCGCGCTGCCGCAGATGAAAAACACGCGGTCAACCGGTTCCACAACCGGTGCGTGTGTATCTGCCGGGGACTGGCTGCTGGATGATGCGCCGGGCTCAATGCCCGTTTGGGCATCAGTAAGGGCGCTGGTCAGGGCGTTTGCCAGGGCGCTGGCCAGCCCGGCAGAGCCGATGTACAGCGGAGGAAACTCAAGCTTTTGCCCCGCCGCCACCAGGGCATCCAGGTGTGCGGCATTTACAGCGTCAAAAACGATGATTTCATGACCGGCATTCTGCAAATCAGCCACATAGGCGGTAATAAATCCCTCGCCGTGTTCCATGACAGAAAGTGGCACGCAGCCCACGCTTCGCCCGCAGGTTTCTCGCACAACTTCGGCTATGGAAGATTGCCGCACCGGAGTGATGGGGTCGTTGGCAAATGAGGTCTTGTGCACGGGCGCGCCGTCCACAAGCAGATGCCCGTCCACCACTGTGCGACCGCATTCAATGAATGCCGGGGACAAAAAGGCCGTTGCAAAACCATAGCCATCCATGAGTGCGTCTATTTCTGCCCCAAGGTTGCCGCGCAGTGTGCTGTCTATTTTTTTATACACCATCTCGGGGTGCGCGGTGCGGACATCCTTTGCCAGATGCGACGCAATCTTCGTCATCCGAGCCGCCGCATCAACTGCCGGGAGGTTCCTGGTGTTGGCGTTCAAGGCAAGCATAGCCGGGAGTTTGGGCCGGGCAAGCACGGCCTCAAGACCCGCATGCCCGGCATCCAGAACTATCCACGTATCCACGCCGCGCTTGGCAAACTGGATTCCGGCGTCATTGCCGCCGGTAAGGTCGTCCGCGACCAGTAGGAACATCAGCACTTCCTCGTCAGAATGCTTGTGTAAATGGTGCGGATGTCAGTTTTTCCCAACGGCTTGGGATTATTGTTCAAAAGGCGCTTTACTTCAAAGGCGGCATCCACAAGCCAATCCAGATCAGAGGCCGGAATGCCCAGTTCTTCAAGCGAGGCCGGAATTTTCAGGTTGCGGGTCAGCGCGGCCAGAAAGTCCACCAGATATTGCGCCCGCTGCTGTTCGCTCTTTCCCGCAAGGCTCTCGCCGCGCGAGGCGGCGGCAAGCTCTGCTACCTGAGCCAGCTTTGCCATGCAGGCGTCCATATTGTAGGCAAAGGCGGGGGCAAGCAGAATGGCGTTTGAAACACCGTGGGGAATACGGTAGCGCCCCCCAAGCGGATATGACAAGGCATGCACAGCATTTGTGCCAGAGGACGCTATGCACACCCCGCCGTAGAAGGCGGCCAGCAGCGTATCGCCGCGCGCCTCAATATCTTTGCCGTTTTCATAGGCCTTTTGCAGGCTTTTGAACGTCAGCCGCATGGATTCAAGAGCGAACATGTCGCTGATGGGATTGGCCTTGTTGGACACAAAGCACTCGAGCGCATGGCACAGGGCATCCAGCCCGGTGGCGGCGGTAATATGGGGCGGCAGGCCGCAGAGCAGTTCCGGGTCTAGCACCACATAGTCAGGCATGAAGTACGGACACACCACGCCAACCTTGAGGTTCAACGCGGGGCGTAAGGCGATGGAGTTGGGCGTGGCTTCGGAGCCGGTGCCCGCCGTGGTGGGGATCATGACCAGCTTCACCTGCTTGCCGGCAGGCAGCCGCCCTTCAAACATATCCACCATTGAAGGGCCGCCCTGAACCATGACCGAGACAAACTTGGCCATATCCATGACGCTACCGCCGCCCATAGCCACAATGACACTGAGGCCGGGTCTGTCCACAGCCGCTGCAACTACCTCTACCTGCTCCTCGGTCGGTTCCGGGGGCACATCCCAATATTCTGAAAATGAAGCAGCGCCCTCGCGGCAGGCAGCCAGCACGCTATCCGCAACTCCAGCCCCTTGCACGCCCTTGTCGCTGATAAAGAGGATATGTTCCCCGGCCAGAAGGGCACCCAGCTCATTGGCCTTGCCGGGGCCGTAAACAATGGTTGATGGCAGTAAACATTTGAAAGGAGTCATGTGCATCTCCTGTGAATGGCTTTGATGGTTTCAGCCGATGAACGTCGGCTGACAGCCCGATTGAGCAAGAACGGTGCCACCACAGGAAACACATCATAACATCATAATTTATTTAATATAATAATAAAAAATAACTATTCTGAAGTCAGCATCTCAAAATTGCAGGGATATATTTTGCACCATTATTCATGCAAATTATACCAGCGATTCAATGGAGCCAGATGCTGTTGGTGCGGCATTTAACCCTGCAAGGCGTCCCCGGCCTGCTCCACATCACCACAGACCATTGCGGTATTTCTGTAATGGGGAGGCGGCAAGAAGCGCGGCATATTCAATGGCCTTGCGCATGGCGGCGTGCAGCGCGTCAGCCTGATCCGCCGTGTCAAACACCGAAGGAAACTCCACGGAGGTGCGCACAAAGGGCAGGCCCAGGGTCACATTGATGCCCGGTGCACCGCACCATGAGCCGGAACGCGCGCAGGAGCAGTTTTTCATTTTGAGCGGTATCTGCCCCTGATCATGGTACATGGCCACCACCAGATCAAAAGCTCCGGAGCAGGCCTTGGCAAAAATAACATCCGGTGCAAACGGCCCCCTTGCGTCCAGCCCTTCAGCCACGGCCCGTGCAATAGCGGGGATTATGGCTGTTTTTTCTTCCTGCCCCAAAACGCCCCCCTCGCCCGCGTGAGGATTGAACCCGGCAACGCCGATGCGCGGGTGCACAATGCCAAACCTGCGGCAGGTTGCAGCCCCCATGCAGATGACGGACAAAACCCGATCTTCGGTGATCCGCGCCGCCGCCTCGCCAAGGGGAATGTGGGTGCTGACAAAAACAACCCGCAGGTCGCCGTCTGTGGACAGGGTACAGTGCTGGTGCTCGGCAAAGAACTCGGCCAGCATGCTCGTGTGAAACCGCTGCGGATATCCCGCCATACCCAGAGAAATACCATTGAGGGGGGCTGTAACCAGAGCGTCAAGATGTCCTGAAGCGGCAAGCTCAAAAGCTTTGCGCACAGCGTTAAAGGCAGCCCTGCCCCCCGCCGCCGAGGGCTGCCCTTGTTCCGTCATTTCCAGGCCGGGGGAATCCGTCTGCACCAGCAGAATACATCTATCTGTGGGCAGGCGACTTTGCCAAGGCAAGTCGCCGGGACTGATACACACCAGTTGCTCCTGGCCTATACCTGCCTGCCCTGCCGCCCGGCGCAAGGTGGCCTCATCACCAAAAACAACGGGCTGAACCACCTGAAACAGACCGGAATTGTTCAGGGATCTCATGACGAGCAACGGGCCAATACCCTGAGGCTCCCCCATGGTGAAGCCCATAACCACCCTGTATTGCATATGAGCCATCTGGCACCGCCTTGCGATTTGCCGCCGCTCATAAGTGCTGGGCCTGCGGCACGCAAATTGAATTTGCTCTGGGCAAGCAAGGATTGCGCCACGCCATAATACGCTTAACTTTAACGATTTTATCAAAATTGATTTTTTAATACGCCACCAACAGATGCATTTTGCCTTTGCGCGCTGGTGCAAAATGCGATAGGCAACAATAAACATTGGCCTCCGCATAGAATGGGCCCAGCCGTTCCCGCCATCGCACCGCACAGGCCCGCATGCCCTTCAACCATTCAGGCAGCAGCATGAACACCATCGCCTTTATTGCACCGAATAAAAAACTTTTTGATTCCGTATGCCGCGTGGTTGAGGAAGAAAAATATCCCATTACCGTGCTGCTTGGCGATATGGAAACAGGCGTGCAACAGACCCAGAAGGCTTTGCAGGAAGGTGCAAAAATAATTGTCAGCCGTGGCGGCACAGCCCTGCACATCGGCAACACGCTGAACATAGAGGTCATCAGCGTCAGACCGTCATCATACAGTGTTTTTGACTATATATATAACAATACTACAGAAAAAACACGCATTGCATTTGTGGGATTTTCGCCCTTCATCAAAATATGCAGACCAATATGCGACATCCTGCACAGGGAATATCAGGAATTTGAGATTTCCAACCCTGGCGTGGCTGGCTTGATCATGGATCAAGTGCTGGCCTGGAAACCGGATGTTGTGGTTGGCGACACTATCTCCGTTCGCTGGGCCAGCAGCAAGGATATCAAGATACATCTTGTTGAATCCAACCGCGATTCCATCGTTGACGCCTGCGAACAGGCCATTCTGGTGCGTAACAACCTTAACAAACATATTGCCGCAGCCAACAAGCTTACTGTCGTACTCAACTGCGCGCAGGAAGGCGCGCTGCTTGTCAACACGGAAGGTTTTATTGAAGAAGTGAACCAGCAGGGCTGTTTGCTGTTGCAAAAAGAGCGCGAGGAACTGCTGAATACCTCCGTGCACAGCATCTTCACTTCAGAAGAACTTTCCGCAGCCATACGTTCGGGCACAAAACTGACCACCAGCATTGTGTCGGTCAACGGCACTGACTTTGCCGTGGATACGGTGATAAGCCCGCCTTACCTGGAAGCTAATTCTATTGTTCTGCTTTTTCAGCGCGTTGAACACATTCTGCAAAAAGAAAACAGTGTGCGTCAGAAGCTGCGTGAAAGCGGATTTATTGCCAAGTATACCTTTTCAGACATTATTCACGCCAGTGCGGCCATGCAGCAAACCATTGCCAAGGCCCGGCAATACGCCGCTGCCACCTGTAGCATCATTATTCAGGGCGAAACCGGCACGGGCAAAGAACTTTTTGCGCAAAGCATCCACAATGCGAGCACCCTGGCCAAAGGGCCTTTTGTGGCTGTTAACTGCGGCGCCATCCCCAAAGATTTACTGGAAAGCGAGCTGTTCGGCTACGCGCCGGGCGCGTTTACCGGGGCCATGCGCACCGGCAAGCCGGGGCTGTTTGAATTATCACACGGGGGAACGCTCTTTCTTGATGAAATAACCGAGATGGATTTTTTTCTGCAAACGCGCCTGTTGCGCATTTTGCAGGCCAGAGAAGTGATGCGCATAGGCGACAACAAGGTCATCCCCATTAACGTGCGCGTGATTGCAGCGACCAACCGCAACCCAGCCGAAGAGGTGGCGGCGGGCAGGCTGCGCGCCGACTTGTACTACCGCCTGAACGTGCTTGACCTTAAAGTTCCGCCGCTACGCGACAGACAGGAAGACATCCCCCTGCTTTTCAACAACTTTGTGCGGCAATACGCCAAACAGTACGGAACAGCAGCTCCCAAAGCGGGCAAAGACCTCCTGCGCTGGCTTTCTGCATATTCATGGCCGGGCAATGTGCGCGAACTTGAAAATCTGGCGGAAAAATTCATCATCCTGCGGGGCGAAATTTCCTGCGAAGCTATTGCTGCGCAACCAGCGCGAAGCGGCGATGAAATCGCGTTGGCAGAAGGCGATGGCCGCCTGGATACGGTCATCGGCAATTACATCCATATGGTCATTGATCAGTGTGACGGAAAAATCGCGCGCGCGGCGCAGAAACTTGATGTGGACAGAAACACGGTCAAACGCTGGCTGGCGCGCTGCCCCGTGAGGAAGGACTAGGCAGCTTTATGGCGAACCACAACCAAGGCACGCGCTGAAGAGGTACGCTGAACAGATGCCGGGCACCATGCACGGGGCTGCATACAAGGCATGGCCATCTGCTTCCATTCGTCTTCCAGCATGGCCATTAAAATATCATCCTCATACTTGCCACCATACATAATCGCATCGCGCCGGATACCTTTTCTGAAAAGCATGCCCTTGAGAAATTAGTGTTCCTGACACACGAGCACAATAATGAAACGTAGCAACTTCACTGATGAGCAGCTTATTGGGATACTGCAGTAAGCTGAGGCTGGAGTTTCCGCTGCCGATATTGCAGTCAGAGTGGTATCTCTGGTGCGACCTTTTACAAATGGCGCAGCAAATTCGGTGGAATGAATATCTCTGATGCCAAGCCGTTACGCCCGTTGGGAGAAAAGAAGGCCTGACTGAAACGAATTGTTGGCGAGCAGGCTCTTAATATCGAGATCCTGAAGGAGGTGATCTCAAAAAACCATTGAAGCCCGCAGCCAACAGAGAAGCCAAGCATCACATTCAGACTGAACATGGCTACACAGAACGGTTGGCTTGCCGAGTGAGCCAGTTCAGGCGCTATGCAGCCAGACGACTACTATCTGAAGATCGTGATCTTCTTTTACGGACGCGGATGCTGGAACGGGCAAAAGATTGGTGGCACTTCGGTTCTCTGCGCCCGCATGAGTTATTGCGCCGGGGAAGGGCTGGTGCAGAACCACAAGCGGATAGAAAGGATGTACCAGGAAGAAAACCTTTCGTTGCGCACCCGCGCGTGAAGCGTCCAGCTAGGCCCGTATTGTCCAGGCTGGCCCTGATAGCCCAGATGAACAATGGCCGATGGATTTTGTAAGCGACTCTCTTGTGGGGGGCGACGCATCTGGATTTTGACAATTGCCGATCTATGGGGTCGCTCAAGTCCGGCGCTTGAAGTGGACATGCCGTTGCCTGAAGTTCGAGTTGTTGCGCGTCCTTGAGAAACTACGCCGTCAAGGAAGGTTACCGCAACGAATCGAGGTTGATAACGGGCCTAAATTCAGCGATAAAGCCCTGGGGGCATGGGCTTTTGAGCCCGGTGTGTAGATTGAGTTCTCTCGTCCAGGGAAACCCACGGATAATGAGCACATTGAAAGTGTTAACGGAAAATACCGGGATGAGTGTTTAAATCAGAACGTGTTTCTGTCCCTGCACGATGCCCGCAGAACGGTTGAAGCATGGCGACAGGATACACCAGCGATGACCGCACAGCTCATTGGGCTGGCTGACACAGGAAGAGTTCCGTGCAAAGAATATAACCCATTGGAAACCACTAACTTACAAGTGAGATGCACAGTGGGGTAAGGTCATCATCCCGGGATGATGACTATTGGACAGCTAAGGTGCGCTTGAGACACATGGACAGAATTCTAACCAGCATCTGCCAAAAACAGCTAATGGATTGCCCTGACTTCCGGGGAATTCAACGATAAGAATCCACCTTGCAACTCGTTATGAATTAGCAAGTTGCAAGTAGTACACACGGGGGGGCATAAGATCAATATGCCAATACGATTATATGCTCAGGATACCAATAGACTACGTGCTACATTCATCAGAAGCAACGTTGAGATACTTTTTGTAGCTTGGCAAAACTTCGGAAGGAGTTCCATACATTGCAATCTCGCCATTTTTAATCCACAAAATAGCGTCACACCACTCTACAGTAGACAACCTGTGTGCTATAATCGCCACAGTAACGGACTTTGGTAATTCTGCTATTGTTTTCATTATTGCAACTTCAACCCCCAAATCCAACGAGCTTGTAGCTTCATCAAGGATCAAAAGCTGCGGTGATGCATATAGGGCACGAGCGATGGAAAGGCGTTGTGCTTGACCTCCAGAAAGACCGGTTCCACCTTCCCCTATAGGTAGTTCAATGCCTCGGGGGTGCGTATCTACAATGTCCAGATGGGCAAGTCGACAAGCGTCCCGTACCTTTTCCGGATCATATGCTCGTCCCCATTGGCTGAATGCTACGTTTTGCGCAAGGGTTCCTGGCGCGAGGTATGGAGCCTGCGCCACATAACCCACCCCCAGCATATATGCAACTTGCTCCGATGCAGATAGTTCTTTGCCATCCACGAGCATCCGCCCCGCCGTGGGTTTAATAAGTCCACTAAGGATGTTGGCCAAGGAACTTTTACCTGCGCCAGACTGCCCGATGATCCCCAGGCTTTTTCCTTTAAAAATTTTGAAAGATACGCTTTGAAGGCTGGGTTGCTCTGACAACGGATAGCAAAAAGAAACATTGTCAAACGCAATTCCTTCGGAAAATTCAAGCCGTTTTGCAGCTTTTTCCGGCTCAGGCAACGGATTTTCATGAATTTTTTGAAGAAAATCCACGCACTGCAGGGCTGCATAACGTGCCCCTCTCAGTGCTACCATGTTAGTCATCGACCGATTGAGTAAGGGCAACACTCGCCAAGACGCCAGCATGATCATGGTCAAGACGCCTGTGATGCGAGACATGGATGCATCATAGAGCCCTACCATTATCCAGAGCGTTGCCGGGATCACAATAAAAGCAACACTTTCCAGAATCCAAGTTGGGATAGGTGGTGCAACTGTGATAAGAGCACGGCTTGGCATTGCTTTAGAACCAGCCGTATGAAAAGCATTAAAAAAATACTGTTGTTGACGATAAATATGGACTTCCATCATGCCACGTTTGGCATTATCAAGAGCAAGATACTCAACATTAGAGTATTCCGATGATTCTTTTCCTGCAATATCAACAGCCTTTTTTATAGTTTTATAAATAAAATAGCACAATATAGCAACAGCACCCAAAGTTATGAGTAAAACTTCCGGGGTAGCCGAAACAAGTATTAAAAACAGAGAAGCCGAAATAAAAATATAGGTATAGACTTGCATCAAATTAACGAGAAAGAATCCTAGCTGCCCGCGCCAGGAAATAACTTGGAAAATATGCTGCGTTTTTCCAGAAAGATAATCAAGATATGGGCTATTCAAATAATATTGAAATAGAGTATCCCCGGCATAAAGGGAAACGGTTTCTCCAAGGATGGCCGTACGCGCCCCAACAAGCCCAGACATGATATTCTTCGCGGCTGTCAGAACTGCGACTAGGACAGCCACCCAGAGTGCAAACATTCGGACATCCGCCTGCAGTTTTTGGAACACAGGGAAAGTAGCGAATATTTGGCTAACAAACGACAGCTCCATTACCTTATCGGGCGAAGTGATGCTCAATGCCAAAAATGACAAAGAAAGCACAGAGCATGCTTCAAAAATAGCAAGGAAAATCATAAGTAAAAACACAAATAGAACTTTTCGTTGTATATATGATGGAACTATTTTGTAAATTACTAAAAAGTCCTTAAACAACATATTCTTAAAATTAACAAAAAGAGACATGGTACATGTGCCCCATTTTTAATTATTAATCGCAGTAACAGTTGAGCGCACTAATGGACAGAAGTACTTTCTTCTTTCCTTGCCTTAATGCCCCTCAGGATAGTTTCAACAAATCTTTTCCAAGTGAATTTCGGTGCCCAGATTAAGCCTCGGTGCCTCAAATCTGCCCGCAATTCTGGATCGTCAAGGAGTCGCAACATGTTACGGCTAAGAGAGGCTACGTCGCCCGGTGGTACAAGAATCGCTGCATTGTCGGCAACTTCCAATAGTGAAGTGCTTGCAGCTGCTATGACCGGGGCTCCGCAAGACATGGCTTCCAATACGGGGAGCCCGAAGCCCTCATATTCAGACATGTATAAAAAACCATGACAACCGGTCAAAAGTGCAGCTACAGTTTGGTCTGATGCAAAACCAGTCAGATGAATGCGCCCGGTCTCTGCCCCTTCCCGCAAAATTTTGCCGCAATTCCACCCATTTTGCCCGATCAGGATCAAATGGATGTCCGTTCGTTTTTCAGCGAGGCGCTTAAAGGCTTTGATTACAATCGAGAGTCCTTTTCGGGGCTCAAGTGTGGCAAGGCACACGAAGTAAGGATCTTGCTCAGGTACGCCGTACATCGTAAGGCTGGCGGTAATTTGCTCTGGACACGATGGCCGAAAATGATCTCCGCCGCCGTGCAAGGCCACGTATACATTGTTCTTGTGCTCAGCGGAGAAATACTCAAGAAAATCAGATCTGGTAAACTGAGAATTAGCCCAGATAACATCTGCCTTTTGCAGGTGCTGGTTCATAAGATCCAGACATGGAGCTTGGAATGGGTGTTTGGATGTCAAGCGTAAGGGAATAATATCGTGTAACACTACATGTGTCTGCAGACCTGGGATGTGGGCAATACTCTCTGGTATTGGCTGAAAACAAGAGAACCAAACAGCTACGCCCTGTGCAGGTAAACGCGAAGACACAACTTTCCGTAGCGTTTTATCTGGCCGAGCGTAAGATGCAAACGGGCAAACTTTCGCCAGACGCTTGATCCCGCCCTGCAGCTTGCTCGGTAAAGGAGCGAGGAGCTTACGGCCCAGCTTCTTGGCCCACTCCTTTAGGTGTAAAAAACGCCCTCTCCTTGGAGGCTGCGCAATAGCGATGACATCTGCCTTGCATGCCCAATTATTTTTGGCCTGAAAACGCTGTACGAATTCTTCCATGCCGCACGGGCACACAAGTTCAACATGGACATCGTCACGAAGGAGCAACGCCCTAAGGGTTCGCGTGGCCATCCGCCCGATACCTACTTTATGGATATCTGCTTGCTCCCAAAGGGCCAAGGGTGTCGCGTCAAAAAAAATTAAGACAGGAGGAACCTTCATAAAATCTTCGTGCAAGTTATACCTGCCTCGGGTGCAACACTCTAATATATTCTTCCATATCACTGTACTTGCGAAATAACGCAATAGAAGTGTCACGTAAAGAAAGCAGCAAAGCAGGTTGCTGAATCAAAGAGATCACGCTGGCAACCATGGCTGGCCTATCAAGAAGGTTATGCCAAGAACATGTAGAATGAAGCCCTGCACTTCCGGCAAGGCTACAAAGTAAAGGACGCCCAAAGCTGAGTGCTTCCAGTGATTTAACTTTGATACCAGTTCCACTACAATCAGGATTAACGGCCATATCGAGATCGGCATAAAAAGACTCAAGCCTTTCCACACGCCCAAGGACATGCACGGAAGGTTCTTGGGAAGAAACAAAACAACCGACATCACCAGCAATACGCAACTCCGCTCCACAGCACAATACTGGCTCTCGCTCCCATAGTCGCACAAAATCGATTACCGCGTTCCGGTTATTTTCATTGGCGCTAGCAATTATGCCCACTGCAAGCTTGCCTCGCCGCCGTGGGAGCGAATATGCGGTGTTGTCGGCAAAAGGAATCTTTACCGTAACAACCTGCCGTTCAGCATTGGTCTGTTGCTCGAATATTGTCTTTTCCTCATCTTGAACTGCAAAAATAATATCCGCACGGAGCATGCATCGTGCCTGCTCCTTATCGCTGAGGTTCAACCAAGCAAGCCTCTTGGGCAACCCCTGCTTTTCGAACAGGGCAGCACGTCCGGCAAAGTTGTCATGCATAAAGAGATATTTTTTTATTCCCTCAGGAACAAGTTCCAAGACTTTGGAAAGCCACGGCTGATGAACGATGACCGCCGCATAATGACCATTTTTCAACATTTGGGCGCAAGCGTCCAGCAGTTCTCCCCCGCACCATTCGTCCAAATTTGTGGCAGTGACCCCATCGTCTAATCGACTCTGACAAGAAATTTTGGGGAAAATCACTGCTGCTCGGTCAAAGCGACGCAATAGCGCCTCGCGCGATGCCCTTGAAAACTCATCCTGCACATAGAAAAGAACATCCAGCACATAACCCATCTCAACAAGTAACGAACATTGGGCCAAAATACTCGCGCCAACTCCGCTTGGAAGAAAGGGGTTGCAGCTAAAGACAATTAGGCAGCGCGATACAGAGTCTGTTTGAGGCGGGTCTGGCAAAAGATCGCTGTACAGTGACTTTTCACCGGAGAAGAACGCCGAAGCAGTACCTACAGATCGAGCGAGATTAGACTTAAGGCGTCGATAAAACAAAGCACGATCGTTGCGCCAGAGGTCAAGGGCTTTAGAAAATGATGGCATACTTTTTATGATTGCGGAGGCAATAAACGGCTTTAGGCATTATTCGACTCTATGCGACGGGAAATGGTTTAGCATTGCCTTCTCAACAGTTCTTTTAGGCCCCTTTGTCAAGGGCGTTGAAAAAGTAGCTTGAGAATATCTATTTCCATAACATTAACATCATATTTCCATGACCATCCCCAGGGCACTCTTTCCGTCTCTGCTGCATGATAACTCCAGTGTTGCCGTCTCAAGGCAGGCAACAAACTAGACATCACATTTAGGTTTTATCACCTTACATATTTTTAAGTATATTTCTCTGGAGCGGATTTTAACCGCCAACATTCTGAGTCCTCATTAGACACAATCAAAAAATTATAAAGACACTAACCCAATTTCTTTATATTTAGGTATGTTATTTTTGTGAACATAGAATACATTGTAAAATTTGTTTTCACAATCAAAGCTTATACATCCATTTGAATAAAAACCTTTGTGATACCCGAGAGGCGTAAGGAAACTATTAATCTTCTGATCATCACCTTCGGACATTATTAGAGGGATGAACCTTTTTATAGTATTTACCGCACCACGTAATACATTATATTCCATACCCTCAACATCAATTTTCATAGCAGCTACAGGGAGCTGGAAATCATCAGGGTGTGCAAAAATGAATTTATCCAGAGTTGACAGAGTAATATCGAACTCAGCAATAGAAAGATAATTTTTACTATTTTTATAAAAATCTTTAATGTACTGATCAATCAAATTAGCAAGAGCTTGCGGGTCGTTAATATTACTTCTCGCAAGTGCAGAAATCCCTGTTTGATTAATGACTGGCATCATGAAGCGCACTTTACTTTCTTCGTCAGACAATCCAGTTATAGAAAAATTGTATTTGCAATTATTTAAAGGAGCAATTTTATTCTTAATATATTCAAGATTTTTTTGGTGAATATTAAATGCTTCAAATGAAAATATAGGGCAGGTAACCCCAGTTGAGTAAAATGATGTCACTGAGTATCCAGCATTTGCGCCAATATCTAATATCATATACTCATTGTCTTTAAAAAAAGAAAACACATTATAGCATTCATCGTGAACCTGCCGTTCAGAAAACCACACATCAGCATATTCTGGTTTTTGTTCTTCCTTTAATAACGAAAAATTCGTCATCTTAAAAGTAAACGTATCACAACTTGTATATGCCTCAATCATATCAGTGATTTGTTCTAAAGAATTTTGCGTTGATATGTACTTTGCGTGTCTAACGAAAAGGAGACGTTCGATATAATGCTTGATCTGTTGAATCATTTTTATTCTCCCAAATAGGCAAGTAGCTCTCAGCTAAGTTGTTTTTAATGTGATTAAACACCCTGACATATAACACATTATATAGCTTATGTAGGGTTTTGCAAAAACATCAGACAGCTCTAGAGATTCAATCCATCTCCGGTTGCTAAAAAAACAATATATGCAAAAAGTTTTTTTCGATTAATCCTCATACGCATGCATTATCAATGCCCTTCTCATCTAATATCTAATTCCACATTGTCCATCAGCAAGAGCTGAGTAAAGTGTCAAATTCTTCTAAACTAGTTTTATAAAATGTATCATATCGCTCTTTACTGCAGTCAGCCAAAGACTCTAGTCGCTGCGGCTCAGCATGCAACAGAAGTACGCAGTCAACAACACCACCCATAGATAATTGTGAATGCATGGGATTACCAGTTTCAATGCCCTTGCAGCCACACGCTGTAGTGACCAACGGCATACCGTATGCCATGGCTTGTACAGTTTTCACATTTATACCTGTGCCTAACAGTACGGGGGAAACAACAACATCGACTTCTGCATAAAACGTTTTGATATCATCCACGAACCCAAGTATGCAAACCCATGGCTCATTAAAAATCCATCGCTTATCCGCTGAGACGTCGTCAAGCATGGTGGAGACCTGACCTGCGATGCGCACAGAAAACGGCACATCGGCTACCTTCGATTTGAGCGCAAGCAAAAAATCAGTCACCAAATCAAGATTAATTCTATTGGCACTGGCCACAATTCCTACCGAAGCCAAACGATCATACTTGCGTTCAATAAAATGCGGGGGCTCAACATGTGGAATAACAATAGCGGTATCACGCCCTGAAACCTCATTGAAATAGTTAGCCTCCTCTGCTCGCCGGGCCACAACAATATCAGCTCTGCGCAGATAGCGCCCCTCATCTTCGGGTGTGCAAGAAAAAAACTCTGTCTTTAACCCTCGTGCCTTCTGCGCCTCGTAGCGGCCTCCCATTTTGTCGTGTGTATCAATGACCTTGAGAATATGGGGTGGCACAAACTCCAACATTTTTGACTGAAATACATAGGAGCAAAATAAGATATCAATCTTGAATTTTGCGCACAGATAGGCAATGTGCTCACCCAATCCTTTTTCATACCAACCGTCAAAGGGAATATCCTCTCCCAATGAGCTATCGTCTTGGAATGGGTATGGCAATATGGTAAAGGAATCCCAGGCGTCGCGCATGGCTTGTTGATCTTCTGGTGTATAGCGATCAAGCCCTAGCAAGGCGAAGTGAGTCTTGCATCCTTTCTCTCTGAATATCTTGCCGAAAAATTGGATTGTACTACGATTTCCGTGGCTGGCGGGATGCGATTGATACGGTGAATAGTAAAGAATGTTCAAAGAACGTTCACCGTTGGAAAGTTGCGATGCTGCCCGATAGCGATCCTGAGATGCAATTTGAATTGCGGAGGTATCGCAAATAGGGGGAAGCTGGCAATCTTTTGATTGCTCTCCGCCAAGTAGGTATGCCTCCATATTCGGGCACACTATAGTTAGGGGAAGTTCGCCTGAAAATCCAATATATCCGCCACTCTCGTTGAAAAACAACACATCATGCCTTTGAGAAGAAAACAGTCCATCCTTTTTCCGGAACAAAGCCAGATTGGTGGAAACTAAGGGCACTGAACGTGATACCATAAAAAATGGTGCATTCCACGCTTCTCCTTGCCCCAAGGGCTGGATACGCCCACCGTTCATCCTAGCACCAGCTTCACACAAGGAGCCTTGAAGACTAAGGAGGCGACCACCGCACACTGCAACTGAGGGGGAATTCTTCAAAATGGCAATCCCTTCAGCCAATCCACCCATCAGAAGCTCTTCTGCACCAGCCAGCAAGATATAATCACCTTGGCAAACCGATTCGAGAAATCTCAAACTTTTTAGAGACAGTCCATCAACTTCGCGGGCATGTTGCCAAGGAATATTCATCTCGGAAGCCCACGCTGGGACATCGCCTCCCCAAAATATGATTTCGCATGGGAGGCATGCCTTGTCGCTTGCATCAAGCAAAGCGCTTACGACTCCTTTAATATTGCCAGAATCCCTGGGCACTTTTACGACAAAAGATAAGGCCGGATCGCCTGGAATAGCTGCGGGGAATGGCTTCTGTGTAAAATATTGGGCCAATACTGATGGGGATAGCAGCTCACATTTTTGCAGGAAGGCTATGACATCATCCTGCTCAATGTGGCTGGAATTACCTGACAGATTGGGTGGGGTGATGATGGAAAGGCCTACTGGCTTGAAAGAAACTTGACCGGCAATAAGATAATCAATTTTTCCAAGGAGATCTGTGTCAAGAGGACGTACTTCTTCAGAGTCTTCGCACACACAGATAATTTTTGCTCTGGGTGAATTGTATCGAATGCAGTCAAGCACGACATGGTGCAGTCCTGCGGGTGGAAGAAGGTAGACCGAATAGCTATCACCAATATCATATAGATAGTCCAATATATTTGCACGGGCGCTACTGGCAACAACTCTTCGTACTCCAAGGTGCCGTAATCGGCAAAAATTCTTTACAAAAAAAGTGTTTTGTTCCGTAAATACTTCAATCTCATATTTGTTAATTTTCAGAATGTGCAAAAAAGAAAGCATGAGACGGCTTGGCTTCATATTTTTACAAAAAAACAGGAGGATTCTCTGGTGGGGATTTACGCCACTTACGCGCAAATTATGGATATTTGCCGCACTCGCGAATAGAATTCCCTTGATGCCAATGCTACGCAACTTTACTGCAGCGTTGACAATCCCGCCCCAGATACCCCCATGCTTGAAAATATAGGATGCTGTAAAAAATAAGAATAAAGTCGGCACTGCTTGATAACGCGGAAATTGTGAGCAAATTCGCCCTATTTTTTTTCGAGAGGTAATGACCTCTTGGAAAAAAGTGCGGCCACGCATTAACCCGGTTCGAAAACTAGTTAGCCCTCCTGAATAATAATACGCAGAAGGAACAAGCAGGAAACAAACGAACAGTGACGGAATCGGGGTATTCATAACAAACTTATTCATTATAATAAATTATTTGAGAGCCGCTATTCTCAAGTTCAAAAGGAACATAAAGTAATTTTCCGAGTGCT
Source organism: uncultured Desulfovibrio sp. (assembly GCF_902477725.1). NCBI lineage: Bacteria > Pseudomonadati > Thermodesulfobacteriota > Desulfovibrionia > Desulfovibrionales > Desulfovibrionaceae > Desulfovibrio > uncultured Desulfovibrio sp. The sequence goes on along the minus strand of NZ_CABSIF010000014.1, from coordinate 55,369 downwards.
TCCTTAACGGCGGGCTGGTTTTCAGGGCGTACAAAAAGAAGAAAAAATCCGCCTCCCCCTGCCCCTAGGAGCTTTCCCCCTATTGCTCCAGCCTTGCGTGCTGTCTCATATATTTCATCAATCCGATCCGTTGTGATCCGATTTGAGAGTTTGCGTTTGAACATCCATGATTCATGCAACAGTTTTCCGAAGTCACAAATATCAGTTTCTGAAGTTAGTATACTCAGGGCATCGTCAACCATGGCGCGCATAGTGTGCAACTCTTCTGCTCGGTTGCCTATATTCTTTATCTGTGCATGTGCCACTTCAGAGGCAGAGCGGGAAAAACCAGTAAAAAAAAGCATGAGGTGTTCAGACAGCGCTATTTTACGTGTTTTTCGAATAACCACAGGCTGCACTGTAATGGTTTCATCTTTGCCAAATCGTATGATATTGAGCCCACCGCAGGCCGCAGCTACTTGATCTTGTGAACCAACATGCTCCGCGAGAACATCCTGCTCATAACGGATGGCCTCCTTAGCAAGCCACATGGGTGAAACCCTTTTACCGAGAAGGGCTTCCATAGCATGCAGCAGGCCGACCAAAAAGGCAGAGCTAGACCCAAGCCCTGAGCGGGCTGGCAAATCGGCATCAGAGTGCAGTTCAACTCCATTTTCACACTCATATGCTGATAACACCGCATTAATTGCAGGGTGAATTATTTCTTCCGGCGATCTGACATCTTCCACTTTTGAATACGCCACACGGTACTTGTGGGGAAAGAAGGGGGGAAGCCAACGGCATGTTATATATGTAAACTTGTTTATTGTAGTGGATAACACTGCACCACCATGTTCACGATACCAAGAGGGGTAATCTGTTCCACCTCCAAAAAAAGATACGCGAAAAGGGGTTCTTGAAATAATCAATTTATATCTCCCTTTTGTAATGATGAATTACACAAGGTGCGGCCAGGAAAAACAATTGTAAATATTTGTTGAAGTATGCGCGCCGCAGCATCAGTGTCAGCGTGCGCCCATTGGGCACCGCAAATTCCAAGCTGTTGCTCAACACTATGGGGAACGTCTTTCAGTACACATGGCACTGGGAATACTTTATCCCCTCGCATAAAATCCATGTTGCCTGACCATCCAGTAGCAACAACATAGAGGCCCTTACGAGTGGCCTCAAAGATAGTTGACCCAAACCCTTCAGAGCGATGGAGCGAAAGATAAACGTCATGTTTCCTGTATAGTGTATCGAGTTGTGAATCAGTAAGCCATTCCGAAATAACATGCAAGTGTGGAATTTTCTTTTCGCATTCGTATAATTTCTGCATTGCCGCAGGGGAAGCGTGCGGAGAAAGCACCTTTATCGTCAGCTCGCCTTCTATCGGGGTAAAGGCAGAACAAAATGCCTTGATTGCGCCTTCGGGATTCTTGCGTTCCATAGACGAAGCTAGATCGAAAATAAACAGACAACGCAGTTTTCCAGTAGTGCCAAAGGATTTTCGATCCGAGTTGAACGCTGCGAGTTGACCTACTGGCGGCACCACCCGTACTGGTTTAGCTGTGTATTTTGAAATAATGTCTTTGGTAAATGTGCTCGGCACTTCAATCTCATCCACCACGTCTAGGCAACATCGCCAAACCATTGGTAATTTTTGCAGTTCCCAAGCCCAGTAAGCAACAATGCGTTTATTGCTGAGAAATTTTTTACCCAGTCGTGCCAGAGCGAGCAGGAAATGGGGGGGATTCAAATGGATGACGATTGTCGCGGGTGCTGTGTACTCCCTCGCTTCTTGTAGCGTCAGAGTCGAAAAAGTACAGCCTTTACGATTTGGCTGGCATGTCGCATCCGTTGTATCCACCAGCACCGGGTTGCATTGCAGTATGGATTGTCTCTCGCAATATCTCTCAGCAGAACGACTGATCCCACCGCCGCCCCTAAAATTTCCAAACACCATTAGTTTACGGTCAGAAGGCTGCTCAATATCGTCAATATTACCAGGAGATTTCCGGCGCGACGGCACCGCGTAGCGAATAATAAGCCATATAGCCAATTCTTTCAAAATGTTAGGTGCTTTTCTCCAAATAAAACGTATCACATCATTCTCGTTTAATATTGTAAAATTTAATGTTGAAAAAATAAATTTTAAATTCACAATTAAACGCATTGCCCGGTGGATAGAAGCTAAACCGTGAATAACCGTGCCTCAAGAGCGGCACACAGTGTGTGATACACGATGATATGCCATTCCTGAATATGAGGAGTAACAATGGCAGGCACGTCAATAAGAATATCCGCCAAACTACACATCGCGTTTTTTGTATTACCAGTCAAGCCAATAATTTGAATATCCATACTTTTTGCAACATGCATGGCTGCAAGTACATTGGCTGAATTGCCCGAAGTGCTGATGGCGACAAGAGTGTCACCGGCCTTGCCCAGGTTAAATATCTGTTGGGCAAAGACGATATCACTGCAGATGTCATTTGCACAGGCAGTAGGCAGTGCAACGCCTGATACTAGTGAAATGGCTGGGATGCCTTGCTGGAGTCGTTCAACCAGATCTTTCGAGCAACCGCTGCGCGCAAGGCGTTCCCTTTGCGCTCTGCCAAGAGGACGACGGAGAAGAAAACCCTTCATTAACTCGCCAACAATATGCTCAGCATCAGCTGCGCTACCTCCATTGCCACAAGTCATGACTTTGCCACCCTTGGCATACGTTTGAGCCAGACTATTCACGGCATCATTACAAGCGGCACGCAACGGTAACAGCTCAGGATATCGTAAAATCATATTCTCAATGTAGTCCATTGCATACGTCCTTCAATATATGCTGTGTTGCCATCATGAAGTTATCGCAGACAGTCACCCCACTGAGGATGGGCCCGCTAAATTCTGTTGCATTGCCTGAAAGAACCAGTATTGGGCGACAACCAGCAGATAGCGCCGCTTTCATATCCGTGTATGCATCACCGATCAACCAAGAGCGCTGCAGATCAATATTCATTTCTGCCTCGGCACGCAACAGCATGCCTGGTTCAGGCTTACGGCAAGAGCATGGACCAGTAAAGTCCGGATGATGTGGACAGTAATAAAATGCATCTATGTGCACTCCTAAATGCCACAATTCTGCATTGACCCGTTCATGTAGCCTGTGAATATCTGCTTCGCCATAAAATCCGCGTGCCACTCCTGCCTGATTGCTGACAACAATCAGACGAAATCCAGCCTGTTGCAATTTACCCAAACCATCACACACACCTGGAAGCCACTCCCAATCATCCCATGAGTGCAGATACCGAGTGTCTCTGTTCAATGTCCCGTCTCTGTCAAGAAAAACAACCGGGGAGAGTTGGGGTTCAGTCAAGGTACTCACCCTCAAGATATTAGCTTTTCATATTCTCAAAAATAATTTGAGCGCGAGCATAGTCCTCTGGTACACCAATGTCGATAAACAGACCATCTGCGACAAATAAACCAAGGTGCGAGCGGGCAGCGATATGAGCGAAGTAATCCTGTTCTAGTGAAAAGGCATGCCCTTCGGGAAACGCCTCTAGTGCGCTTCTGGGGAGACAATAACACCCCGCACTGATCAAGGCTGGGCCAGGTTGGCCTTTTTCGACGAATCCAACGATCTTGCCATCTGCGACTCGTAGATGCCCATATCGTGAAGCATCGTCAAGCCATACTCCAACGAGTGCTGGCTGGGAAGTAAGGGCGCAATATGCCTGAAAAGCTGAGATATCAACGTCCGTAAAAGTGTCGCCGTTGACAACAATTGGCATCATTGTGTCACAAGCATTCAAGGCTAGCCGAAGACCTCCGCCAGTTCCCAAGGGCTCCTCTTCCAAAGCATAGCGGACAGGCACCCCTTCAAAATATTTCCCGTAGCGATTCATAATCATTTTGGCCAGGTACCCGACAGAGAGCACAAATCCAGCACAACCTTTACACACCAACGAGCTTAAAAGAATATCCAAAAAAGGCTTCCCGGCAACGGGCGCTAGTGGTTTTGGAATATCTGGAATAATCTGGCGCAGGCGTGTTCCCAATCCACCCGCTAGCACAATGCACTCAAAGGGGGCGGCATGGCGTAACCGTGAAGGAGCACTGGATGTATTCGCTTTCTGTTCTAAGTTCATCTTGATTTCTGGCCTGTCTGTGTGATGGTCTATAGCAAGGTTTTGGGAATTGCCATGAGGACTGTATCCCAGCAATTCGTGTAGTCTATATGGTGCCGTTCCACATGCAGTGTGTAGGCATCCGTCAAAGATTCAAGGTACGGCTTTGTTTCAAAAAATTCTTCTGGGGTGTGATAGAGAGAGAGAGAAAGCACTGGCAACTGACTTATAATGGTTTCCCGTGCCCCCTTGAGCGCAGCAAGGCCGAAACCTTCAAGGTCGAGTTTGATAAAACCCACGTGCAGACGCTGTGCTGCCACATAAGCGTCAATGCTACAAACGGTTATCTCTCTTTCTTCTCCTTCCCTTCGGGCGAGCAGTGATGTCCCTTCCCCTGAATTATCCACAAAAAGGCCTTTTCCTTTCCTTTCCCCAAGTCCTTCATTGACGATGACATAGCAGGAACTTTCCACACCATTGGCTCGCATGACATCGTCGTAACGCTTACATGTTGCGGGACTAATTTCAAAACTATGAATTTTTTTTGGTTCGTAGTATTTGCCAAGCACCAATGCGCTATCCCCAATCCAGGCGCCACCATCAATGAAGTCCTTGTGGCGAATGTAGTCGAGGACAGCCTTGCTTCTGCTGCGTAACCCATGATGAAAAAGGAAAACACTTGGCTCAAAGTATGCATTGAATTCGGCATAGTGAAAATTTTGACGATACGTCGGGAGTTCTGCTTCGTAGCGCTCTTCTGACTTTTTTTCCGTGGGGGATTGAAACATTTTTCGCAGGAGTGCAGAAAACGCAAAAAAACGTTTTCCAGCAACTTCCGCAGGATATTCTGGCAAACGGAGAGCCTTGAACATGAAATGGTCTACAACAGCAAGGGATTCTGCATCCAGTCCTTTTTTAAGAATACACAATATTTCTGGAATATTATGCTCAAGAAAATACTGTTTGAAGGAAGCGCCCTCAGATATATCCGTGATTCCATCAATCCTCTCAACAAAAGGGAAGGCCTCTTTCCAGTTAATATTTTCAAGTATCAGCGAGACAAACCTTGCTTCTTGCGCCTTTCTGCATGGCTCAGGCAACGCATAAAACTTTTTCAGCAAAATGCCCACTTGTTCTGAGTCAGAAGTCATACCGTCAGCACCAGAAAACGCCTGCTTCAACTCAAGAAGGGCCTCAAAAGTGTCAGAATTTTGCCTCTCTTCACATGGCGGTATCGGAGATGTAGGAGGCGTTAAGCAACACCTAAGCATGCGCAAACAGCGTGATAACATTAAAGAACTCCTTAGCATGGGGTTAGATACCGTAATGCAGATCTTTGGCAACATGAGGCAAATACGGACAACCAGCCATACACCCTGAGAAATCTGAATTCAATATTTTCCACCGCATCAATCTAAATTCTTCGCAGTTGAGAACTGCATTCCAATCGATCATTTCATTTTTTAAATAGTCTTTCAAATTTATTTGATAAGCATAATTCCAATTGCAAGACACTACCATACCGTTTTGCGAGAGAGTCAAAGAGTTCCACGGATCTGCGCATAGGCGTTGATGATTTTCACTTACAGCATTAATAAAATAATGACCGCAGCTACTGCCGACTTCTTGGCCTCGCTCAACATTCTTTTTGCCGTGGGATTTGCGGGCGGTCATGCGTTCCTGATGTTCTCTTTCCTCATTACGCCCGGCTGCAAGCTCAAGAAGGTCTGCATATTCTTCTTTCAATGACTCAAGAGGGATAGCATCTACATCCCGCTGCGCCGCAGCTGCGATTTTTTCCGGCAGAAAAAGCTTAACTTCCAGTCGCACCTTACCCGCAAGCACCCGCTCCATCTTGAGCATTTCACGCAAAGCCCAATCCAAAACAGGAGTGGGGAAACGTTCAAGGTGTAGATACTGCTGGTTCATGAGCAGATGAATGCGACGACACCCCCAAGACAATCCCATACGGACAAAGTCAATAATTTCATGGGCCGTTTCTGGTGAAACAACCATGGTTATTACAGGTGCAAATGCTTGCAGATCTGCTTCACGCAATTTTTGCACATAGGCGTTGATGTTCTCATGTACTCGCTTCCAGGCCTTTTCGCCTCCCTCGGGCCAGATGGCACGAGCGAATGTCGCCGGGCTCGCCGCATTTACTGAAAAAGACATATACATAAGATTAGTAACGGCAAAATCCTGCCATTTTTCAGTAAAAGCTAGTCCATTAGATTCCATATGAATTGTCACTGCAGGATAGTTTTGGGCAAGAAAGGAAACAACCTTGAACCCTTCGGAAATCGCTGTAATTTCACCGCCGAAAACATTAATTTCCTGAATGCGTTCATAAAGTGGACGGCAATATTCATATATCCATTTGGGATCCATGTCAGGACACATTTGTCGATCCAGATCCCAGTCTTTTTGATAGCAAAAAGAACAGCGCATATTGCAACGTGCAGTAATCTGCAGATGCAAATGCCCTCCTTCCAAAGTTGAATAAAGATTTTTATCGTTTAAATTATGAATATCTTTACAAGATAATTTTTTATATCCACCACTGAAATTTTCTCTCGATGTGGAATTATCAATCTTGAGTAAATGCGTTATTTCCCCGTTATCATGCTTTATTTCACTATGGACAAAAAATGGAAATGTTTCCTTCCAGTTGACGCGTGGCAAAATTTCCCGTTCAAATCTGCCAAGAGCTTCATTGTCATCCGCCTTCTGCAAGCGGCTATAAAATTCGGAAAGAGCAGCTACAACGGCACGATCTGCTGTTAAACCATCGCTGCCCGCATGTTTTTGCACCAAGATTGCCGCACCTTCAACCGTATCTGGGATGAATGGCGAGAATGCCGCGGAAATATCAAGGAATTTTTTATTTAGCAGTGAATGCAGCTTTGGGAACATATTTTCAACCTCGTAGTTCGATTATTTGGATATCACGGCCCTAATAGCTTACTCAATTTTGCCCCGTCATTTCACTCCACTCGGTAGATTTTGCCACAACACCACAAGCTAGAGAAAAGTAGTAAAACACACTCCACGAGATCGAGAGTGCATGGACGCCTATGTTGGCTCCCTTAAGTATCTTACCAAAGAAAATCAATAGCCAGCGTCACTATTCGGCAACTCACCATTTGCCCCATGGAAATCTCATTAGTTTTTTGGAGTGGGTCTACCTCAACAAGCCTAAAATATTACAGAACTAGTTGATGGCGCATACCAATAAAACGGCGGGGCCTTACCGATTTTGACAATTTTGTGGCAATTCAACATATTTAAGTTAGCATGAATATATTAAGTAAGGACGCAACACAGTCAAAATACATTAATTAATTTTCAGATTCTGTAGTGTATTCCCCGGATGTAATGGCCGCGTTTATATTTCTGTTCACCCATGCTCCGCAAATTGGGCAGAAGTAAACTACAATCGCCAATCGTGTTCCTGCCAAATATGACGTCATTACAAATAAACTTCATTCACGGAATTCAAAAGGCTTAGACTTATTGTGCCCAAGTACCTTTAAATCCTTCTGGACACCCTAGCTCCGTAGATGGGTAAAAGCAACAAAAAGGAAGCTTACGTTACAAAGCAATCCCCATTACACCTGCGGAAATCAGTAAGAGGTTTTGCCTGCAAAGTGCTGAACGGAGCCTTTAGAAGTGTCGCATGCGCCTCGTGGCAAGAACATTGAGCGACCATTGTAATGCCCCCCCACAAACCAAGCGGCCTTTAAGGGAGAATCCTTCCAGTTTTTTACCAGTCTGCTGATGCACGTAGTGTGCTTCCGGCCATAAAGCGCGTTGTTCGGATGTTCCAGGCTGCTCCATTCGCACAGCCAAAAGAGTTCTTCCTTAATTGTGCGCATTGTCCGTTCGGCATCTGCATTTCCATTGGGATAGTTATAATTGGTGAATGCCTGTGTGATGCCGAGTGTTGCGCATCCGCGCATAAAAGCCATCCCTGTCGGTTGGCAGCCGTTATCTTCATCAGGCTTAGACCCTACCTTCGAAGGCCTTCGAGAAAGTGCGCATGGATGGTCATATTCAGGGCTTGCAGCCACTCATGACTTCGGCTCTGGTAGCAGCATGATGGCAGGAGTAGCCCCCATTTCGACCGGACACCCCTCTAACTAAGGAGGAGGTGACCCTCCCCCCGAGAAGTATGCCATTGAAAAGTTAGTGTTCCTGACATAGGAGCACAAGAATGAAACGTAGCAGATTCATCGAAGAGCAAATTATTGGGATTTTGCGGCAGGCTGAGGCTGGAGTTCGTGTCGTTGATCTGTGCCGTCAGCATGGCATCTCGGATGCGACCTTTTACAAATGGCGCAGCAAGTTCGGTGGAATGAACATCTCTGACGCAAAGCGGTTACGCCAGTTATAGGAAGAAAGCGCACGGCTGAAAAGACTTGTAGGCGAGCAGGCACTTGATATTGTCGTCCTGAAGGACGTGATCTCAAAAAACTTTTGAAGCCCACAGCTAATAGGGCAGCCATGCGGAACATCGTAGGCGACCAAAAATGAAGTTCTCATCTGTAGAAGAAGAACTCGCCTATGTAAAAGCAGAGCTAGACTATTTAAAAAAGTTGAATCGCTCCCGATTCGGGCACGAATGGGGAGCGCACCAAAAAGAGTTCTTTTCAAAATAATTGATGAGATGCGCAATTATTCATCTTTGAAAACACTACTTCACTTTTCTGCCTGTCCAGATCAGGTTATTATAAATGGATGGTGGCAAGCCAAAGAGCTGATAGTGAAGCCGAAGTTACAGCCCATATTAAAGCTATCCATTCCCTGCGGCCATTTTATGGATATCGCCGCATGACGGTGGACTTACGGCGTGAAGGCTTTATTGTGAACCACAAACGTGTTTATAGGCTTATGCATAAGCTCGGCATCCAGTCTGTCATTCGCAAAAAAAACGTCGGTACTTTGGTAAATCTGGCAGCATAGTATTTCCGAATTTGCTTGGGCGTAACTTCAAAGTTCAACTCCCCAACAAGAAACTGGCGACAGATATAACCTATTTGCCTACAACTAGTGGCTTTATTTATCTGTCTGTGGTGCAAGACTTGTGCAACAACGAAGTCGTGGCTCACGCCATCTCATCCAGAAATGACCTTGCTCTTGTACTCGCCACATTAGATAAACTTACGGCAATGCCAGGTGCGGTTGTGCATTCAGATCAAGGATTTCAATACACGCACAAGTTGTATCATAACCAGCTTGAAAAATTACAACTTCATGGAAGTCATTCGCGCAAAGGCAATTGCTTGGACAATGCATGCGTTAAGTCATTCTTTTCACATTTGAAGGCTGAAGTATTTCTCGGGAAGTCAGTGCAGAGCAAAGAAGAAGCCAGCACTCAGGTTGAAGAATATATACGTTTCTACAACACCGAACGATTTCAAAAAAGGCTCGGCCAGCTTTCCACAGTAGAATACCGGGAAAAAACTGGCCGCTTAATCAGGCTCTACCTCAAAGACGGGGCATTATTAACTGTCTACTTGACGGGGTACAGACCACCTAGCGGGGGGGGGGGCTACATACAAAAAGGGCTTGCATTGCTGCAAGCCCTTACTTTTTTGGTACCGGGAGCGAGACTTGAACTCGCAAGAGGTTGCCCTCGGCGGATTTTGAGTCCGCTGCGTCTACCAATTCCACCATCCCGGCAGACTGATCAAGGCACATGGGCAATGCCGCATATGCATGACGTGAGTGGCTTTGTAGCCCAAGGTGCGCCGATTCGTCAAGCCCTCAGCGCGGTTGTCTCTCTGATTGGCCAAAAGCAGCTCGGCAATGCAGCCAGACAGCGCTCACGCATGGCTTGCCCCATCTTTGATTTAGAGCCAATTTAACAGATTGCGTTTCGGCAAAACAAAATCACGGTCTTTTAATGCCCGATCCTGTCAGGCACTCCTATAAGGCTGTCTAATTTTACTGAGTTGATTCACGAGGAAGCAGCCCGGGGCTAGATTGCCATGCCTTGCAGGCAAAAAACTTTTTCTTTTCGTTCAAGCTTTAAAATTTCCCCGCCTAGAGCGGGAATTTACTGATTCTACCGCATCGAGATTTGCAGGTAATGGTCTGACGCGCAAAATAATTTTACAAAAAAAATCGTATCCGCTTGACACTTGTCCCCCATTTGCGTAAACACCTCTTCACGCAATGCGGGTCATTAGCTCAATTGGTAGAGCAGCTGACTCTTAATCAGTTGGTTCGGGGTTCGAGTCCCTGATGGCCCACCAGAAAATCCAGGTTCGCGGTTACACCGCGAACCTTTTTTCTTTTGTTATATCGACAGTTACAAAAAAAACCGGCCAGTGGCCGGTTTTTTTGATCTTCAATGTTCCGATTTCTTATGCTCTACTTCCGCTGTCACGCAGCCGAAACCGCGCACAGGCCCAGAGCCTACAGAATATACTGGCTCAAATCCTGATCATCGCGCACATCCTGCAAATGCTCTTCCACATAGGCCTTGTTGACCACCACCTGCGCGCCGGGCATTTCGGGCGCGTCAAAGGATATGTCAGCCAGGATTTTTTCCATGATGGTATAGAGCCGCCGCGCGCCGATGTTTTCCGTGCGGGTATTGGTGTCCTCGGCAAAAGCCGCAATTTCTTCCAGCCCGTCATCCGTAAAACTCAGGCGAATCTGCTCCGTACCCAGCAATGCCTCGTACTGCTTGGTCAGGGCATTGTCCGGCTCCTTGAGGATGCGCAAAAATTCTTCCTTGCCCAGGGGCTGTAATTCAACCCGCAAGGGAAAGCGCCCCTGCAATTCGGGTATCATGTCCGATGGCTTGCTAAAATGGAAAGCGCCCGCCGCGATAAACAGGATGTGATCCGTGCGGATCATGCCATACTTGGTATTGACCGCGCTGCCTTCCACAATGGGCAGCAGGTCGCGCTGCACTCCCTCGCGTGAAATGTCTGACGTGCGGTTTTGCGAGGAGCTGGCAATCTTGTCGATCTCGTCAATAAAGATGATGCCAGTCTGCTCTACCCTTTCGCGGGCCTTGTCCACCAGGGCTTCCTGATCCACAAGCCTGCCTGATTCTTCCTGTACCAGCACGGAAAAAGCGTTGCGCACCTTCATTTTGCGGCGGCTGTGCTTGGGCGGAAAGGCCTTGCTGAACATGTCCTTAACCTGCCCGCCCATCTGCTCCATGCCGGGGATGGCAAACAGATCAACACTGCCGCCGCCCTGCTCGGTAACTTCCACTTCCACTTCGCGGTCATCCAGAAAACCAAGACGGAACTGCTGCAAAAGCTTTTCGCGCGTGGAGGCGCGCTCTTCAGACCCGAAGGAGCTGGGCAACAGCAAATCCATAAGACGCGATTCCGCAGCTGCCTCGGCAGCTTTGCGCACACGGGCATTTTCTTCATCGCGCACAAGGTTGATGCCGATTTCCATGAGGTCGCGCACCATGGATTCCACATCGCGCCCCACATAGCCCACTTCGGTAAACTTGGTGGCTTCAACCTTTACAAAAGGCGCGCCAGAAAGCTTGGCCAGGCGGCGGGCAATTTCCGTTTTGCCCACGCCCGTGGGGCCCATCATGATGATATTCTTGGGCGAAACTTCATCGCGCAACTCCGGCGCAAGGTGCTGCCGCCGCCAGCGGTTGCGCACCGCCACGGCAACCATACGCTTGGCCTGTTCCTGACCCACCACAAATTTATCAAGTTCGGCAACAATGCCGCGAGGTGTCAAAGTACTCATCAAATTCTCCTGATGTAGGCACATTCTTATGTATATATAGGCATTGCCACGCGCATGGCAATGGAGAGACAAAAGGTTTTCTCCACCGCCGCAGCGTACCGCTACGCGCTGCCCTTGCGAACAGTTTCCCCCAACGATACAATGAAAAGGTAGGAGCGAGAAATCGGGCTTTTTCTTACTCGCTAATAATAATTATTGACAATAAAGCCTTGATGGCACAGAATCCAAGAACCCTGAAACAATAAGGAGTTTCCTATGGATACAGTTACGTTCAAAGGCAATGTCATGCATCTTGAAGGCACCCAGCCCGCCATTGGCGGCAAGGTCCCCGACTTCACGCTGACCGCCAATGATATGAGCCCCCGCAGCCTGAAAGACTACGCTGGCAAGGTGCTTGTGCTTGTATGCGTTCCTTCGCTGGATACTCCCGTATGCGATATGGAAGTTCGCCGCTTCAATACCGAAGCCGCCGCTTTGTCCGACAAGGTGCGTATTGTGGCAGTAAGCCGCGACCTGCCCTTTGCGCAGGCCCGCTGGTGCGGCGCTGCTGGCGTAACCGCTGTTGAAGCCCTATCCGACTACCGTGCAGGTGCCTTTGGCAAGGCCTACGGCATTCTGATCAAGGAGCTGGATCTGCTGGCTCGCTCGGTCTTTGTGGTCGCCCCGGATGGCACTCTGGCATACAGTCAGCTGGTGGGTGAAGTTGCCCACGAACCTGACTACACAGCCGCTCTGGAAGCAGTCAAGAAGCTGGCCTAGCTCATAACAGCTACCCCAAAAGCCAAAACGCCTTCCCCAACTGAAAGGGGAAGGCGTTTTTTGTGGTATTACAACAAAGAGTACCAGAGCAGACGTAAAGATGCGCTGCGGCGCTGCCGTCAGGAACGTCTGCGGCCCGTGGCCCCTGCAGCAAACAGGCTTACAGCAAACCAGCAGCAGGCCACAAGAATAATGGTGGCTCCGCTGGCCGTAGCCAGCCATTCCTGAGCCGAAAGCGCCAGCCCTGCAAATGCGGATGTTGTGCCCACAAGAAGCGCCCACCAGAACATACCCCCCGCGGAACGGGCAAAATTGCGGGCCGTGGCGGCGGGCACAATGAGCATGGCCGTCACCAGCAGCACCCCCACCGCCCACACGGAAAACATCACCACCAGCGCCAGCAGCCCGGCAAAAGCATATTGCCACAGCGCCACGCGCACACCGTGAACCCGCGCCATAACGGGGTTCAGGGCAATGCACATCAGCCTGTTGTAGCCTACGGCCTGAAAGGCCAGCAGGGCAACAAACAGCAAGGCCAGAAAGCCGATTTCGCCATCGGTGATGGTAAGGATATCGCCGTAAAGAAAGCGCTGCATGTCCCTGCCCACGCCTTCTGCCCGGCTCACCACGGCAAGGCCAAAAGCCACCACGGCAGAAAAAACAATGCCGATGACGGTGTCGGACGAAAGGTCGCTCTTGCGACGCACAGCCATGATGCCAAGCCCCACCAGAATACCAAACAGGGGCATGGCAAGACGCGGCGGCACAGCCAGTATCAACCCCAGCGCAACCCCGGCAAAGGCCGAGTGCCCGATGGCGTCTGAAAAAAAGGCCATGCGAAAATTGATAACTTCCACCCCAAGCACTGAGGCCATGGGGGCCAGCAGCAGCACTCCGAGCAAGGCCTGCTGCATAAAGCGCATTTGCAGGCAATCAAGCGGAATCATGGAAATAAGCGCGTATATTGGGCTGAGATCAGGCACGGGAACCTCCCTGATCCGGCGTTTTTTCGCCGCAGGGTTCACTCTGTGAGGCGCTCATGCGGGCAGCGAGGCGTGCAGTCAGGCGGGCGGCCTCACGCCGCTCTATGGCCGCATAGTTGGGCAGCAAGCCCTCGGCTTCGCTCACCACGCCGCACTGCGGGCAGCCAGGGTCTTCAGGGTCGCACTGGTCCGGGTACAGGTGGATAGGCACGCCAAAAAGCTCCATGAGGGTGGAGGATGTCAGCGTGGCGCGCGGCGCGCCTGTGGCGCATACGGTCTTGTTGAGGCAGATCACGTGGGTTGCGTAGTGCGCCACCAGAGGCAGATTGTGGCTGACCATGATCTGCGTAAAGCCGCGCTCGCGCCGGGCGGTGTCCAGCAGTTCCCAAAAGAGCCTCTCGCCGCGCACGTCTACGCCTGCCGCAGGCTCGTCCAGCACCAGCAGTTCCGGATTGCGGCCAAGGGCCGCAGCCAGCAGCACACGGCGCAGTTCGCCGCCAGAAAGGTCGCCCATACGGCTCTGCTCCAGATGCTCGGCCTTGACCATCTGCAAAAGCTGCCGTCCCTCGCTGCGCGCCCAAGGGCGCAGTCCCAGCCACAAGGGCTGGCGCTGACGGCTCAGGGCCAGAAATTCGCACACGCGCAGGGGCAGGCTGCGATCCATAATCAGATGCTGCGGCACATAGGCCATGCGGGGCTGGCGCTCAAGGCCGGCAAACTGGATGCATCCCGTATAGGCCATTTCACCAATAAGGCAGAGCAGCAGCGTGGTCTTGCCCGCTCCGTTAGGGCCTACAAGAACCGTGCTGCCACCAGCTGGCGCGGTGACGCAGATATTGTTCAGAATACGATTGCCCCCCCGGCTGAGGCATACATTCTCAAAGCAGACCGAGGGGGCAAGCAAGCTCTTATTTGCCAAAATATTTCTCTAGCGTGGCAATGTTTTTGGACATGACAGTTTCATAATAATCAAGGGACGCGTCAGACGCCCCCGAGGCCAGCGGGTCAAGCTGCACTGCCGGAACACCCGTTTCTGCCGCAAGCGCGAGCACGGGCTTATCCGAATACTGCGGCTCGCCAATGAGCACAACAGGCTTGGATTCTCTTATTTTTTTTACGAGATCAAGCAGGCGCGCCGCAGAAGGCTGGGCCTCTTCATCTTCCTGAATCACATCTACAAGGTTCAGACCGGCATCGCGCACAAGGTAGGCCATACCATCGTGCAGGGCCACCACATTTTTGTTGGCGGCATTGGCCCCCACGGCGGCAAGGCGCTGGCCCAGAGTCTCAAGCCTGGCGGCATAGGCTTCCGCAGCCTGCGGGCAGTTTTTTGCGGCAACGGGCGCAGCCGCAGCAAGGCCACGGCCAATGTTACGCGCCATCACTGCAGCTTGCAGCGGGCTGGAAAAAGCGTGCGGATTCAGGCCGCCGTGGTCGTGCCCATGGTCATGGCCGTGACCGTGTTCATGAGCATGATCATGCCCTTTTGCCGCTGCCGCAGGGTTGTGGTCATCCTTATGGGCGGCGTCCGCCTTGTCGTGGTCGGCATCGTGATCTTCGTCATGCTCTTCAGCAATGGCGTTTACGCCCTTGCTGCTGTCGATGATGCTGATCTTCTTGCCTGCGGCGGCAAGCGGCTTTTCCAGAAAGGACTCCATGCCCAGGCCGTTGATGATCACAACATTGGCCTTGGAGAGTTTTTGCATGTCCTTGGGGGTCAGCGCGTAGTCGTGCGGGCAGCCGGTCTGGGCGGGAATGAGCAGGTCAACCTGCACATCCGGGCTTGTCTGGACAACGGCGCGGGTCAGCAGATACACGGGATAGGTGGTGGCAAGAACGCGCACCTTGGGCTCGGCTGCAAAAGCGCCAGTAACCGCAAAAGCGGATACAAGCAGCGTGCATAAAAGTGCCAGGCCGTGATGTTTGCCCTTACGAAACAAGACAGAAATACAATTGTGCATGGTACTTGCTCCTGTTTGCAAAGCAAATTGGTCAGATAAGACCCCGCAGCAGCCGTGTCAAGCCGGATATTTTCAATCCGCCAGCGGCTAATTCTGCGCAGATGGAAGCCAGTGCTTGATGAATCTGCCTTCTTCAATTTCAAAATACGCCTGCATCAGCTCTTCATCTGTATTCATGACAATGGGGCCGCCCCAGGCAACCGGCTCCCGCAGGGGTGCACCGGAAACCAGTACAAAGCGGCATTCTTCTTCGCCGCCTTCAAAGGCCACGGTGTCCCCCTCGCCCAGCAGGTAGGCGTGGCGGGCCAGCATTGGCTCCCTGCCATCCATCAAGAAGCAGTCACCAGCATACAAATAGGCAAAAACCGTGTGCGCGGGGTTTGTTTCCACCTGCCAGCGCGCGCCGGGCTTGAGGCGCACGTCCAGAAAACGCACGTCCACATAGTCGCCGCGCGCAGCACCTTCAACCCCCTTGTATTCACCCGCGACCACGGCCACGGAAGCGGCCTCTTCCTCAACACGTGGCACCATATCGAGGGTGATGTCGCGGTACTTGGGATCGGTCATCTTGTGGGCGGCCGGCAGATTGATCCAGAGTTGCAGGCCGAGCATGCGCGGCGAGGCAAGGGGCATCTCCTGATGCAGGATGCCGCTCCCGGCGGTCATCCACTGGCAGCCGCCATCACGGATAACGCCAGCATTGCCCAGGCTGTCCTTGTGCTCGATGACGCCATTCACAAGATAGGTGAACGTTTCAATGCCCCGGTGAGGATGCATGGGAAAACCCTTTACGTAATCCTCCGGATTTACGGAATCAAAGGCATCAAGCATAAGAAAGGGATCAAATGTTTTGACTGTGGGCGAACCAAGCACGCGCACAAGGCGCACACCTGCGCCATCAATGGTGGGACGCCCTGTGACGTCTCCGGTGATGGATCGTAACTGCATGTGCTGCCTCCTTGTGCCGGGCTTTTCGCCATACTAGCAGTAAGCCTGGCTTGCTTTTTTTACAGTGGGCCGTATGCTGCCGACCTGTTCGCGCTCAAAACGCGCAGCCAGCAGCCTGGGAGAAAACGTGTCGAAATTTCTGAGCAGACTCGCGCCTGCCGCCCTCTGCATAGCCCTTGGCTGCCCGCCTGCCGTGGGCGCACCGGTTGCGCCTGCTGCCGACAGCGAGAAACTTGTTGCGGAACCCAGCACGGATCAGCAATCCAGCGCTGAACCAGAAGCCGGGCAAACCGAAGCGCAGAGCACTTCTGCCAGCAGCCAGCGTGCAGAGCCTGAATCTTCGCCAGCAATACCGGAATCAGCCCATCCCAAGACAGCCGCCAATGCCGAGGTCTGCCGTTCCTTGCCGCCTCTGCGAGAGCTGATTACATCCCCCTTTGGCAACCGCCGCATGCCCGGCTGGCTCAGCAGGCGCGGCATGGTCATGCGCGATCATGGGGGCATAGACATTCGCGCGCACATGGGCTGGCCTGTCACGGCCTTCAAGCCCGGCACAGTCATCCGCGCTGGCGAAAACGGTCCTCTGGGCATCTCCGTTGACATCCGACAGGAAGACGGCATGACGGCGCGCTACGGGCACATGTCAAAGACTCTGGTAAAAACCGGGCAACGCGTTGCCACAGGCGAACCTGTGGGGCTTGTGGGCTGTACCGGCAGAACCACCGGGGCCCACCTGCACTTTGGCCTGCTGGACGCCTCGGGCAAGGCCGTTGACCCCCTGCCCTATCTGCATTCAGCGGATGAAGTGCTGCGCCCCGACCCGGCGAGCATTCCGCCCGTCATTGAAGCGCAGTCTTGCGGGCCTGTGCTGCGCGGCCCCAACGGACGTCCTACCCGCATGGGCACGACGCTAAAAGATCTCGATAACTACACCCCGCCGCCCATCCCCACCTGGGATCAGCGCCGATAGCACGAACAGCCTGCCTGCGCATTGCACAAAATTCCGGGCTGAGTTCCGGGCAGATTCCCGCCCCCGATCAGGGTGGAACGCTGCGCAAAGCAATGCCCTGATTCTAGGCCGAATTTCGTTTTCTCGGGCCTGCCGCCGTGCGGGACTTTTTGCGCGCCTTGGGCCACAGGGCGGCCACAAGCACAAGCTGCCCAACCACCAGCACCGGGTCGCGGTCAAACAGGCCCGCGCCGAGCACAAGGCCCGCTCCAAGCAGGGCTGCGCCACGGCTGGCGTAAAACCTGCCCGCAAACTGCAAGACCACACCAAGCCCGACCAATATGGCAAAGAGCAGTGCCGGGGCGGTTTCCGGCGCAAGAACAATAGGCAAACCGGGCAACGCAGACGAAATATCCGCCTGCGCCGCCGCAGTCGCCAGAGCAAATACCGTCAATGCTAATCCCAGACCAGCGCGCACCACTCGCCGTCAATAACGCGGCGGGGCTTGGGCAGGCATTGGGCCATGTAGGCTTCTTCCACGCTGTCGGCCTGAATTTCAAGCAGGCCGGAGAGCACCAGGCATGCGCCGGGCTTGCAGGCCCACACAATGCGCTGGGCAAGATCAATCAGCGGGCGGGCCAGAATATTTGCCAGCACCAGATCATAGGTACGGCCTTCAAGGGCGTCTATGCTGCCAAGGCCCACTTCAAAGCCTTCGATTCCGTTGATCTGCCTGTTTTCAATGGCATTTTCCACGGCCAGCATGTCGATGTCGTAGCCTTCACCGGTCAGGCCGCTCTTGCAGCAGGCAATGCCAAGCACGCCCGAGCCGGTGCCGAGATCCAGAAAATGCTGGCCCGGCTTGACGCGCCCGGCTTCCACAAGCCCGCTCAGCACGGTGAGGCACAGGGCCGTGGTGGCATGATGGCCCGTGCCAAACGCGCTCTTGGGCTCGATAACAATCTTTTCCCGACCAGGGAAATCATTGCTGTCGGCAAGCCAGGGGGGCAGCACCACAAAACGGTTGCCGCAGGGCACAGGCGTAAAAAACTGCCGCCATGCTGCCAGCCAGTCCTGATCCTCAAGCGTGGTCAGGGTGTATTCCGCAGCGGGAATGCGGGCCTGAAGGTCGCTTTGCAGGTTGTTGATGAATTCGGGGTTTTCGCAATGCACGCGAAAGCGGGTTTCACCCGTGGGCAGGGTTTCTTCTTCCCAGCCAAAGGGCACACCCAAGGTCAGCAAGCCGGTGGCGCGGTCTGCATCTTCTTCGGCCACAACCATTTCCAAACGAAAAATCTGCTTCATAATCCTCTCGCTCAGTGTTTGCGGCGGGGCCACTGGCACACCAGCCGACCAGCCAACAATGCCAGACTTCCCCTGCCGGGTCGAGTCCCTTTGGCGGGCCGAACCTCTTTTGCGTGGCGCTGGCCCACCGCAATACCTACTTAATCAATAAGGATTGCCATGCGCCTCAAATGCGGGTATAGTAACTAACTTATCGAAGCCTTTGTATTCCCCTTTGCAAGGAACATCCATGTCTGACTCCCTGTGTCCGCCTCTGTCACCCGAGGAAACATCGACCAGTCTTTCCCCGGCCCATGCCGCCGAACTTGAGACCCTGCTGGAACGCATCCGCACCGATTTTGATGTGGAATTCGAGCCGCTGCATGTGGACGAAAATCCCCTTCAGGTGCTCTCCATACAGAACATGAGCGCGCATCTGGACAAGCTGCTGCAACGCAAGGCCATCCATGATCCGCTCAAGGATCTGCCCCTGTGGGCAAAGCTTTGGCCCGGTTCGTTTGTGTTGGGCCGTTTGCTGCGCAAGTATGAACCGCAGGGCAAAAGCCTGCTGGAGCTTGGCGCTGGCTGCGGCGCGCTGAGCCTAGTGGCTGCCCGCTACGGATTTGCGCGTGTGGTGCTGAGCGATGTGGTGGAGCAGGCCCTGCGTTTTGCCAGGGCCAACGTGCTGCGCAACGGTCTGGGCGACCAAATCGAGGTCACCCACGTGGACGTGACCGCGCCGGGCCGCGACCCGCGCTTTGCCAGCGGCTTTGACATTATCGCCGCCTCGGAAATCCTCTATCTGGACGACCTGCACAGGCCGTTGGTCAAATTTGTGGATCGCCACCTAGCACCCGGCGGCAAGGCCTTTTTCTGCACCGACGTGGCCCGTGGCAAACCCCATTTTGGCAAAATCGCGGCCAAGACCTTCAAAATTACCGAAGGCCGCATCGGCGTTAAATCCCACGATGAAAACGGCGAAGAACAGCGCCGTCTGTACAGTATTCTGATTCTGGAGCGGCCATGAACGAGCAGTTGCCCATCATAACCCTGGCCCCCTGCCCCAAGGGCTACACGCGCGACCTGGACAAAACCATGAGCCCCGCGCAGACCATTGCCCGTGTGCGCGAGCGGCTGGATTCCTCCCGCCTCGATATCCTGTCAAAAACGCGCCGCGTGGACGTGGGCAGGCTTGGCATTCCCGTGTTTCTGAGCGTGTGCGGTGCCGATGCCCGCCGTATCATGCCCACCCGCAAGCAGATGGGCAAAGGCTCCTCCGCCGAACAGGCCGAGGCTTCGGCCCTCATGGAACTGATGGAGCGTTTTGCCTTTTTCAGCTTTTGGGAAGAACGCCCCCACATGGTCAGCGCCACCTGGAGCGAGGCCGAGGCCCGTTTTGGCAGTGATCTGCTGCCCATTGAGGCCATGCTGCGCTCGGTGGACGACACCCTTTCGCCTCAGGATGCCCGCCGTGTGCTTGATCTCACGCGCTGGCAGTTCTACCCCGCTACCCGCCTGCTGGACGGCAAAACCGTGTGGCTCCCGCTGGACTGGTTCAAACTGCTTGGCGAATTCAACGGCACCTCGGCTGGCAACAGCCGCGAAGAATCGCTGTTGCAAGGCCTGAGCGAATTGATCGAGCGCCACGTGTGCTGCCGCGTTGACCGCAACCTGCCCACCACGCCCACCATCGACCCGGCATCCTGCGCCTTTGACCCGGTGCTGGCCGAACTGCTGGCGGCCTTTGAGCGCGAGGGCGTGCATATTGTGCTGAAAGATTTTTCGCAGGGCATGCCCCTGCCCACGGTTGCCGCCGTGGCCTGGGATCCCAAAACCTTTCCCGACAGTTCTGAAATCGTCTACACCGCCGGCACTGCGGCTTCTCCTGCCAAGGCGGCCATCCGCGCGGTTACGGAAGTTGCCCAGCTTGCAGGCGATTTTTGCACCCGCGCCTGCTACGAAGCTTCGGGCCTTTCCAAGTACACGACCCTTGAACAGGTCAACTGGCTTATCGAAGGCCCAACCGTCTCCCTCGCCAGCCTGCCCACCGTGGAGAATGCCGATATCCGTGAAGAACTGCTCACAGCCCTGCGCGGCCTTGCCCCGCTGGAACTCTACGCGGTAGAAACCACGCACCCGCGCCTCGGCATCCCCACCCATTACAGCATTGTACCGGGCCTGCATTTTCGCGAACGCGACCGCAACCAGAGCCTTGGACTCTTTGTGGGCCGCAAACTCGTGGAAGAAGCCGATGCGGAGACAGTGCTGCACGGCCTGAAAGTGCTGGAATCATGCTATCCCGGCGCGCATTTTCTGCCATTCTTTGAAGGCATGCTGGCCCTGCGCGCGGAAGATTTCAACACGGCCCGCAGCGCCTTTGCCGCAGCCGTGCCTCTGCAACCCGACGCAGATTCCCAGGCTCTGGCCTCCTTTTACCTTGGCTATGCAGATACCCTCGAATGCCGCTGGCAGGAGGCCCTGCCTGCGCTGGCAGCCGCTGCCAAGCTCTGCCCGGACATGAAGGAATACGGCAATCTGCTTGGCGTGGCCCACTTCAAGACCGGCGACTACGCCAAGGCGGCAGAGGCCTTTAAGGCTGTACTGCGGGTGGACAAAGGTTCTGCAATGGACCTCGCCAACCTCGGCCTGTGCGAAAAATTCATGGGCAATGCCGAGCAGGCCCGCGAATATCTGAGCGCCGCGCTGGAGCTTGACGCCAGCCTGGATTTTGCCCGCAACCATCTGGCGGAACTGGAAGGACAGGCGAACTGATCAGACTCCATAACGGGCTCCATCCCCCAACCGGGAATTGGCTTACCTGTCAGGCCTAATGGCGCAAATACGATTTTGCCGAGCTGAATGCGTCAGCGCCGGGGTTTTGATGCTACCGTACAGGAGTACGGGCGCGCAAAATCCCGGCGTTTGCTTTTCAAAAGCAACAAATCATTTGCCTGAGCGCTGCCAGCACTTCACTGATATTCTTGATAAAATACAAATTTTGCCTCAGCATGGCTCTGAGGGTATAAGAATACGCGCTTCACGCAGAAGAAGCGGCTGCCTGCCTGTTGCTTAAAAGCCAGTGCACGGCAACCGTGCGGTGAAACTGGAGAAATATAGTGAGCTTTGCAGTCAAGGAAATTTTTTATACGTTGCAAGGGGAAGGGTTCCACGCGGGCCGCCCCGCAGTTTTCTGCCGTTTTTCCGGCTGCAACCTGTGGTCAGGGCGAGAAGAAGATCGCAAATTTGCCAAATGCCCATTTTGCGATACAGACTTTATTGGGGCAGAGAAATCGGGCGGAGAATTCAAAAACGCCGCAACGCTGGCCCAGGCGATCTGCTCTTTTTTCCCCATCTATACGCATCCGGGCTATCGGCCTTACGTGGTCTTCACAGGTGGGGAGCCTGCCCTGCAACTTACCCAAGAATTGTTGCAGGAGTTGGGCCGCCGCGGTGTGGAAACGGGAATAGAAACCAACGGGACGCTTGCCCTGCCTGAGGGCTTGGACTGGATTACGGTCAGCCCCAAGGCGGGAACGAAACTGGTTGTTACATCCGGGAGCGAGCTAAAGCTCGTCTGGCCTCAAGAGGGCATCTCCGTACAGGATTTTGAGCAACTGGATTTCAAACATTTTTTTCTGCAACCCCGCGACTATGCTGGTCAGTCACAGGCAACGGAAGACGCGGTCAGAATCTGCCAGGATCGCCCGCTGTGGAAGCTCAGCCTTCAGACACACAAGTTTATCGGGATTTCGTAGGAGAGCATATGGATATTTACGTTACTATGACGTTTGACGCAGCGCACCGGCTGCCCGCTGTACCGGCGGGGCACAAGTGCGGCAATCTGCATGGGCATACTTTTGTTGTTGAAGTTTATGTACAGGGCGAAGTGTCTGAAACCAATGGCTGGGTTGTTGATTTTGGCGACATTAAATCGATTGCGAAGTCGTTTGTTGACCAGCTCGATCACACGTATCTGAATGATATTGAAGGGCTTGAAAATCCCACCAGCGAAAATATCGCCATCTGGCTCTGGGGCAAGCTGGATTCCCAGATCCGGGGGCTTTCAAAAATCGTGGTTAAGGAGAGCCCCACCTCTGGCGCCGTGTACACGGGGAAGTAAGAAGCAGGGAAAAGATAGCCACGGACAGATATGAAGGGTTGTGGGAGAGCCTGTCTGGCTGATTTACGCATACCCGACTTTTCACCCTGAACGCTTCAGCCCGCAAAAAGCGTATCTTGCAAATTCGCCTAACACCAGCCATCGCCTCCGCTACGCTCCGGCGAGTATAAGGTGATTGGCATAGCCATAGTTAGTTTACTAATTTTATTTGTTTTTCCTGTTCTTTGACTTACCCAATTGATGCTGGCTGCATGTCCATGGGGTGTTGAAACGAGAACGAAGCATATCCTGTGGTTAGCCAAAGTGCTGAGGGTCGTTGGCTGAAACGGAATACACTCAAAGCGAAAACGTACTCTGGCATTTGCGCGGCGCGGAGGGAGATCACCTGAGCGAGCAAAGCGAGGGAGGGAAGCTCCCGCAGCTATAGCCGCGCTGCCCTCGCTTTTTTGGGGGATTTGAAAACCTCAAGGGGGTGCTCCGGGGGAGTGCAGAGGGGGCCGAGGAGGGGCGCAGCCCCTAACAGGCCCCCTTTGCCCCACGCCGGGAAGGCGAAATCGCACGCCGCGCAGGCGTCCCAAATTTCGCCGGAGGGCGGAATCCTGTGCCCGCAGGGCATAAAATTTCAGTTAGCCGCCCGTCGCGCAAGCCCCCAAACGTCCACTAATTCCAGAAAACCCTCGTCATAACCTCGCACTTCCCCAGCATGCCGGGTTCAAACTGCTTTCCCTCGCCATCGCTGATGGTTATGCGCACAGGCACGTAAACTTCCGGGCGGGCCGCAGTTTCCCTGGCATCCTTGTTGTCCGCAATGGCATTGGACGGCAGGGGCTGGGGGTCGAGCCTGTCGTAGACGCGCCCTTCAAGCTTGGTGTCGTTTTTCAGGGTTATGGCGCACTTCTGGCCCGGTTTGAGGGCATTGGCGGCATCCTGCGTAAAGAAGGCCAACAGCCAGAAGGACTTTTGCGCTTCCTTGCCCTCGGGCAGCAGCAAGACCACTGGCTCTCCGCGCTGCACAGACTGCCCTGGCATGGCGATGCCACGCAGAATGCGCCCATCTTGCGGCGCGTATAGATTGCCGTCCACTGCATTTTGCGGCACGGCATTCATGGCAGCGCCCAAGGCCCCTGCCACATATTTTGGCGCATAGCGGTTGCTTGAGGCCAACTGTTTGTAACGTAGTGCTTCCGCGCGCACTCGGGCAAGTTCCTGATCTATGGCTGCGCGCACAAGGCTGACCTGCTCAAATTCCACAATGGCCCGCTCCTTGGCAAGGCGGGTCTGAGCTTCTGCCTGTTTGGCGGCTGCGTAACGCGCGCTGCCCACAGCGCGCTCACCGCCCTGGCTATCAAGTGTGCGCAAGGCCAGCTGGGCGCGCACATGCTCCGCCACGCGTTCTTCGCGCGCCTTCTGCTTGAGGTCTTCATCATGCCGCGCCAGTGCGATGCGGCGCACCATCTCCTGTTCTGAATCCTGCGCCTGCTTGAGGCGGGCTGCGGTTTCTTCAATGCTGGGCGGGCCAGCCATGGCGCGCAGAGCGGCTGCCTCGCGCCCGGCCTCGCCCACACGGCCAGCGTATGCTTTGGCGTCCAGCCGGGCCAAGACCTGCCCTTTTTTGACATGATCACCCTCGCGGACAGACACGGATTCGACCTTGGCGGGAAATTCGGACGAAACAGCGTACACCATGCCGTCGAGCATGGCCCAGGTGCTTGTCACACGGCCAGATTCGATCCACCACCACCCGGCGGCAACCAGACAGGCTATCACCCACAGGGGCAGAAGGCGCAAAAACATGCGGCCATGCTTTTTCAACCGGGCTTCGGGCATCTGCAAGTATATTGGTTCAGACATGTCGTGTCCTGTGGGGTTGGAGCATTTTCATGACATTATCATAAAAACATGCAGATACCGTACCAGACTGCCTGCAATGCTCTTTACAAGCCGCTCGCAGACGCTTACAAATGCTGCATTCACGGAGAAGCGGCTTTTTGCCGTCAAATCTCCGCCAGGGGAGTCGACACACATCATGGTCTTATCGCGAATCTGCGCCCTGCTTTGCCTGGGCTGTCTGCTTGCTGGCTGCGGTACCACCCGCCCTGTGGTTGTGGTGGAAAAAGACGAATTCATGAAAATGGCGCATAACATGCCCAAGGAACTCCAGGCCCGTGACCTGCTGGACAAGGACGGCTCCTACACTGCCCCCATGTCGTTCAAGGGTTTGAAAGACTACGGCGACATACTTTTCACCCGCCTTTCGCCCTCATTTATGCTGCAAAACGATACGGCGCACGATGTGTATCTTGGCGAAACATTTTCCGCCACCATCCTGCCCGACAGCCGCGTGCAGCGTTTCCCCAACGGTTTCAGCATCAATCATGCCACGCAGAAGCTTAAAGTCAATATGGTCGGCATTGCGGACTGGAACGGGGACGGGCAGGATGAATGGATTGTCTCCTGCTTTGTGGAACCCAAGAGGGGTGGGCGCACCCGCATTTATTATGTGCTTGTTCCGCCGCCGCTCAATGATCAGGAAAAACTCAAGGGCACCGTGGCCGCGGTGTATGAATGCTTTGGCCTTTCCTGCACGCTGTATGTGCGCGACAGCAAGGTCATACAGCGCGATGCCGCCGATCCGCTCTTGCCGCCCACAGAAGTGCATGACGTGGTGCCCGGCTTGCAGCCTGTCACTACCCCGCCCAACAAGGCCAAACAAAAGAGCGGCGAAGGTCTGGAAGAGCGCAGCCTGTAGGCCGCACACTCGCCAACCACCGCAGTAAAAGAGTCAAAGGCTGTCGGTTCGCATAGAACTGGCAGCCTTTTTTGCGTCCGAGCATCAGCGGAGCCAGCCCTCAACCGAATTACGCGGCGACATGCGTGCGCTGGGGTCAAGTAGCCCGCACAGGGCTGATTGTTTACTCCGCTTTTGCCGCAAGTTGCGCCCCCTTATCAGCCAGAGCGCGGGCAAAGTGCCGCTAAGGGATAACGGAACAGTGCGGCATTGTTCAGCCGTATCGCCACAGCCCGCTACCGCACAAATCGCCCGCCGGTGCGGCACTATTATGACGCGGCCTCACCCTGCGCAAAAGGCAGCACTTGGCGCTCAAAAGAGCGCCAAGTGCTGCCATGCAAAAAAGAACCCCGCCAAGGCAGGGGTTCGGTTCGCAAGAACCTGCTTCCCTGCCCCGGCGGGGCAAAATCATTTCAAGCTAAGCTAAAGCTTACTTGAAAGCCTTTTCAAAGTTGGGCACGACCTGCTTTTTGCGGCTCATCACGCCGGGCAGCCACACGGATTTGCCTTCGGCCTTCACGCCAAAAGCCTTTTCCACCACGGAAGGATCGTCAGAAACGATCAGCATTTCAGAGCCTTCCTTCATGATGTCGGTGAGCAGCAGGAACACGCTGTGACGGCCTTCGCCCTTCACGCGGGCGATTTCGGCCTGGAGGCCAGCCTTGACGGGTTCCAGAATGGAAAGGTCGACCACTTCGAGCTGGCCGATGCCAACTTTCTTGCCGCCCATGTCGAAGTCCTTGTAGTCACGGAAGACCAGGTCCTTCATGGAGGTGCCTTCAACGGCGCTCTTGACCTTGAACATTTCCATGCCCAGAGACATCACGTCGCTCACGCCCGCGATCTTGGCCAGTTCTTCAACGGCCTTCTTGTCGGCGGGGGTGCAGGTGGGGGACTTGAAGATAACGGTATCGGAGAGGATCGCGCACAGCATGCCGCCAGCGATGCTCTTGGAAATTTCCACGCCGTAGAAGTCAAACATGTTCTTCAGCACGGTGCAGGTGCAGCCCACGGGCCAGATCCAGGCTTCCAGGGGCGCAGAGGTGGTCACATCACCAAGCTTGTG
The DNA here is from genome assembly GCF_902477725.1 of uncultured Desulfovibrio sp. Taxonomy (NCBI): domain Bacteria; kingdom Pseudomonadati; phylum Thermodesulfobacteriota; class Desulfovibrionia; order Desulfovibrionales; family Desulfovibrionaceae; genus Desulfovibrio; species uncultured Desulfovibrio sp. The sequence continues at coordinate 28,665 of NZ_CABSIF010000014.1, read as the reverse complement.
GTGATCAGCGATACCGAGCACACAGGCGGAATCCATTCCCTTGGGGGCCTGAGCCAGATCGGAATAGTCCACCAGATACAGATTCTTGCCAGCCACATCGGCAACAACCTGGGGAGCGGTGAGACCGAACTTCTTGAGCACGAATTCGGTTTCAGGAGTGGGCGCGCCCTGGGCGGCAGGGGTAACGTCCAGACCGCGCTTGCTGTACAGGTCGGCGGCGGCAATGGCAGAAATGATGCTGTCGGTATCAGGATTCATGTGACCAATAACTAATGCGGACATGACAGTCTCTCCTTCCGGTATTGTTCGGGTATGCGGTTCAGTGCGACCGCTTTGTTCTCTTTAGCACAAAGTCCTGTTCATGCCAAGGTCTTCGCACAAAAAAACCCGAAACAGATTAGTGGACACTCTACCCTATAAAACATATCTACTTGAAAATAAACAATATTTTTAACTTAGTGATTTTTTTATTTTTTCGTCGCCTTGGGATGAGCCTTGTCGTAGGCTTCCATCAAATGCTCAAGGCTTACCTGCGTATAGCGTTGGGTGGTGGTCAATCTGCGGTGTCCCAGCAGCTCCTGCACACTGCGCAGGTCGGCCCCAGCCGAAAGCAGGTGCGTTGCAAACGAATGGCGCAGGCTGTGCGGCGACACTGTAAAATCCAGCCCGGCCCGGCGGCACAAGCGCTCCACAATGCGCGCAGCCTCCCTGCGGTTCAGGCGCGAACCGCGAGAACCCACAAACAGAGCCTGTTCTTCCGGCAGGGCCAGGAGCGGACGCTCGTCAAGCCATGCCTTGAGGCTCTCGCACGATGTGTCGGAAAGCGGCGCAAGCCGCTCGCGCGAGCCTTTGCCCATAACGCGCAACACGCGCGATGAAAGCTGCACATCATCAATATCGAGGCCAAGCGCCTCAGAAATACGCAGGCCAGAACCGTAGAGAAGTTCCGCCAAGGCTAGGTCGCGACACAGCAGGCGCGCAGATTCGGCGCTCTCTGTCCCTGCCTGGCCATGCTCCGCATCCAGCAAGGCAAAGGTTTCGTCCACATTCAGGGCGCGGGGGTGGCGCTTTTCCTGCCGGGGATTGCGCACCTGCGCGGCCACATTTTCTGTTACCACACCATTGCGCTGTTGAAAACGGAAGAATGAACGCACAGCCGCCAGTTTTCTGGCCATGGAGCTTTTTGCCTCGCCCTGACGGAACAGCCAGGCCAGATAGGCCTGCACGTGCCGCCGGGTGACGGATTCTGGCCTTCCGAGGTCAGCATCCTGCCCGCGCAGAAATTCGATGAGTTGCGCAAGGTCGCTGCCATAGGCCTTGAGCGTGGCGGGCGAAGCGCCCTTCTGCACTTCCATCCAGGCCAGAAAGGCATCAACAAAGAGCTTTGCCCGGTCGGGGCCGGCTTTGCGTTGCCCGACAGCTGCCTGCTCCTGCGTGTTTGGCGTGGCTGCCTCGGTCAACGAACCTTGAATCGGCTTGCCAGCAGTTTTTTTGCGCCCTGCCGTTTTGGCCGCAGCAGCACCGCTCCCGGCCTTTGGGCTGGCGGTCGCGCTGTCCGGGTCTTTTTGCCCGCCCTGAGCCTTGCTCATGCCGTTACCTCATAACGCGCGCCGGGCAGACGCCGCACCTTGCCCAGCATCTCAAGCCCCACAAGAGCGGCATTGGCCGCCGCAGCGCTCAGCCCTGCGGCATCAGCCAGAACATCGGCATGGGTGGGGCCATGCTGACGCAGATACTCAAGCAGACCAGCGTTGCCATCGGCGGCAGCGGCGTTTTCCGCAGCGGCTCGCTCGCCCTCGTTGAGGGGCTGCACTGTGACCGCCTTGCTGCTGGCATCATCTATAATGGATGCGTTTTCGCTGACATGCTCCCCGGTTGGAGCATCCTGCCCATTGGCCTTGGCCCTGCCGGGTTTCCCCGCCGTCGCGGCCCGGCCTGCGGCACTGGATTCTGATGTCTTTAGCGCGCCTGCCGCCTTGGGTGATTCCGTCGCAGGCACATCCTCCAGCAGCCCTTCCTCTTCAACAGGCACACCGACCTCGCTGATGCCAAAAGGCCGCAACTGCTCCGCCAGATCGCGCAACACGTCCTCGGCGCTGAATACTGCATGCGCGCCCTGACGCACCAAATCCTGACAGCCAAGGCAATGGGCATCCAGCGCAGGCCCTGGCACGGCGTACACTTCACGGTTTTGCTCCAGCGCCAGCCGCGCCGTGATAAGGCTGCCCGAACGCTGGGCGGCCTCCACCACCAGCACACCCAGCGAAAGCCCGCTGATGATGCGGTTGCGGATGGGGAAATTGCCCGCATGCGGCAGCGTACCGGGCGCGAATTCAGAGATCAGCAGGCCCCGGAGCTCCATTTCATCAAAAACAGTCATGTTGCCAATGGGATAGAGCATATCAATGCCCGTTCCCAACACGCCGATGCTGCGGCCAACGCGCTCAAGCGCGGCCTCATGGGCAACCCTGTCTATGCCCAGCGCCATGCCGGAAACAATGGCAATGCCGCAGGCCGAAAGGCAGCGCGCCATGTATTCGGCCACAGACCTGCCATGTTTGGTGGCCTTGCGCGAGCCAACCACCGCAAAACCCGGCGATTGCAGCAGGGAAAGATCGCCCCGGCAATAGAGCAGCAGGGGCGCGTCAATAACCGGGCGCAGCAGCACGGGATATTCAGGGTCTGTCCACAGAACTATGGATGCGGCAAGATCGCGGGCGCGATCCCATTCTTCCCTGGCAGTGACACGCCACGAACCCGTAGCAAGTTCGGCGGCCTGCCCCTTGTTGACGCCCGCCTCATGCCAGAGTTCACGCGCCTGCACGGCGGCGTAGGCCGAGCCAAAGTGCCGCGCAAGGCGTGCGGCAGAACGCGCACCCAGCCCTCGGCAGTGCCGCAGGGCAAGGCTGGCCCAGTATTCCTTGCGGGCGGCCTCGTCCATTGCAGCCAGAGTTTTACACGGCTGGCTCATGCCGCCACCGCTGTATGGCCCAGCGCCGCTGCAAAGCCCATTTTACCGGGCCAGACCACGCGACCGGGCAAGCCCCGCCGCTTCTGAGTTGGGAAACTGCGACAGCAGCTTTTTGTAGGCCTGCGCGGCACCTTCCTTGTCGCCCATGCGGCTCAGGGTCATGCCAGTTTTCAGCAGGGCATCGGCGTTTTTATGATGACGCGGCCACTGGCTGTTGACCTTTTCAAACTGCGCCAGCGCATCCTTGTACTTGCCCTGGGCGTAATACCCCTCGCCAATCCAGTATTCCGCATTGGCGGCAAAGCGGCCCTGAGGATATTCCTGCAAAAAGGTCTGAAAACGGCCAATGCTGTCTGCGGCCCGGCCAGACATGGCAGGCTGCAAGGCTGCCTTGTATGCGGCCTCCTCGCCCTTGCCGCTCTTGGGCAAGGCTGCGGACGGTTGCGCAGGAGCTTGCGGCTGGGCTTGCGCCGAAACAGCAGGCGTGGCGGCAGCGCTTGCCGCCGAAGCAGGAGCCGAAGCAGGAGCCGAAGCAGGAGCCGATCCGGCAGCGGCTTTGGCAGCCTTGCCCTTTGCGCCGTTTTTGGCGGCGGCATCCCCAGGCAGGGGCGGCAGGCCCAGCCCCGGATGCTCGGGCGGCAGGGCAAGATCAGAGACCGGCACAGAAGGCACGGGAACATCAGGATTGCCCCCGGCTGCGGCAACGGGCGGCAGCATGGGCTGAACCGCCCCCTTCCCGGCAGCGGAAGCCGCAGGAGGAGACGCGGCCTCAGGCGGCAGGGCGAAAGATGCGGCGGATGAGGCAGACGCCGAACCCGGCGCGCCCTTGGCGGCGGCTTGCGGCTTTTCTGCTGGGCTTTGCTGGGCAGCAGTCTTTGCCGCAGGAGTTTTGGGCATTACCTCGGCTTCGGCTTTGGCAGCCTCACGCGGGGCGGCAGCGGGAATCGGCCTGATTGTGGCGGCAGGATCAAGAGCGCGGGCGTTGGGCGTTGCAGAATTTGCCGATGCCGTATTTGCGGGATTCACTGGGGGCTGGCTTGCGGGATTGACCGCGGGACGCTCGGGGCTGCTGGTCGCAACCGGGCCGTGCGCGGTTAGCTGGGCGCTTTCCGGCTGGGCAGGCGCAACCACAGCACTTTTGTGGGGCTGCGGCGGAATAATGGGCACCACAGTCATGCCGGTTTTTTGTCCGCCACGGGTGCGCACTTCGTAAACCCTGTTATTGAGCTGGGCAACCTGGGTATCAAGCGTGTTTACGCTTTGCTCCAGCGTGCGCAACCGCTGGTCGGTCTCGCGCAGCACCTTCTGGTTGGTTTCGCTGGTCGATTCCACCTGACGCATTTTGTCAGAAGAAGCGCACCCGGCAACCAGCGCAACGCAGGCCAACGGCACAACAATCAGTGTTTTCATCCCGGTCTCCAGCACAAGAGCATTCTTGCGTTGAAATATCGCTCAATGCATCAAAAGCCCGCAACAGACGCCCATCAAAAAAAATTCGGCCCGGCCTTGCCGCTTGCCCGGCTGCTATAGCTGCCAGAACTGCAAACGCACAAGCCCATCAACCTGCCAACCTTTCTTGTGCCTCAACCCCGGCCATATTTCAAGAACTCTTGCAGCGGCAGCGTTTTTCAGGCAAGAACAGGCTTGCTCACGCTCGTACAGCATAAGAGATACGGACAACCGGAGCGTCGCAACATCACAAAGGGCTGTTTCACGGCCTGCTGATGTGCCTTGCCCCCGGTTGCAAAACGGGATTTTGCCTTCATCCGCACGTGCACAGGGGCTTACCCGAGACACGGCAGGCGAAGGGCGGCAATAATCCGCATGAACAGTTCCTATCCGGCATCAAGCCAGACCGGAGGCGAAGCCAGATGAATTTTTTCCAGGAAATGGCAGCGGCCCTGACAACTTGGATGGACGCGTTGCGGCATCTTGGACAGTCCTTTCCCTTGGCGCGCATGGGCCTTGACGCCCTGAGCATTGCCCTGCCGCTCGCGGCCCTGCTGGCCTTTGCGGGCCTGGGTTTCATGTCTGCCGCCGCACGGGCGCTGGCGGTTACGCGCAAGCGCGCCTCCTATGAAAAATGCGCCCGCCAGCTGGCCTTGCTCTCATTGTTGCTTGGCTGGGCGCTGCTCATCTGCGGCAGGGTCTGGCTCTTCTTTACGCAAAGCTCCTATACGCCCGACTCCATCTCCGACTTCATGGTTGAAATGAGCTGGATCATGCTCGGCCTGGCCGTGCTTATCAACAGCATGTATTTCGCCTTATGGAAATTTTTGCTCAAGCTGCCCATGCTGCATGTGGGCATGGGCGTGGTCAGCGGCATTCAGGGCATCATCGCCACCGTGGCGTCCCTGGCTGCCGCGCGCCTGCTCACGGCCTTGGCCCGCCCCGATGCAGACTTGCTGACCCTTGGGCACATTTATGTTCCCGGTTTTGGAACCCCCTTCTGGTGCGCCCTTTTCTGGTCGTTGCCCCTGATGCTGGCCGTGGCAGGCGGCATGGGCGCTTTCTGGCTTGTGCTGCGCCGCAAATACGACGATTTTGGCCGCGACCACTACAATACCATGCTCCCTTGGTGCGCCACATGGGCGCGCAATGCCTGGGCTGTTTTCTGGGTTATTTTGCTGGCATCCTCGGTGTTTGACGTGCAGAACGCATGGCAAAACGACACCTTTACCGTCACTGACGCCATCATGGAAAGCGCAGAGCTGCTGCTCTGGCTTGCTCCGGCCCTGCTCTGGACATTCGTGGCCCGCAGCGCCACCCCCATGCGCCACAAGATCACCCTGCTGGCCGCGCTGGCGCTGGCGGTTGCCATCATGTTGCCTTTCTACCTCAACATGACGGAAATAACCCTGCCTCCGTCCATGACCGATATTGTACAGTAACGACAACTTGTCGCATTGATATGACGTAAAAACCCCGCCTCACGGCGGGGTTTTTCATATCTGCGCACTGCTGGCAAAAGCGGGCGTGGTGTGCAAAGGATTTTTGCAATATCGGAAGATTATTTTTTGCCGTACTGCCTGCGCCATTCATCCAGAAACAGCAGGGCAGCCTCTGTTTCCGTCAGCACGCCGCTACGGGCACGCAAGGCATTGATGACATCGTCAAATCCGGCATTGGGGCCAAGGCCAAGCCCCTGCACCACCGCCGCCATGTCCCTGCGAATCTCCGGAGTGAGCGCGGCCTCCACATCAGGCGGCATGCCGCCGGAAGACTCCAGCTCAAGCGGCCAGGGGCCGAGGCGCTGCTCCACAAAACCAAGCAGGGCGGCCATGCGCTGCTCATACGTATGATCGCGCAACACCCGCTCCCTTGCGCGGGCGGCAAAGGCATGGCGCTCGTCCGGATGGGCCAGAAAATACTCGATGCCCGCGTAAAATTCTTCCAGCGTGCCAAAGGTTGCCAGTTCATCCTGCGCAAACAGCTCGGGCATGAGCGCTCGCCTGTCCACAAGCTGAAAGGCCCCCATGCACGCCAGTTCAAAAGTGCGCGGATTGACAAAATCACCCTTGCTCACAAGCTCCGCAGTGCCGAGGCTCGAGTGCAGATTCAGGTTGACGCGCGTGGCATTGTAGATTTTGACGCTCTCATCCGCATCAATGCGCGCGCCGCCGCGCTGCACGTGGGGCGCAAGCAGGCTCTCGCCGTCCCAGTCCGACCCCCAGATTTTAAAATCACGCCCTACCAGCTGACGAAAAGCCAGCCGCCGGTTGGGGTAACCCGCGCCAAGAAAGCCAATATCGGCCCCGTATTCGCGCTTTTCCTGCTCGGTCAGTTCCAGCGGCTTGTGAAAATCCGGCTGGGCCGCCAGCGGCAGATACAGGGAGCTGCCCTGCCCGATGCCCGAGAGCATGGATAAAAAAGGCTCTTTCTGGATAACGGCAAAAACATCGTACAGCGGTGCGTAGGCCTTCCAGTAATCAAAAACCTCGTGGTCTTCCACAAACCACATGGCCGTGCGCACGCCCGACCGGCGCAAACGCTGCAACAGGCTGCGCCCTATGGGAGCCTGCGCCAGAGCCAACACTAGATGCGGCTCCTGCGCCTGCACCTGCGCCCACACGGCCTGCGAAACCACCTGCAAAAAAGAATTTTCCAGTTGGGCTGTCTGCGCAGGGGCCAGCCCAAGGCCGCGCAGTCCGGTAAAAGCCGGGTGCAGCAAGGGCGCCTCAAACACGCGCACACTGTGCCCTAGCCCGCTGAGAGCGCTGGCGCAGTAACGGCCGATGGGCAGCGAGCCGCCGTACATGGGCAGCACCACAAGAATTCGCAGAGGAGCGGCGGGCATCAGCAGTATCTCCCTGGCGGCAACATCCAGTCCGCATCGTTATAAAGCCATTCGTCAAGATTCGGAGCTTGCGGGGCAAGGGCGGCGCTTTCGTCCAACATGGGCAGATGCAGGCGCGCAGCCAGAAAATCGCGCACATACCTGCGCTCCCGCACATGCGGGTCACAGCCCGCGAGCAGGTGAGGCAGCGTGCCCAAGGCGTCCATGCCCGTGCGCCACAACTGCAAATCCGCTGGCAGGGACGGCCACGATTCCGCCTGCGCGGCGGCAGAGGGCGCGCCCGATTTTAGGCGGGCAAGTACTGCGGCAATGGAGCGCAAGAGCTCCACTTGCGCCAAAGGCTGACCACAGGCCACATCGTAGGGGCAAGGGGCGGTTTCCAGGCACGGTCCGCAGGTGCGCGCCGTCTGCCATACATAATGGCCCACGCCGTATGGCCCGGTTTCGTGCAGCCAGGCCGAAGAAAGGAAAAAACCAAGCACAGGCACGCCAAGGTGTGCGCCAAGGTGCATGATGCCTGTATCGGGCGTGATCAGCGCATCCAGCCCGTCTACAACGTCCACAAGGCCGGGCCAGTCTGTTTTACCGCTGTAATCTTCCACCCTGTCGAGCAGCTTACCGGGCAAATGCCGCATGAGCTGACGGGCTGCGGGCTGCTCCGCCTTTGAACCCAGCAGACGCACTCGCGGCCCCCCCATTGCCCCAAAGGCCGTGCGCACCACCTCGGCCAGCACGGGCACGGGTAACGAGCGGCGCGATTCCCTCCCTGCCAGCACCACGCCAAGCCCTCGCCCGCCGGGGGCTGCCACAGGATTGACCCTGTGGGACTCAACCGGCTCTGGTGCAAAATGCGCCCAAAAATCCACAAGATTCAGCGTTGCCAGCGCGCGACGTTCACTGAGGCGGAAGCCAAGCCGCGCCCAGGGAGAACGCGAAATCCCCCCTGCCTCTGGCCGATACCCCTGAACCTGCTCTGCCTCAAAAACTCGGCACAGTGCCGCGGTAGTGCCGGAAAAATTGCAGTTGTACACGGCTTCAAAGTGCAAGCCCTGCCAACGGTCCAGCACAGCGGTGTTGCGCGCAAGCGCCTCTGCCTGAGGCCTGCCGTGCACCGATAGGGCGTGCAATTCGGCAAAGGGATAGAGCACTCTGGCCAGCGGAACCAAACTGGCATCCAGGGCAAGGTGCACCTCGCCGCGCAAAGCCAGACTAAGCAACAGGCGCTTGGTCTGCACCAGATCGCCAAAGCGCGCCGCCTGTATGACCAGAAATTTGGGCATGTCGTTCCGTATGGTTGTTGATGGCAATAGTCAGTTAATGGCCGAAACATGCGTAAAACTGCCAATTGCCCACAATCTAAGGCAATCTGTCCACCTAGGCAAGCAATGCGGGGCGCAACTGCGCTGCACAACAATTGAAGCTGCGCAAATACGATGGCACGCTGGCCCTTTGCAAAATATTTCGCGCTGCTATATGCTCATCTTCAAGCTTCTTTCACCATCTGGATCACATATGCGCGCACAACAGCCCTCCGCCCCGCTCTACCCCATATTCATCTCGCTTTCAGGCATCCGCTGTCTGGTGGTCGGCCTTGGTCAGGTGGGGCAACGCAAACTTTCCGGCCTGCTGGCCTGCAATCCGGCATCCGTGCTGGTGCTCGACCTTGCCGGGCCTGCGCCGGAATCAGCGCCGGAAGCGGCGAAACTGCTGCGCGACCCAAGGGTACGCTTTGAACGCCGCGCCTGCGAGGCTGCCGACCTCAATGGCTGCGGGCTGGTGTTTGCCGCCACCGGCAGCGCTGCGGAAAACAGCCGCATTGCCGCCCTGTGCGCCGCAACGGGTGTTTTGTGTAACAGCGCGAGCAATCCGGAGGAAGGCTGTTTTCAGGTGCCAGCCGTGGCCCGCAGCACCCCGCTTGCGGCGGCGCTTTCCACTGGCGGGGCAAGCCCCGCGCTGGCCCGCCGCTGGAAGGGCGAACTTGAGCGCTGGCTTGAACCGCGTTCACGCATGGCAACCCTGATGGGTCGGCTGCGGCCTCTGGTTCTTGCCTTGGGGCACGATACAGGGCAGAATACGGGATTGTTCCGCAAACTGGCAGAATCACCTCTGCAACAGTGGCTGGAAGAACACGACCATGAAAACTGTACGCGTTATTTGCAGGCGGCGCTTCCGCCCGCACTGCACGCCAATATAGCGGAGTTGCTCCATGATCTCCCCTGAATTTTCCACCGCCGTAACCCTGCTGCTCTATGGCTCGGCCAGTGTTGCAGGGCTTGCGGGCGTTGCCGCGCGCAGCGCCCTGTGGCGCAAGATAGGCTGTAGCGTGGCGCTGGCGGGCTTTGCCTGTCAGACGCTCATGCTCTTTCTGGGCTTTCACAAGGCCCTGCCCGGCGGCCTGAGCGCTGGCGCGTACTTTCAGCTCATGGCCTGGTTTGTGGTGCTCTGCGGCATTGCCGCCTGGGCCAAGCTGCGGCAGGAGATTCCGCTGGTATTCGCCACACCGCTAGGGCTTATGCTCTTTGCCATGTCGGCCCCGTATCTGGCCTCAGTGGTGCAGGTTCCGCCCTCGCTCAACACCTCCTTTTACGCCCTGCACATCGGCTCGCTTTTTTTGAGCCTTGCCCTGCTGGCGCTGGCCTTTGCCGCCGGAGCGCTCTTTCTGTTCATGGAGGGGCGCATCAAGAGCAAGCTGACCATGAAGGGCTTTTGGCTCGACATGCCCGCCCTCTCCATGCTTGATAAAATCAATGCCATCACGACCATGATCGGCTTTCCCATGTACACTCTGGGCATCGTTTCCGGGCTTATCTGGGCCAAGCCGGTATTTGGCGGCACGGTGACGGGCGACCCCAAGGAAGTTATCAGCATTGTGATCTGGCTGTTCTACTCCGTGCTTTTCCACAACCGCCTCACCAAGGGCTGGAAGGGCCGCAAGCCTGCACAACTGGCTGTTTTTGTATTTATTCTCTGCCTCTTTTCAATCATTGTGGTGAATACCTTCATGGAAACACACCACGCATTCATCCGGCGCTGACCGGGCTATCATCATGGACTGTGATATCTTTCTTGTCGGCCTGAATCATCGCACTGCCAGCGTGGACGTGCGCGAGCGCTTTGCCCTGGTCAACCACTGCGATGAAGAGCATTGGGCCGTGCCGTGTGTTGGCGCGGTGAGCGAAAGCGTGATCCTTTCCACCTGCAACCGCGTGGAGCTGCTGGCCGCTGGCAACGGCGATGTGGCCGGACAGGTGCTTGAAAACTGGGCCATTGCGCGCGGCGCAAAACCCGAAGAACTCAAGCCCTACGTCTATGTGCACAAGAATCTGGAGGCGGTGCGCCATCTGTTTTCTGTGGCGTCCAGCCTTGATTCCATGGTGCTGGGCGAACCACAGATTCTGGGCCAGCTCAAAACCGCCTACCGCAAGGCGGTCAAGTGCCACGCCACAGGCGTCATACTTAACCGGTTGGTGCACAAGGCTTTTTCTGTAGCCAAAAGGGTGCGCACAGAAACTGCGGTGGCCTCCAGCGCGGTTTCCATCAGCTATGCCGCAGTGGAGCTTGCCAAACGCATTTTTGGCGACATGAAGACTCACAAGGCCATGTTGGTGGGCGCGGGCGAAATGGCCGAACTTGCCGCCATGCATCTTTTGCAGTCGGGCATTGATGAAATTCTGGTTGCCAACCGCACTCTTGAACGCGGGCAGGAGCTGGCAAAGCAGTTCAAGGGACGGGCCATCCCCTTTGAAGACATGGCCGAGCACCTGACAGAGGTGGACATCATCATCACCTCCACCGGCTCGCAGGAACCCATCATCCGCGCGCGCGACATCCGCGCCGTGCTCAAAGCCCGCAAAAACAGGCCCATGTTCTTTATCGACATTGCCGTGCCGCGCGACATTGACCCGGATGTCAACGGCCTCGACAACGTCTATCTGTACGACATTGACGACCTCAAGGAAGTGGTGGAAGAAAACCTCGCCACCCGCCGAGACGAAGCCGCCAAGGCCGCGGATATCGTCAACGAGGAAGTACTGCTGTTCTCCCGCTGGCTTTCAAGCCTCGATGTCCAGCCCACTATTGTTGACCTCATCCAGCGCGGCGAACGCATGGGACAGGAAGAACTTGCCAAGACCCTCAAAAGGCTTGGCCCGGTGAACGATGAAACCCGCGATGCCCTTGAGGCTCTGGTGGGCGCTCTGGTGCGCAAGCTCAACCATGACCCCATCATGTTTCTCAAGCGCGGCAGCATGTCCCAGGAGGGCAACGGCCCGCGCATCAGCATTGCGCGCCGTATTTTCAATCTGGATAAAACTGGCTGCCCTTATTCGGAGGAACACTGATGCGCTGGTACGGAATTGACGACATTACAGAAGAAGATACCGCAAAACTGAGTGCCACCCTCACCGAGATGGAGCTTACCTCGGGCATGGACGGCCTCTTCTGGCTGCCCGTTCCCGCCGCCATGCTCTCGCCTGTGCAGCAGGAGCATGAGGAAAGCTGCGGCCCCCACGTCATGGGGCTTGAAATTGAAGAAAATTTTGTGCGCCTTGAACTGCTGGTGCGCGCGCGTGGCCGCATGCGCTGCGAGTGTGTGCACTATGCCTCGCCCGAACTGCGCGACCGCATGATCGTATGGCTTGAGAACCTGCTGGCCGAGCTGGGCATCAGTCCAGCTTAGGGTCAGTCTCTAACTCATTCTTTTGTCCAACTGGCTGCGTCAAAAGGGTATTTTTTACTCCAGTCATGTACCGTAAGAGTACACTCCTTTTGTAAAAAAAGCCTTTTTCCTTGCCCTTGGCGCAAAATCATTGAGTTATAGACAGCCCCCCCAGGCTCGGTTTTTGATACGGATTTTGGGCGGCACATGCCCCCCAAAAACCTTCCTGCATCGGTCATTCCCGGTTTCACAAATTCCAATCTCTCCGGGCGATCTTTTGCCCCCCACTTTCGCTGCCGCAGGCATGCCATGATCAAATCCGCACCTATGCTGCAAAACATCCCGCCCGCCGCGGCCCGTCTTTGCCTTGAGGTGGAGCGCTTCTGCCTGACGCAGCTTGGCCTTGCGAAGGGTTCGCGGCTGTTGCTGGCCCTTTCCGGCGGGGCAGATTCCACGGCCTTGGCCCTCGTGCTGCGCCTGCTGGCCCCACGGTTGGGGCTGAGCCTCCACGCCCTGAGCGTTGACCACGGCTTGCGGGAAGAATCTTCGCAAGACGCCGTATTCACACTCCAGCTATGCAACATCCTGAACATACCCTGCACCGTGCGACAAGCCGATGTCCGTGGTCTGGCCGAAAACAGCGGCATTGGCATTGAAGATGCCGCCCGGCGGTTGCGCTATGCCCTGCTTGAGCAGGAGCGCGTCGCCGTGGGGGCCGACTTTATCGCCCTGGGGCATCACGCTGGCGATGTGAGCGAGGACGTATTGCTGCGCCTCACGAGGGGCACAGGATGGCCTGCCCTTGGCGGCATGGCCGCCCGCGATGACGAGCGCCATCTGCTGCGCCCGCTGCTAGCAACGGCCACGCAAACGCTGAGAACATTGTTGGTCGAATGTGGCATTGACTGGCGCGAGGATGCCAGCAACCAGAGCCGTCACTACAAGCGCAACAGGCTGCGGCTGGATGTGCTGCCCCTGCTGCGCGAAGAAAATCCCTCCTTAGATCGCACCCTGCACGATCTCTGGCAAATGGCCCGCATGGATGAGGATTACTGGAACACGGCGCTGGATGCGGCTCTGGCTGAGCATCCGTGGATTGTGGGGAAGAATGACACGGAGCTGCGGAAGAATGAAGACGCCGCCGAAGGCCCCAGCCTGACCTTGCCCGCGAAGTTGCTGGCAGGGCTGCACCCGGCTGCCCGATTGCGCCTGTATGTGCGGGCTGTGCGGTTTTTGTGCCGCCCTGCGGCGGGGAATGCTGACGAGGATTCTGACAGTACGGGACAGATTCACGGTCAGGCACGGGCACGCACATTGCTGGCCTTGGATGATGCCCTTGCCAAGGGGCGAGGGAATACGCGGTTTCAGTTGCCCGGCGGGCTGGAAGCGTATCTTAAGGGTGGGAGTGTTGTTTTTCGTCGCTGCGCGGCTGGCAGATAACGGATTTTTGCTGCCCTTCGGGCACGGGGTTCCGCTCTCTGGCCACAATGATTTGGTTTGCTGCCCTGCGGGCACTTGGTTTCGCCTTTCGGCGAAGGTTATGCGCCTCCCCGGCGCGGGGCAGAGGGGGCCTGTTAGGGGCTGCGCCCCTCCTTGGCCCCCTCTGCACTCCCCCCGGAACACCCCCTAAGAGGCGTTTTCAATTCCCATCAGGCAACGAGGGCAACGCGGCTATCGCTGCGGGAGCTTCCTTCCCTCGCTTTGCTCGCTCAGGCGATCTCCCTCCGCGCCGCGTAAATGCCAGAGTGCGCTTCCGCTTTGGATAATTTCCGTTACAGCCAAATACCACTGATAAATTAAATAGTTGCAAGAGAGGCTCTGGACTGATTTCTGCCGTGAAACGTATACTTGCACTCTTTCAGAAGCAGTAAAAAAACAAAATTCGTGCCGACCCTGCCTCATCAAGCTACCACCAAATCGGAAACTGAAACTTCGCATATCGGCCTCACAGCCTCAGCCCGCGTTACAACCTATCCGCTGCTCTCCTTCCCATTGCCTTTCTGCACTTCTTGCCTTCACTGCCTTTCACCCAACTCGCCATCAGGAGCTGGTCGTGGAGTCGCCTTCCTTAAACTCGCCGGAGCGAATGCGAAGGCGATGGTTGGTGTTGGGCGAATTTGCAAAATACGCGTTTTGCGGCCTGAAAAGGAAGCGCCGGGATTTTGAGCGCAGCGTACTCAAGTACGTGAGCATCAAAATCCCGGCGCTGACGCATTCAGGCCGCAAAAGTCGGGTTTGCGTAAATCAGCCTGACAGGCTCTCCCCAAACTGCAAAGCAACCCAGCATGGCGGGGATTTTTGCTTTCTGGCAAGGAAAAACGATTTTTTTATGCAGGGAGTGTACACTTATGGTACTCGACCGGAATAAAAAACCGTTTTGACGCAGCCAGAAACAAAAAGCCCCTCCATGCCGCGCTTTCCCGGCGCAAGATGGATTTTGTTCTCAGGCAAGGAAGACAAGGCGGCTTTGAGGGAGTGTGCTCTTTGGCACTCGACCGAAAAAGCCGCCGCAGTCTGACGCAGCCTGAGAACAAAAGACGCTTGCCCCCTAGTGCTAGTGGGCGGAGCCCCAATCACGCCCCAGCCCCCAATCAACGACAAGAGGCACAGACAAAGCCACGCCGCCCGGCATGACCCCGCCCATAAGCGCCGCCACCCGCTCACCCGCGGCAGCCGCAGCCTCCGTGGGCACTTCCAGCAAAAGTTCGTCATGCACCTGCAAGAGCAACCGGGCATCCAGCCGCTTCAACTCCGCATCATGGGCCACACCCAGCATGGCGAGCTTGATGATATCCGCCGCTGACCCCTGGATCACGGTATTGATAGCCTGCCGCCGCGCCAGCGCGTAGTTCTGCCCGTTGGCGGAATGAATATCGGGCAGCAAGCGCCGCCGCCCCCCAAGGGTGGTCACATAGCCCTGCCGCTTGGCAGCGGCCTCCACCTCTTCATAGAATTGCTTAAGGCCTGTGAGCCGCTCAAAATAGCGCGCAATGAATTCCTTGGCCTCATTGGTCGTAATTTTCAGTTCCTGAGCCAGTTTTTGCGCGCCCATGCCGTAGATAAGACCAAAATTGATGGTCTTGGCATTGCGCCGCTGGTCGGGGCTGACCTCGTTGGACGGCAGGTCGTACACCAGAGCCGCCGTGCGGGCGTGAATGTCCTCGCCGTTGCGGAAGGCTTCAAGCAGGGCCGTATCCTGCGACATGTGGGCCAGCACGCGCAGTTCAACCTGCGAATAGTCGGCGGAAACAAGGGCGTGATCCGGCCCGGCGATAAAGCACGAGCGCATGCGCTTGCCTAGCGGCCCGCGAACGGGGATGTTCTGAAGATTGGGATTGCTGGACGAAAGCCGCCCCGTGGCCGTGGCCTTCTGGTTAAAGGTCGTATGGATGCGCCCGCGCGGATCCACAAGACGCGGCAGGGGATCCAGATAGGTGGAGCGCATTTTTTCCAGTTTGCGGAACTGAAGGATGCTCTCTACCACGGGATGCTGCCCGGCCAGTTTTTCCAGTGTTTCCTGATTGGTGGATGCCTGTCCGCCACGAGTTTTGCGCGGCGAGGGCAGCTTGAGCGTGTTGAACAGCACCTCGCCGAGCTGCTGGGCCGAGCGGATGTTGAACGTGGTTCCCGCTGCGGCAAAAACCTCCTGCGTGAGCCTGTCGATCTCGCCCTGCACGTCTGAAAGAAAGGACTGAAAGGCCGCTGCGTCAATGGCGACACCGCGCGCCTCCATCTGGGCCAGCACAGGCGTGAGCGGCAGTTCAAGTGTGCGGTACAGCTCGAGCAGGCCGTCAGCCTCAAGCCGCTGCTCCATGGAAGCGGCCATGCGCAGGGCCATGCTGGCCGGGCCGTTGCCGCCCTGTCCTTCGCGCAGGGGTATGCCCCAGCGCACAGCCAGACGGGGCCAGCCGTAGTCGCTTTCCTCGGGGTTAATGAGGTAGGCGGCAAGGCCAAGATCAAAGAAAAACGGAGGATTGGCCTCGGAAGGCAGCTGGCGCCAGCAGGCGGCGGCAATCAACTGGGCCTTGAGGTCAGACGTCACAAGCCTTTGCGCCCCGGCAAGCCACGTGCAGAGGTCTTCCACACTGCCGCCCCAACGAAAATCATCGCCGCCAGCCACCGCCACGTGGGGCGGTTTGCCCGGCCCGCCGGGCCAGATGATTGCGGCCTCCAGCCCTGCGCAGGGAGGCAACTGCCCTGCTTCGCTCAGCAGCGGAGCCTCGGGCTCGTCGGCCACATCCAGCAGGCTCATCTGTGGGCCTGCCCCAGCTGCGGGGCGCGTCCTTGAAGGAGATTTTTCGGCGACAGCCATCAGCGAACTCTGGGCAAGAGAACCCTGAGCAGACGGGCGAGACGCGCCAGCATCCGCACCAGTATTTGAGCCAGCATTCGGTGCAGACCCCTCAGCTGCAAGGCCCGTCTGGGCCGTTGCCGAACCGGCGGGGGCGCTGCGCTGCAAACGGGCGAGCGTTGCCATGTCGCGGCGCAGGGCATGCAGTTCAAATTCTTCCGCCATGCTGGCGCACAGGGCTTCATCCAGCGGATTGACGGCCATATCGTCAAGGGTCAGCCCGGTGCACACATCCAGCGAAAGGGCCGTGAGCTGCCGCCACAAAAACATGTTTTCAAGGTGGTCGCGCAGTTTGTCCTGAATCTTGGGCCCAAGCAGGGCAAAATGGTCGCGTATGTCTTCAAGCGTGGGGCATATTTCAAAAATTTTCTGCGCCGTCTTGGGGCCGATGCCCGGTACGCCGGGGATATTATCGCTCGTGTCGCCCACAAGAGCCTGCACATCGGCCCACTGGTCTGGCCTGAGGCCGCTTTCCGCCGTAAAATCCGCGGCCGA
This sequence comes from uncultured Desulfovibrio sp., assembly GCF_902477725.1. NCBI lineage: Bacteria > Pseudomonadati > Thermodesulfobacteriota > Desulfovibrionia > Desulfovibrionales > Desulfovibrionaceae > Desulfovibrio > uncultured Desulfovibrio sp. Next base: position 11,894 of record NZ_CABSIF010000014.1, on the reverse strand, counting down.
GAGCAGTTTTTCTTCCTTGGATGCAGGGTCCCACATGTACACGTTGGGGCCGAGGCACTGCTTGAGGTCTTTATCTCCGCTCACAATAACCACGGGCCGCTGGGCGGAAAAACGCGCTGCCAGCGAGGCTATGCAGTCGTCAGCCTCGCAGCCGTCGGAAATTTCAACCGGAATGCCAAGAGCCTTGACCATGCGCACAATGGGATCCATCTGCCGCACCAGATCTTCAGGTGTGGCATCACGGTTGGCCTTGTACAGCGGGTACAGATCATGACGAAAGTTCTTGCCCTTGCCGTCCTTGACGAAGAGAAAATGGGAGGGCCGCTCATCGCGCAGAATGCGCAGCAGCACACGCGTTACCACCACCAGCGCATTGGTGGGAAAGCCGTCGGAACGCTGCATGTTCTTGTTGGCAAAAAAACCGCGATATATAAAGGCAGAGCCGTCCATAAGAAAGACAGGCTCGGCAGAAAGATTGAGGCGTTGTTTCAGCGACATGACAGCCCGGTGGTTTGGAGTTTCAAAAAGGTTTCAAAATGGTTCGCAGGCAAGGATGCTTGCGAAGATGTTATGCTACGCGTATAGTATAGTGATGGAAACAAGTCCGCAAGTGACCGTATCTGTTCAAGGGCCGCTGCTGCGCGTAAGCGTTGGCGGGCGCTGGAATCTGGACGAGCCCTGGCCACAGGAGGCCATGGCCGCCCTGAGCCAGACAGCCGACCAGCGCATCCGCGAAGTGCGTCTTGAAAGCGCCGCCCTTGGACAGTGGGACAGCACCCTGCTGGTTTTTCTGGTGCAGATGGTCAAGGCGGCGCGCGCCCGTGATCTGCCGGTGCACACGGAACTGCCCGAAGGCCTCGAGCGCCTTATCAAACTGGCCTTTGCGGTTCCTGCCAAGGCAGGCTCTGAACGCAGCAAAACCGATGTGGGCTTTGTGACCCGCGTGGGCGAAAGCGTGCTGGCTCTGCGGCCCAAGATCGAGGACTTTCTTAATTTTCTTGGCGAGATTGTGCTTTCCATCTGGCGGCTGTTTCTTGGCAAGGCCAAGATGCGCCCCATGGATCTGTTTGCAGCCATGCACGAATGCGGCGTGGCCGCCCTGCCCATCATTTCGCTCACCAGCCTGCTGTTTGGCCTGATTCTGGCCTTTGTGGGCGCGGTGCAGCTCACCCAGTTTGGCGCGCAGATTTACGTTGCGGGCCTTGTGGGCATCGGCATGCTGCGTGTCATGGGGGCCATCATGGTGGGCGTGGTCATGGCGGGCCGGGTGGGCGCGGCCTACGCCGCCCTTATCGGCACCATGCAGGTCAACGAAGAGGTGGACGCCCTCTCCACACTCGGCATTTCTCCCCACGACTTTCTTGTGCTGCCGCGTGTGCTGGCTCTCATGGCCATGATACCCCTGCTGACCCTGTATGCCGACCTCATGGGCATTATCGGCGGTTTTCTTGTGGGCACCACCATGTTGCGACTGAACCCCATGGAATACATTAACGCCACCATCCAGATGGTGCCCTTCAAGCATATGATTATCGGCCTTGTGTACGGCACGGTTTTCGGAGCCATTGTGGCCGTGGCCGGTTGCTATCAGGGCATACGCTGCGGGCGCAGCGCACAGGCTGTGGGCCAGGCCACCACCACGGCGGTGGTGCAGGCCATTGTGGGCATTATTGTGGCTACCGCCATCATCACCGTTATCTGCAACGTGCTGGATGTGTAACATGCCTGACGCCGCCCAGCCCTCCATTATCCTGCCCAATACGGACGCACCCGGCTCTGTCCCGTCCAGCCCGGCCCCAACCGTATCGGATGAAGACGTGCGCATCAGGGTACGCGACCTTACGGTGGCCTTCGGCTCCTTTGTGCTCATGCGCAACGTGTCGTTTGACGTGCGCGTGGGTGACATTTTCATGGTCATGGGCGGCTCCGGTTGCGGCAAAAGCACCCTGTTGCGTGTGCTCATGGGCCTCAAGGAGCCGCAGGAAGGGCAGATTTGCTATAATGGCGAGGATTTCTGGGCTGGCACGGAAGAAAGCCGCAGCCGCATCATGCGCAGCACGGGCGTGCTCTTTCAGGGCGGTGCGTTGTGGAGCTCCATGACGCTGGCGGAAAATGTAGGTCTGCCCCTGCAGCAGTACACTGATCTTACCGATGATGAAATCCGGGAGCAGGCCTCGCTCAAACTGGCTCTTGCGGGTCTGGCCGGATTTGAAGATTATTATCCCTCGGAGATCAGCGGCGGCATGCGCAAACGCGCGGGGCTTGCCCGGGCGCTGGCGCTTGATCCGCAGATTCTCTTTCTGGACGAGCCTTCTGCAGGGCTTGACCCTGTCAGCTCCCGGCTGCTTGACGACCTGATACTGGAACTCCGCGACAGTCTGGGCACCACGTTTGTTATTGTTTCTCACGAATTGCCGAGCATTTTTACCATAGCCAGAAACAGCATCTTTCTGGATGCGCAGAGCAGAACGGTCACTGCCAGCGGTAATCCCAGCGAGTTGGTGAAAGATCCCAATACAGAACAAAGCGCAAAGCTCTTTCTGACCAGAGGCGGCATGCGCGACCGGAATGAAGACGCAGGCGAAAACGCCCCGGCGGCAACTTCGCACGCTGCAACTTCGCACAAGGAACAATCCTGATGAACTCGCAGTCATACAAAACAACTGTCGGCGCTTTTGTGCTGGGGGGCCTGGCCCTGCTGGTGCTGGGCATCATGCTGCTCGGCGGTGGCCGCCTTTTCAGCAATGACCTTGAATATGTGATGTACTTTGATGGCTCGGTCAGCGGACTTTCCACGGGCGCGCCGGTTGTGTTCAGGGGCGTGCCCATGGGCAGCGTCACGCGCATCAATCTGGTTGCCAACGCGCGGGATTCAAACGTGACCATCCCCGTCTATATCCGCATTGACGAACGCAGCTTTGTACGCGCCAGCGGCAATGCCGCGCCCTCAGAGTCGTTTCAGCAGGAAATCATACGCCGCATGGTGCAGCGCGGCCTGCGTGGACGGCTGCAACTACAAAGCCTCATCACCGGCCAATACCGCGTGGAGCTTGATTTTTATCCTTCCACGGCGGCCAACTTCCGCTCCGCTACGCCGGATATGGAAATCCCCACCATTCCTTCGCCCATTGATACGCTGCAAAGCACGCTCTCGCAGATGCCGCTGGAGCAGATGGTAAATTCTTTCAGCGCCGTGCTGCAAAACCTTGCGCTCGGCCTCAGTGACGACAAGCTGGGCAAGGCGCTTACGGCATTCACCAACACCTTTCAGGAAGCCCACGGCATTCTGCACGAAGGCTCCATGCGCACCAATACGGAACAGGTTCTCAAAAGCCTGAGCACGGCCAGCGCCTCTGTTGAAAAAGAGCTGCCCGCCACGCTGGTTTCCTTCCGCGAAGCCATGCAGAGCATGGCAGTTGCGGCAGATCAGTTGCGCGTGGTCACAGCATCGGCCCAGGGTATTCTGGGGCGCGATTCGCCCACCATGAACGACCTGCGCCGCCTTCTCAAAGAGAGCACCGATACCATGCGCTCTATGCGCGCCCTGGCCGAAATGCTTGAACGTAATCCCGAAGCTCTGCTGCGGGGCAAGCAAGGAACACGCTGATGCAACGCAAAATCCTTCTTCTTTCGCTGGTGCTGTTCACACTTTTGAGCGGCTGCGCGCGCAGCACACCCACGCGCTACTATCTGCTTGAAAGCGCCATTGACCCGGTCAAGGCCGACACGCTGCCCACAAAAAACCTGCGCGTGGCGCAGGTCTCTGTGCCGGATTATCTTGACCGCAACAGTATTGTCAGCCGTGTGAATGGTGAGACAGAGCTTGTTGTTTCGCAATTTCACGCCTGGGCGGAGCCCGTGGGGCATGGTGTGCGCCGCGTGGTGCAGGAAGTGCTGACCCCGCCGTTGTTGGCCGTGGGGCTGAATGTGCTTGCGCCGGGCGACGACACCCGCGCCGACTATGTGCTGCTTGTGGATTTGCAGAGACTGGACGGCAATTTCGATTCCAAGGCCGTGCTTGAGGCGCGCTGGACACTGAAAAACCGCCACGATGATGTCATTGCCCGAGGTATTTATGCCGATGCAGAACCGGTGGCGGGCAAAACCTATGACGTGCTCACAGCGGCAGAAAGCCGCATGGTGCGCCGCCTGGGCGAACATCTAGCCACCCGCCTGCCCGTGCTCACACGGGGCAAGTCATGAACTGGGCAGAAGAAACCGCCGATCCATCCCAGGTACACAGGCGCAACATCATCCTGCTTGTGGATGACGCGCCTGAAAACCTGCGCATTCTCAGTGAATGCCTGCGCGACAAATACACAATCATGTTTGCCAAAAACGGCACAGACGCCTTGCGTCTGGCCCTGCGGCAGCCCCCGCCAGACCTGATCCTGCTTGACGTCATCATGCCCGGCATGGACGGGTATGAAGTGTGCAAGCGCCTGCGCAGCGATGCGCAGACCCGTGACATCCCGGTTATGTTCATTACGGCGCAGAATGAAGAAACCGACGAAGCCAAGGGCCTCTCGCTGGGCGCGCAGGATTACATAACCAAGCCTTTCCGCTCCTCGCTGGTGCGCAACCGCGTAGCCAACCAGCTCAAGTTCAAACTCTACCGCGACCACCTGAACGACCTGGTGCTTGCCCGCACACGCCAGCTTGCCCTCACGCAGGAAGCCACTATTCACGCCATGGCAAGCCTTGCTGAATGGCGCGATACGGAAACCGGTGCGCACATCAAACGCACGCAGAACTATGTGAAGGCGCTGGCCGTCTATATTTCCCAACTGCCTGAGTACAGGGACGAGCTGGATGCCGATGCCATTTCGTGGCTCTACCTTTCAGCGCCGCTGCACGATGTTGGCAAGGTCGCCATTGCAGACACAGTACTGCACAAGCCCGGCCCCCTCACCGATGAGGAATACGAGGCCATGAAGGAACACACCACGCTGGGGCGAGCGGTGCTGGCCTCGGCTGACAAATTTTTGGGGGAAAATTCCTTTCTGCGCATCGCCAGCGACATTGCCTACTGCCACCACGAGCGTTGGGACGGCAAGGGCTATCCGCGTGGGATAGCTGGCAAGGACATTCCGCTTTCCGCCCGCCTTATGAGCGTGGCCGACGTGTACGACGCCCTGCGCAGCAAGCGTGTCTACAAACCCGCCATGCCGCACGAAACAGCCATGCGCATTATTTTGGAAGGGCGCGGAACCCAGTTTGATCCCGAAGTGGTGGACGCCTTTTTGGCCATGCAGGAGCAGTTCCGCAGCATCGCCGAGAAATATTCAGATATGTAAGGTAGATAGCGACAAAACTTACATGCACATTGTACAGGCCTGCTTTGCCTGACTCCGCCATTGCCCAGCCCCTGCCCGAAAGGCAGGCATCGCCACACCATCCCTGCCAAGCGCGGCACCCAAGCGCAAAAAACAGAAAAGCCCGGCAGCATAAACCACCGGGCCGAAAAACCGCGTAAAAAAAATTACTGTTTTATCATCACCTTGGCGGGACGGAGCAAACGCTCTCCCAGCTTGAAACCCCGTTGCAGCACACGCGCCACAGAGTTGGGAGCAAAATCGGGGCGGTCTTCAAACCCCACGGCTTCATGCACGTTGGGATCAAATTCTTCGCCTTCCTCGCCCAGGGGCTTGAGGCCGTGCTTTTCCACCGCATCAAGCAGGAGCTTGTGGGTCATGGCCACGCCCTGCAACATGTCTTTGCAGGCTTCGCTCTTGCTGCCGTAACGCAGGGCCAGATCAAGGTTATCGAGCGTGGGCAGCAGGTCGCCCAAGACCTTTTCAGCCGCGTAGCGCATCTGCTCTTCATGCTCGCGCGTGAGGCGCTTCTTGAAATTGTCCATTTCTGCGGCATTGCGCAGGCGCATTTCTGTCAGCTCCGCCTTGCAACGCTCTTCAAGGCCTTCGGCTGAAGCCGCCTTGTCTGCCGGGGCAGTATCAGACTCCTGCACGGAATCGGCAGCGGGGTTTTTGCCCGCATTTTGACCGAACAGAATACCGTCCTCTTCAAGAAAACCATCTTCCGGCCTTTCGGGCTGGCATTCTGCCCGGTTATCCGCCTGGCCGCCCTGCTGGCTGCCTTGCTGTCCGAATGAGTGGTTCATTTTATGACGCTGCATGCTTCCTCCTGAGTCGACCCCGGCGGGGTCACGATGCTTTCCGTTAAGTAAGTATGCTTGTCCACCCTGTCAAGGCGCTGCCGTAACTGCAAAAAGTTTTGTTCCGGCTCCACGGCTCCAGCACTTGCGCCAGCTGACAGACATCTGCGCCTCGACATTCTGCGGCGGCTTCTGTATATTGCGCGAACCAGAAGAGGAACAGCACTATGACATGCCGAATTTTGACGCTCCAACATGAACAGGAATGGCCCGCGCTGGCCCAGTGGCTGCAAGGGCGGCACAATCCCGGCAACGGGGTGGAAAGCGCCGTAACCGACATTATCAACGCTGTGCGGCAAAAGGGCGACGAGGCCCTTGTGGAGTACACGCGCAATTTTGACTGCCCTGATTTTGCTCCGCCCCTGCGCGTGAGCGAACAGGAAATAGCCAAGGCGGCAGCCTCAGTCACCATTGAAAGCCGCGAAATCATCGGCGAGGCTGCGTCCAATATACGTTCTTTCCACGAAGCGCAGGTTGAGAAATCGTGGTTTCTCACCCGCCCGGACGGCAGCATTCTCGGCCAGCAGGTCACATCTGTTGACGCGGGCGGCCTGTATGTTCCCGGCGGTCAGGGCGGCAATACGCCCCTCGTTTCCAGCCTGCTCATGAGCGCCATACCCGCCCAGGTGGCTGGCGTGCCGCGTCTGGCCGTATTTACGCCGCCCCGCAAGGACGGCACGGTAAATCCGCACATCCTTGCCGCCGCACATCTACTTGATATTGATGAAGTTTACCGCGTTGGCGGGGCATGGTCCATTGCGGCCATGGCTTACGGCACGCAGACCATTCAGCCTGTGGATGTTATTGCCGGGCCGGGCAATATTTTTGTCACCACTGCCAAGCGCTTTGTGCAGGGCACTGTGGGCATTGATATGATCGCCGGGCCGAGCGAAGTGCTCGTGCTGGCCGATTCTTCCGCCAACCCTGCATGGCTTGCTGCGGATATGCTTTCGCAGGCGGAGCACGATGCCCTGGCCTCGGCTATCTGCATCACTGACGATGCCCGTCTGGCCGATGCCCTCCAGCAGGAGCTGAAAAAGCAGTGCGCCGCCCTGCCCAGAGCCACCACCGCAGCCCGCGCGCTGGAAGACTGGAGCGCCATTGTGGTCACGCCCAATCTTTCCGTAGCAGTGGCGGTTGCCAATATGGTGGCCCCGGAGCATCTTGAATTGTGCACCCGCGACCCCTGGGCCGTATTGCCCTTTATTCGCCATGCCGGGGCCGTATTCATGGGCCAGCACAGCCCAGAACCTGTGGGCGACTATTTTGCCGGCCCCAACCATGTGCTGCCCACACTGGGAACGGCGCGTTTTTCATCGGCTCTTTCGGTGCAGACGTTCTGCAAAAAGACCAGCATCGTGGCCGCTTCTTCAACCTTTTTACAGCAGAACATGCAGTCCATAGCCGCCCTTGCCCGGCTGGAAGGCCTGGAAGCCCACGCCCGCTCCGTTGAAGCGCGCGGGAAGAAATAGCAAGAGCCAGAGGAATCAGGAGCCATCATGAAAGTCGTGGTAAAAACCGAGATCAGCGCCTATCCCCTTCTTTCTCGCGGGAAAGTGCGCGACATCTATGATGTGGACGAAAAAACACTGCTCATTGTCACCACTGACCGCATGTCGGCCTTTGATGTGATCATGAACGAACCCATCCCCTACAAGGGCGTGATTCTTAACCAGATCACCCTGTTCTGGATGGAAAAGTTCAAGGATATCATTCCCAATCACTTGATTGAAAGCGATGTGAACCGCTTCCCCGCCGCTCTGGCCCCCTGGAAGGACGAGCTTGAAGGCCGCGCCGTCATCGTGCGCAAAGCCAAGCCCCTGCCCGTGGAGTGCATTGTGCGCGGCTACATCACCGGCTCCGGCTGGAAGGATTACAAGGCCACCGGCACCCTGTGCGGCTACAAGCTGCCCGCCAACCTGCGCGAATCCGACAAGCTGGAACCTGCGCTGTTTACGCCCTCCACCAAGGCCGAACTGGGCCAGCACGATGAAAACATCAGCGTGGCCCAGGCTGCGGAACTGCTCGGCGCGGAAACCGCCGCCCAGGTTGAACGCACCACGCTTGCCATTTACGAGGCCGGGCGCACCTACGCCGCCGGGCGCGGCATCATCGTGGCGGACACCAAGTTTGAATTCGGCTTTATTGACGGCAAACTGCACCTCATTGATGAAGTGCTCACGCCCGATTCTTCCCGCTTCTGGCCCGCTGACCAGTATCAGCCAGGTCAGGGCCAGCCCAGCTTTGACAAGCAGTACCTGCGCGACTGGCTGGAAAAACAGCCCTGGAACAAGCAGCCCCCGCCGCCCGCCCTGCCGGAAGAAATCATCAAGGCCACGGCGAACCGCTACCAGGAAGCTTACGACATCCTTACAAAGTAAAAAATTTGAGCGCGTCCGGTACAACAGTGCCGGGCGCGCCTTTGGCGTGGGAGCCTAGGCACTTTTTTCACAAAAGCGCCGGGCTGTACCATCGACCTGCCGTCCACTGTCCGACAGCGCCGAGTATATTGTGCGTTTTTTTCGCCCAGGCGCGCGCTGCCGCTGTTTTGATACACTTTAGTGCCGACTCGTTCGGTTTGTGTTGCTTTTTCAGGAGGATCCATGCTGCTGCAAGGAAAGAAAGCTCTTATACTGGGTTTGGCCAATAATAGAAGTATCGCGTACGGCATTGCCAATGCCCTTAGGGAACAGGGCGCCCGACTGGCGTTCAACTATGTGGGCGATGCCATCAAAAAACGCGTTGACCCCCTGAGCGAAGAGCTTGGCGGTGAATTCACCTTCCAGTGCGATGTGTGCGATGACGCGCAGATTCAGGCCGCCGCAGATCTGGTCAAAGAGAAGTGGGGCGATCTGGATATTCTTGTGCATTCCGTGGCCTTTGCCAATCGCGAAGACCTGGGTGGCCGCTTTGTGGACACCTCCCGCGAGGGCTTCCGCCTTGCCCTGGATGTTTCGGCATACTCGCTCACCGGCGTCTGTCGCGCATTTGAACCCCTGCTGCACGAGGGTTCTTCCATCATGACCATGACCTATCACGGTTCCACCAAGGTCATTCCCGGCTACAACGTCATGGGCGTTGCCAAGGCCGCTCTTGAGGCCTCCGTGCGCTACCTTGCCTGCGACTTTGGCACCAAGGGCATCCGCATCAACGCCATCAGCGCTGGCCCCATCAAGACCCTTGCCGCTTCTGCTGTTTCCAGCATGAAGGATCTGTGCAACATTGTTGACCGCAACGCCCCGCTGCACCGCAACGTCACCACCGGCGACGTGGGCGGCACGGCCCTGTACCTCGCCTCTGACCTTGCCCACGCTGTGACGGGCCAGGTAATCTATGTGGACAGCGGCTTCAGCACCATAGGCGTGATGGGCTAACCCCCTGCGGACAAGAACAAGAACGCGCGCTTGCGCAATGGCGCGGCCTCAGCAGCCTGATGCCGTCAGAAGGATCATATAATGGACATCCTGACACTCAACGCTGTGGGCATTACCGTTATGGCGATCTTTGGCCTGTGGGCTTTTTATCGCGCCGCGCAGACCACCAAGAAAAAGCGCAAAGACGACGAGACAAAAAACAAGGACCGCAAAGACGATTAGCCAAGGCCGATCGGCAAGCAGCCCTGTTGATATATCATGCAAGGCCCGTCCGGGATTCCGGGTGGGCCTTTGTTCTTAGGGGGCGCTGTGGGACTTTGGTCTGTGGCCTTTGCTCTGGACGCTTTGCTGTGCTGTGGGGCTTCGCCAGGGCCGATGCCTGTGCGGCGAACAGGAAAGGGCGCACCGCATTGGGCCGATTGCTGCCCTCACGACAACTTTTTTTGCAACAAACTGCCCTGATTCAATTTTTTCTCTTGCAATTCCCAAATGCCTGCTATATAGGTATTCGGCTTTGAGCGGTGCACAACACCGAATGGAGAGGTGTCCGAGCTGGTCTAAGGAGCACGATTGGAAATCGTGTGTACGTTAATAGCGTACCGGGAGTTCGAATCTCCCCCTCTCCGCCAGATTTCAAGGAGTTACTGGAAACAGTAACTCCTTTTTCTTTTGGCGAACCCTTTACTATCCGTGACCTTATTCGTGATAACTTCGAAAATTGCTATCCGCCCTTCCCCAGAAGCTCCCGCTATCTGCTCTCTTTCAGCGACTAATGAACTGCCCCTCGCGCCTCGGGTAAGCGGCCCCAACGACAAGTACTTGCTAAAGCCCGCGACCAGCTTCAACGAGCAGCCAGCGACAGGCGCGCTCGCATCCGGAATGCCATCCATGTGTCCCCCACAAAAAAGGCCGCCCACACAGGACGGCCCCAGGAAGGGAGGTGGTCATGAAACAATGTGCTTAAAACGTATACCGCAGGCCAAGGCTGAATTCGTTGGCATAGGGTGCCATGCCAAGCTTCTGCTTTTCGCCCAAAATGGTCTTTTCGGTTTCCGAGTAGCCAAGACCCACAAAGCGATAGGCAAGATCAGCGGAAATGTTGTCGGTAAAAGCGTAGGAAACGCCAGCGCCTGCATTCCACGCAAAAACCGTGTTCAGATTGGTGGTGCTTTCGCTTCCCGCGCCGGGGATTTCAATTTCGTACTTGCTCTTGAGAAAGCCCATGCCAAGGCCCGCGCCAACATAGGGCGTGAAGGCCGTGCTGTTGTGAAAATCCCAATACGCGTTGAGGAACAGGGTCTGAAGGCCCCAGGTGCCTTTGAGCTCAGCAGCTTTGCCACCATTTTTGAGTTCCCAGCTGGTGGTCGAATTGGTGCGGATGTCGTATTCAATTTCCGCGCGCAAGGGAACCTGGTTCAAGGAATAAAAGTCATAGCCAGCATATATGCCGCCGCCCACCGTGTTTTGCGAGTAGTTCTTGACATCAAAGGCGTTAACAACTGCACCGCTTCTGGACATGGAACCCGTGCTCTGGATGGAGTCAAGGAACTTCAAGCCCACATAAAATCCGGAATTTTCAGCCATTGCAGGAACTGAAAGGCTCAAAGTCAGAGCTACAGCAAGAGCAATCCGTTTAAACATATTTCCTCCAAAAAATTTATTTCTCATATCCTCCCCTTGCTCACAACATTAAGCTATATGTATTATTATATCAATTAGTCTTTTGCCTATATCAATAAAATTCCCAAAGGGTTTCCCCCAAGGCACCATGTGCGGCACCCCCTGTGACAAGCGCTGTCCGTGCCAAATTCCAGCGCATAGACGCAAAAACTGGCTCTGCCCTAATAGGCAAAGCCAGTTTTTAAACACAAAAGAAGCGTAATAAAAAATTAAATTACACTATCTGCAACTTGCGCCATTTTCAGCCGCATATCACCTACGACGCTGGCCGCAGCCCTCATACAGGGAAAGAATCTTGAATATATCGTCATGATTCTCTGAGGACTCGCCAGACTCACTTTGTGCCCGCTGCTTGAGTATTTTTTCCGCCCTTTTCAAAAAGGCATCTGCACCTTTAGTTTTGTACGTCTCATCTTCCCCCAGGGTGATATTTACTGTTTTACCATCGCCCACGGGTTCGATGGACATTCTTAGCCCATCATGAAAGGTAAAAACCTTTTCTTCCTTACTTGTAAGAACATTTGCGACAAGCCGTAATTTATAATTCATACATGCTCCAATTTTTTCAATATCAATCAACCATCATATCAACATAAAATCATGGTGTCTAAATGAATAATAAAAAATAATTTAGGGTAAAATCTAATTAAATAAAAAAGAAGGAG